>BLLW01000110.1 GCA_011959285.1 Lachnospiraceae bacterium | reverse complement strand
GAAGAAGTAACAGTTGGGACTATGTTTAGGGTGAACTACATACCAAACGGAGACCTTATATGAAAACAAATTGGGCAAATGAAATTCAAAAGGATTTAAGGGACGCAGGCAGGAATCTCAAATTATCGCAGGAGTGTCAGCATTTTAACGGTGCTATGGCGGGTGTCGTAAACCGGTACAAGAACGAGATGACCGCAGGAAGATTGGGGTACATTATGAGTATATGCGTCCGACGCAGTTTCCAAATCAGGATGGTCAGCAGCTCCCTCTTTTCTCTTATACGCATGATGGCAAGAACATGATCTGTACGGTGAAGGAGGCTGTTTTTTATAAAAAAGTGTGGTATCGGGACCGGAAGAATCCATCCCTTTGCCATGTGTAATCTTTCAAACTGTATCAAATCCTATCAAAATGTGGTGGAATGCAGTCTCGGCAATTATCTTCTGGAGGATTTCTTCACAGATGAAAATTGGCAGCATCTAAAGGTCCGCGTGGAATTGAACCTGCGGCGGGATTGTGGAAATGAATTGAAACTATACAATTATGACTGGGTCGTAAAGGAATATACTGTAAAATAATCATTTGTATTCTTCCTAAAAAAGTGATACTATTAATTTACATAAGTAAATGTTTACCATTTTTCAGGAAGTGAACTCCATGGATTATAATCATAACAACAATCCTTATACCCCGCCAAACCACCCATATGATTCAAACAGGCAGCGCCAGTTTATCCGTAATCCCGGTCAGACCATGGCTATCGTCTCACTGGTTCTGGGCATTGCAAGTATTGTCACTTTGTTTACGATTTATCTTCCCATTATTCTTGGAAGTCTTGCCATTGTGCTGGCAATCCTTTCTAAAGGGTATGGAAAGCAAATGCTTGCCGCTGCCAAAGCCGGCATCGGAACTGCGATTACCGGAATCGTTCTGATTGCGGCAATCTTTGGTTCCGTTATCAGCCTGTTCCTCTCCATGACCGGAGATGAACTTGTGGAATTTGGCAGACAGGTCGATCGGCAGTTTGAGCAGCAGACGGGAATGGATATTGAGGATTTGACAGGAACTTCTTATGAAGAAATTATGAAAAGTTATGCAGAAATGATGGAATAATAAAAAGGAGGCTTTTTATGAGCAGTATGATGATCGGTACTTCTAATTATATGAATCCTTATGCCGGCGGTTATACAGGCGTCAGGCAGACCTCTGCTACGGAACAGGCCGGTAAGGCGCTTGCCAATCCCGGCGAATCTACGAAGGTCTCTCCGGGAAGGAAGTCTTCTCCTTCAGAATGCGAGACCTGCAGGAACCGTAAATATCAGGATGGTTCTGATGAAATGGTTTCCTTTAAATCAGCTGCCCACATTTCTCCCCAGGCTTCTGCTTCCAGAGTCAGAGCCCATGAGCAGGAACATGTGAGCAACGCTTTTACCAAAGCAGCTAAAAACGGCGGAAAAGTTCTTTCAGCCAGCGTCACCCTTAAGACAGCCATCTGTCCCGAATGCGGAAGCAGCTATGTGGCAGGCGGCACAACTGCAACTAAAATCAAATACCCAAACGAAAATAATCCCTATACCCAGAACCGCAAATCTTTAGACGCTGCGTCCATTATAGGGCAGAATCTGGATATGGCAGTTTAAATTCAAAACAAACAGGAGTTTTTTATGAATCAATATTTATCTTCTGTCAGTCTGAAATCACTGGCAAGGGGACAGTTGCTTGGAAACTATGGAGCATTGGTCGGTATCTATCTTATTCAGCTTCTCTGTACCGCCCCGATTAGTCTTGCAATTTCCCTGCTCATTGGCACAAACACTTTATTGAACATTCTTCTTTACACAATAGCCCAATTTCTATTTGGGCTGCTTACAGGTTATTTTCTTGCCGGTCAGTTCTATATCTCCTTAAAAGTCGCCTGTCTTCAGCCGTTTGCTGTAAGCGATTTATTTTATTTTTTTAGGGAAGACACTTCAAAGGTCCTGTACATTCAGGTTATCCTTTCCGGAATTTCTACCCTCTGTTCGCTGCCTTCCCTTATTTCGGGACATTATGTAAACCTTTCCATTATGGAATTGGCATCCAAGGCGCTCTCTCCATACGAGCTTCCTGTAGATGCACCATTGTTCCTGTTCTACACTATGCTATATGTGATTGGCAATGTAATCAATATTTATATTCGCTATATCTTATTTTCACAGGTATTTTACCTGATGGTGGATTTTCCAGATTATTCAGCCAAGCAGCTCCTTAAAATGAGCATTCAGCTGATACTGGGAAGCCGTGCAAGATTATTTTATCTCATTGTATCCTTTGTTCCTTTGCTCATTCTCAGTATATTTTCCTGCGGCATCGCGCAGCTGTGGATACAACCTTATATGCAGACCACTTACGCCAACTTTTACCTCGATTTGATTAAGAAAAGAAACGGAAGTTATGATTAAAAGGAGCCATCAATTCGATGGCTCCTTTACATTAATCCATTTTAAATATGCATTGATAAAAAGATCGATGGCTCCGTCCATAACGGAATCCACATTTCCTGTTTCGGCGTTTGTCCTGTGATCCTTCACCATAGTGTATGGCTGCATGACATAAGATCGGATCTGGTTTCCCCAGCCAATATCCTTGATTTCTCCCCTGATATCCGAGAGTTTCTCCGCATTTGCTTCCTTCTTCAGCATATATAGCTTTGCTTTCAACATCTGCATTGCCTTATCCTTATTCTGGAACTGGGAACGCTCATTCTGACACTGCACCACGATTCCCGTAGGAAGGTGGGTGATACGTATAGCGGAGGATGTCTTGTTGATATGCTGTCCGCCGGCGCCGCTGCTTCGGTAAGTGTCGATTCTCAGTTCATCCTCATTAATCTCCACATCCACATCCTCTTCAATATCCGGCATGACATCCAGCGATACAAAAGACGTCTGGCGCTTGCCCTGGGCATTAAAGGGCGAAATTCTCACCAGCCTATGCACTCCCTTTTCTGACTTGAGATAACCGTATGCATTGGTTCCGTTCACCTGAAAGGTGACAGACTTGATTCCTGCCTCATCTCCGTCTAAATAATCCAGCACCTCCACAGCAAAGCCGCGACGCTCCGCCCATCTGGTATACATACGGTAAAGCATGGAACACCAGTCACAACTTTCCGTACCTCCTGCCCCAGCATTCAGCTTCAATATGGCATTATAGCCGTCATACTCATCTGAAAGCAGCGTACTGATGCGAATATCCTCAAAGGTCCTAATGAACTCATCCAGTTCTTTGCGGATATCAGCCGCAAGCTCAGCGTCCTCCTCTTCATATCCCATCTCAATCAGGGTCTCGATATCCTCATACTGTGCCTCCAATCCTTCCATGGTCTCCACAGTATCCTTTAAATTCTTTAGTTCTTTCATCTTCTGGTTGGAAATCTCCGGATCATCCCAAAATCCGGGTGCCTCCATTTCCCTTTCCAGCTCTTCTATCTTCTTTGACTTATTTGCCAAGTCAAAGTGAATCCCTCACTTCCGCTAAAGGGCTCTTGTAAGTCTGAAGCTCAGACTTCATCTGATCTAATTCAACCACCTAACGTCACCTCTTTCTTTTCTAATTATTCTTTTTGTGCTGCCCACAGCATTGCTTATATTTTTTGCCACTTCCACAGGGACAGGGATCATTGGGATAAATTTTGGCATTTTCCCGTTTCACCGGTGCCTTCGCCAAAGAATCATCCTTGTTGGTGCCTGTCACTTTAGCAACCTGTTCTCTCTCTACCTTCTGTTCTACTCGCACGTGGAATAAAACCCTGATGGTCTCTTCCCGGATGTTCTGAGTCATATCATCGAACATCTCGTAACCGCTCAATTTATATTCCACAAGCGGATCTCTCTGCCCATATGCCTGAAGACCAACCCCCTGTCGGAGCTGATCCATGTCATCGATGTGGTCCATCCATTTTCTGTCAATTACCTTAAGAAGGATTACACGCTCCAGCTCACGGATGGCTTCCGGCTCGGGGAACTCTGCTTCCTTTGCCTCGTAAAGCTTCACAGCTTCTTCCTTTAACTGCTGCTTTAATGCATTCTTCTTCGGTGTATTGATCCGCCCTCTGTTGATGACCCTTAACGGAATCGTGGGAAGCAGCAGGGTATTGAGCTCTTCCAGATTCCAATCGTCATAATCTGTATCGTCGCCGATTACGATGTCCACGCAATTCTCTGTGATATCCGTAATCATCTTGTAGATGGCATCCCGCATACTCTCGCCATCTAACACGCGGCGCCTCTCTTCGTATATGATTTCTCTCTGCTCATTCATGACCTGATCGTACTCAAGCAGGTTCTTTCTGATACCGTAGTTGTTATTTTCAATCTTCTTTTGTGCGGATTCAATCGCATTGCTTAAGGTCTTATGTTCGATTTCCTGATTTTCAGGAATGCCCAATGCGTTGAACATATTGATCAAACGCTCTGACCCGAACAGGCGCATCAAATCGTCTTCCAAGGAAATATAGAATTTAGATACACCGGGGTCTCCCTGACGACCGGAACGTCCGCGCAGCTGATTGTCGATACGTCTGGACTCATGCCGCTCTGTACCGATAATCTTAAGCCCGCCAGCCTCTCTCGCCGCATCGTCCAGCTTGATATCCGTACCACGACCTGCCATATTGGTGGCAATGGTAACGGCTCCGTGAATGCCCGCATCCGCAACGATCTCCGCTTCCAGCTCATGGAACTTGGCATTTAAGACCTTATGGGGTATTCCCTGCTTGGTCAAAAGCTTGCTCAATTCCTCCGATGCCTCGATGGTAATCGTACCTACCAGCACCGGCTGCCCTTTGGCATGGGCTTCCTTTACCGCCTCAACGATAGCGTACAGCTTCTCTTTTCTTGTCTTATAGACCGCATCCTGCAAGTCTTTTCTTGCAACAGGTTTATTGGTGGGAATTTCAATGACATCCATTCCGTAGATGTCACGAAATTCTCTTTCCTCTGTAAGAGCTGTACCGGTCATGCCCGCCTTCTTCTCAAATTTGTTAAAGAAGTTCTGGAAGGTAATGGTTGCCAGCGTCTTACTTTCTCTCTTGACCTTCACATGCTCTTTAGCTTCAATCGCCTGGTGCAGACCGTCCGAATAACGGCGTCCCGGCATGATACGACCGGTAAATTCATCTACAATCAATACCTGATCGTCCTTGACCACATAATCTTGGTCCCTGAACATCAGGTTGTTGGCACGCAGCGCCAATATGATATTATGCTGAATCTCAATATTCTCCGGATCGGCAAGGTTGTCTATCTGGAAGAATTTTTCCACCTTATCGACGCCTTGTGCCGTGAGATTGACCACCTTGTCCTTTTCATTGACAATGAAATCTCCGGTCTCTTCTCTCTCCACACCCATGATGGCATCCATCTTGGATAAGTCCTCCATGTCTTCGCCCCGCTTCATCTGCTTTGCGAGGATATCGCAGACCTCATAGAGTTTGGTGGATTTGCCGCTTTGACCCGATATGATAAGGGGCGTCCTGGCTTCATCGATCAATACGGAATCGACCTCATCGATAATGGCATAGTGGAGCGTCCTCAGCACCAGCTGTGCCTTGTAGATGACCATGTTGTCTCTCAAGTAGTCGAAACCAAGTTCATTGTTGGTTACATAAGTAATATCGCAGTTGTAGGCTTCTCTTCTCTCGTCTGATTTCATACTGTTGAGCACCACACCCACAGTAAGTCCGAGGAATTTATGAACTTCTCCCATCCATTCGGCATCACGCTTGGCAAGGTAATCGTTGACGGTTACAATGTGAACCCCTTTGCCCTCCAACGCATTTAAGTATGCAGGCAGGGTGGAAACAAGGGTCTTACCTTCACCTGTTTTCATTTCTGCGATACGCCCCTGATGGAGGATGATACCGCCGATCAGCTGGACCCTGTAGTGTTCCATGTTCAGCACCCGCCTGGCTGCTTCCCGCACCACGGCAAATGCTTCCGGGAGCAGATCGTCTAAGGTTTCTCCGCCTGCCAGACGCTTTTTAAACTCTTCCGTCTTGCCGGCAAGATCTGCATCGGATAATGCCTGCATGGACGGTCTTAAGTCTTCGATTGCCTGCACGGTATCCTCGATCCGCTTTAACTCTCTTTCACTATGTGTTCCAAATACTTTCTGGATTAAGTTCATTTTGATACCTCACTATACAAAAAACTGCAAATCTTATTGTAACAGATTTGCAGTTTATATTCAACTACACAAATATTATCATTTTGTAAACAATTAGATTTCATTTCCCGGGAACTTTGGAACCCCTGCCAGCCCTTTGGCAAGTTCTTCATCGGTAGGGATATAATCGCTCATTTCACCGTCATTATAGCGTCCATATGCCACCATATCAAAGTAGCCTGTCCCTGTAAGACCAAAGAGAATTGTCTTTTCTTCTCCTGTTTCCTTGCATTTAAGGGCTTCGTCGATGGCAACTTTGATAGCGTGAGAACTTTCCGGTGCGGGAAGGATGCCTTCTACTCTTGCAAATTCTTGTGCCGCCTTAAAGACAGAAGTCTGTTCTACGCTGACTGCTTCCATATAACCATCATCATATAACTGTGACAGCACGGAGCTCATGCCGTGGTAGCGGAGTCCTCCTGCGTGGTTCGGCGCGGGCATGAATCCGCTGCCTAAGGTGTACATCTTTGCCAGCGGGCATACTTTGCCGGTGTCACAGAAATCGTATACATATTTTCCTCTGGTAAGGCTGGGACAGGAAGCAGGTTCAACGGCGATAAAGCGGTAATCTGCTTCGCCTCTCAACTTCTCGCCCATAAAAGGAGAAATCAGACCGCCTAAGTTGGAACCGCCGCCTGCGCATCCAATGATCATGTCCGGTTTGATTCCGTATTTGTCCATGGCAGCCTTCGCCTCCAGTCCGATTATCGACTGATGAAGCAGCACCTGTGTCAGCACGGAACCAAGTACATAACGGTATCCTTCCTGTGCCGTGGCTGCCTCCACCGCCTCGGAAATCGCACAGCCAAGGCTTCCCGTGGTTCCGGGGAACTCTTTTAAGATTTTACGTCCCACTTCTGTGGTGTCAGAAGGGGAAGGAGTCACGTTGGCTCCATAGGTCCGCATCACTTCGCGGCGGAAAGGCTTCTGCTCATAGGAGCACTTTACCATATATACTTGGCAATCCAGTCCAAGATAAGCGCATGCCATGGAAAGCGCCGTTCCCCACTGACCTGCACCGGTCTCTGTGGTCACCCCCTTAAGCCCCTGCTTCTTCGCATAATATGCCTGGGCTATAGCGGAATTTAACTTATGGCTGCCGCTGGTATTGTTTCCCTCGAATTTATAGTAAATCTTTGCAGGCGTCTGCAGCTTTTCTTCCAGGCAGTATGCACGGACAAGGGGGGAGGGACGATACATCTTATAAAACTTTCTGATCTCCTCCGGTATCTCAAAATAAGCCGTCGTATCGTCTAACTCCTGCCGACAGAGCTCATCACAAAAAATGCCCCGCATCTCTTCAAATGTAAGGGGATTTAAAGTACCGGGATTTAATAAGGGCGCCGGCTTATTCTTCATATCTGCACGGACATTGTACCAGCTGTCCGGCATCTCGTTTTCTTCCAGATAGATTTTGTAAGGAATCTTCTTTTCATCACTCATAACAGTATCTCCATTCTACGCACATGGTCCCCGCTGCCCGCGGGAACCGATTTTTGTTACTTATATCACATGGCAGAGGGAAAGTCAATGTAAATGCCTTAAAATCGTTCTTTTTTATAACAATTCAGCCTGCAAGGGTAAAGCGGCTGCGCCATAGATCTAGGACAGCGGACGTCACATAGCATCGTTTTAAATCCCATCTTCCGCAGTAAAAAAGGAAACCTTGTGAATGATGGGGTTTCCTTTTATATTATTTCTAAACTTGTGCTCTCTGTAGCTTTCTCTTTTCCATCTCTGCCAAAAAAACTCTTCCACCTTCATTATAAAAATTGATTTTTTCCTGCGTTGTCATATCTTTTGTCAGTTCATAATGGTATTCCCTGATTTTATGAATATCTTCAATCGTAAAGTCAGGACTGATATTCGGTTTCGTAACCATAATTATTCCTCGCTTTCCAATAGTACAGAAAGATTCCATATCTCTATCATCTTATATCCTTCCAAGTTTGTATTGCTCTTACGCCCCGGATTGTCTTTACATTCACAATATGAATGATACAGTCACACTCATTTATAATCGCCACTCCTATATGTTGGCAATCATCAAAGCTCTTTTGTGTCAGTATTCCTATTTCAATCATTGCTGCAATAAGCGGAATATTTTTATATGGCATAAAATTCCAAGAAGGAAAAAAATACAATACTTACCTGTACTGCATTCATATTGTATCATCTAAAATTGGCAGATGATTCAGGCAGGGCGGCAGATGCATCATATGGTGATCGGTCATGGGGGTCAAAATCATACCTCCCCCGGTAAGTCTTCCCCAATATGTCAACAGCCAGACCGAGCGCAAGTCTGTAGTCACTCCGCCTTCTTCCAATATTTTCATCACCCATTCCAATGGCGCCATGGATTGTATATGCTCCAAAGTCAAAGTTTCTAAGATGCCGCGCGTATTTTTTCCCACTGCAATCATATAATCTCGAAGTGCCAAGACATCGATTTCTTTTCCAAACGCTGCCGCCTCGTTAAACTCCAGCGCATTTCCGGTGTCTGTAATGGAAGCGCCGATTTTCTTTTGCCATTCGGCATTGAAAATCTGGCTTTGATTTGCCATTAAAATATTGCTCACCAGGTCTTCTATGCGGTAGGTGTGCCAAAACTGCCAGCACATGGGGACTTTTCTTGTCCCCGCATAGTGCAGGTCCACATCAAAATCTTCCCTTGGCACTATTGCATTTTGATTTCCCTGCATCATATAGTCCAGAACATAATCTGCAATGGTCTTTTCCGTTCTACCGGATATTTTTGCCGGATGCACCATGGCATGGACTTCCAGCGTCAATTTTCTGATTTTTTCTATATCCGTTCCTTGTAAAGCCTTTTTTAACTCACCGTATCTTTCTCTGATTGGTGCAAATAACTCTTCTTTATTCATGGGATGTAATTCCTTTCGTGTTTTTTCATATTATACATCTTTTCAGCGACATCTATATCGTAATTAGACAAAAATTTTTTGCTGTGTCAATCGGCTCTTTTTGATATTCCTCCGGTCCTGCTATCCTTACTTTATCGCCAAAACTTAAAAGCAGCGCCTTCCACAACCTTATTTGACCGGATATCTCTCCGGCATCATTGCCACCCCATCAGGAAACTGAATATTAGCATTCCCACCGCTATGCAGATACCGACGATTCTCTCATACATTGCTGCTTTCCAATCCTTACGTAAAATTACTTAAGTTTATTTACCGCATCAATAAATACGTCTGGATGGAAGCGGTGAATGTCATGATTACTGGATAAAAAAATACTGCACCGGTTCCCCGGGATGCTTCTCGTGATAATGCTGGGCATAATTTGCAAGACCATCCATGGAGGACGCCATGTAGAGCTGTCCCCACAGACAATTGCGTATATAATAGGCTTCCCAGCACTGGACCTTATCCCCCTTAAGATACTCTTGCATATTTTTATAAGTGTCCTGATAGGCAAAGGACTTCTCAAAGAAATCTTCTTCGACTTGAAACGATAGGATACGCCGCTGCCTCTGCCCAGTCCCTCCCGCCCCCGCATCCCTGCTGCCTTTCCCTTGCTGGCTGAACCGTTACCCACATACTTTTGTTGACAAATAGATTATTTTTAGATATATTTATATCAACGACCACATGGTCATTAAGGAGGTTTTTATGCCGTCAACACTCTTTTGGAGACTTAAAGATGAAAAAAGGGAAGCTATCATGAGTGCCGGAATTTCTGAATTTGGTTCTTATGGTTATGAAAATAGTTCCACAAACCGGATTGTCCAAAAAGCAGGCATCAGTAAAGGGAGTTTATTTAAGTACTTTCCTTCCAAAGAGGATTTTTATTTTTATATCCTTGAGC
>BLLW01000109.1 GCA_011959285.1 Lachnospiraceae bacterium | reverse complement strand
GCCACACTCCGAGAATTTCTGCTGATACTAAATTCTGCTCAGAATGTGGTGAAAAATTAGTTACCCCATCTCTTTTTGAAGGGTTAGTAAATAATGATATAAGCATATTACCATTGACACCCTCTAGAGTCGAAACAATAAAGCAAAGTTCGAAAATAAGAACAATTAGGGATATTTTAATGGATACAGATCATAGAGAACTACGGAGTGTCCCAGGTGTTGGACCATATTGGACTGATAAAATTTCTTCATATGCAGAGGAGTACATTGGATGATAAATTGGAAAGAATGTGTTAATAAATCAGCTGGAAATGAAAGAGTAGAGGACATTCAATCCTATTTGACAATAGATATGCCTGTTTATAAGGCTCCAATTGATGAATTTTATGTAGAAGTAAAAAAGATTGTAATGTACTCATCGAATATTCAAATGTTAGAGGAAAATGAATTTTTAGGTCCATTGCTATATGTGGGAATTATTTCTAAAACAGAGAATTACATTAGAGAAATTTTGACAGAGTGTATTAAAATTTGTCCAATCTGTAAAAGAGAAACGGCTAATCGAAGTGTTTCTTTTGGCTCAATGATGTGGCAGAGAAGTGGAGAATTTGAAAAGGGTATTTTTGAAAATATATCCTTTTCAGATAGTTCTGCGATAAAAAAAGAACTAAAAAATAGTTTAAAGGTTGATATAAATAAAAATGAATTATTAAGTGAGCTATTAGATGAATTTGATAAGTTATGTCAAATGCGCCATGCTATTGTTCATTCAAGCCGCGTTTTGGCTGGGAAAAATGCTATTCAGTTGAATATACCGCCTAGTATTGACAAATTATCTATCAGAGTTGGATATGCACAATTACAGGAATGTGCAAGTATTTGTACAGCATGTGTTATGACCTTTAATTTAAAATTGTTTGAAGTAATGGGGCATCGGTGGGCTATAGATTGGCGGCGCTTAACAGATTTTTGGGATGAAGAAAAAGAGGACGAATATTTTTCAAAGATATGGGATATTTTTTCATCAGTGATAGATCGAAATGAAGCCGATTTGGCAGAAATGACAAAAGCAGAGTGCATAAATGCAATAAAAATAGAGTACCAATTAGACTGACAAATATTATATGTTCATTTAAAGTTTACATCATTGAAAATTATTATTGAAGAACTTGTTGAAAAGCATTTAGTGGTTATAAATAATTGAAATATATTTTATGAATTGGAGGACAAATGATATATCATGTAATTCCAGCAATGATTGTAGTTGCAATGATTGTAATAGGATTTACAATTAAATGTAGAAGGATAAATTCTTATAATAAACGTTGCGACTTCACGACAGAGTTTAATAATAAATTTTTTGATTTTGTTAATGAGACTTTTTCATCATATCGTATAGACAATAATAAATATAGTGCGGTTATTATGGAAGTTGATAAAATACAGCAAGAGCTTGGAATGGATGGCGTACTTAGCAGTTTTTATGATCCCTTACATGGTGTGCAAGGTAGAAACTATCAGCTGTTTATGAATATTATGCCTGAAATACGCTATGCTGTCTCTAAAAGAGATAATATTATAATAATGGAAAGAATCAATCAGCTCATGGGGGTATGTGAAGATGCGTTGAAAAGGCATATAGGGAATTTGGAGAGAGCTATCGAGAATGAAAAGAAAGGATTGTTCAATCCGATTACGTGTCTTGGAGAGGGAATTAGGCGGCTTGTAGGACTTCCGGTAGATATTTTATGCTGGGCAGGTCTATATAGTGCAGCCAGAAGCCAAAAAATAAAAGTTAGTACCATATTCAAGATAATAAGCAACATTATCGTGGTAATAGGTCTGATTAGTTCGATTGTTACGATTGCGTTAGGATGGGATGAGTTCCTAATAATGTTGCGGAACTGTATAGGCAGAAAGTGAGGCTTGTTGTGGCAGAATTAAATTTAAAGCAAATTGTAGATAAGCTGAATACAGAATTTTCCGGAGATACCAGAAAACTTGTCTTTTGGTATGATGAAAAAGGTGAGTTTGCAGAGGATATTGATGGAATTGAGCTTGCCAATGCAAAAGTATATAAATTGGAGCAGGGTAATCAGTTTTACACAAAATATTTCTTGGAAAAGGTGGATACCATCACAAATTATCTGGTATATGCGCCTTTTCCGAAACCTCCGGTATCTGAAAACCATCTGGAGGACACAATGCTCTATTCTAAAAGATTTTATGCTGACCGGGCATCTCTTTTGTCGGTTGATTTGGGAATTGAGGAAAAATATAAACCAATCATAGAAAAGCATATTAAATTCTTTGCAAATAAAGAAAGAACACAGCGTTTCTATGATTTAGAGATAGAGAATTTCAATGAGGAAAATATCCTTATGGGACTTATGAGTGCTGTTTGTAAGACACGTACCTGCTCTTTTGATGAAGTGATTCGGGTATTGCTTACGGATGACACTTTAGAGGATAACAAGTTTATTGCAGATTTTGGTAAATTTGATTTGCTGGAATCATTTTGGAAATATGTAGAGCGGCAGTTTGGTTATTCATCTCCTGCACCGACTTTGGAAAAGTTTGTGATTTCTATGTTTGTGACATATGCAGATCGATATATCAGCACGGAACTTCCGAAGGGATGGAAAGGATTTGTTTCTTATAAATCTGGTAATATCATTGCATTCATGGATAACCTGATGAATAACGTGCTATATAGGGATAGATATGATGAACTGTCAGCTTATGTAGTAGGGGTGTTGGATGCAGGAAAGATACTTTCAACGTATGAGCCGGAAGCTCTGGTTGAATGCGATTCCTTTGCAGAAATTGATATTATTCTGATACGCTGGATAAAAGAGAGACTGCTTGCAGAAGATTTGATTGCCAGACTGGATGATAAAAACTTGTGTGAAATATGCGAGATACGATCTAAGATGCACTTTGGAAGAAAGTACGCAAAGGTCTACCAGATGCTTAGTAATGCGTACTTTATCATCAGTCAGGCAAGCTATGCGCCGGTAGATGGATTCAAGAAGATTATAGATAATTATGTGGCAAGTGACTGCGTAATAGATTGCAGCTATAGGGCGTTCTATACGGACTATGATGAATTGGAGGATACATCCGGTTTAGAGGAACTTCGTGAACTTGTGGAAAATATTTATACAAATGAATATCTTGGAAAACTGTTACCTAAATGGAATGATGGATTGAAGGAACAGGATGCACTTACAGTGATACCGTTACAGAGAGATTTCTTTCGTAAATATGTGCGCTCTAATAAGGAGCGTACAGTAGTAATTATTTCAGACGGTATGCGCTTTGAGGTTGGATGCGAGTTATATAAGCGGATGCAGGACAACCCTAAATGTAAGGATTCCTTATCTATTAAGCCAATGCTTAGTGTACTTCCATCCTATACAAGACTTGGTATGGAGGCATTACTGCCACACAAGACATTAGAACTGACTGACGATTTTAAAGAGCTTGTGGATGGGAAGTATGCAGTTGATACATCAACAAGACAGGCAGTATTGCAGTCTTATGTAGCTGAAAGTCGTTGTGTAAAGTACAGTGACATTAAAACCCTGAAAGGCATGGAGCTTAGAGAAATTTTCACATCACAGCAGGTGGTCTATATTTATCACGACCGGATTGATAATGCAGGAGAGAATGCAGAGGATGAGGTATTTCGGGCTTGTACAAAAGCAGTAGATGAGATTTCAGAACTTATCCAGAGAATTTCAAACAGTGCAAATACCTACCGATTTATTGTGACATCTGATCACGGATTTATTTATAAGAGAAATCCGGTACAGCAGAGCGATAAGATAAGTACAGCAGAAGAGCCGGGCAAATTGAAAAAGCGCAGATATATTGTTGCAAAGGATCCGGTAGTAGATGATGGCGTATTAAATATAGGATTGGGATATATGCTTGGCAATGAAGACGATAAGATTATATCTTACTCTTGCAGTACAAGCGTATTTTCTGCAAAAGGCAATGCCGGACTTAATTATGTACATGGCGGTTCATCTCCACAGGAAATGTTAGTCCCGGTAATTGACATTAAGATGGATAAGGGTGCGGTGGAAACACGTGCCGTTCAAATTATGCTTGTGAGCCTGATACAGAAAATAACAAACCTGATTACTACGCTTGATTTTATTCAGTCAGAGCCAGTCAGTGATGTGGTAAAAGGAACGACATATAAGCTCTATTTTCTGTCAGAGGATAACAAAAATAATTTTGTCGAAAAGATTTCCAATGAAAATATTTATGTGGCAGATAAGAGAGATGGAGATGTACAGAAAAGATTGTTCCGTATGCGTTTTACATTTAAGAACAAGAAATATGACAAGAGCAAAAAGTACTATCTGGTAGCTTATGATGAAAGTAATGATGTGGAAGTGTTCCGACACGAAGTTATCATGGATGTGGCGTTTGCAAATGATTTTGGATTTTAAGTAAAGGCGGTGGCAGAATGAGCGATTTTCAATATGAAGGCGATACGGAGC
This sequence comes from Lachnospiraceae bacterium, assembly GCA_011959285.1. GTDB lineage: Bacteria > Bacillota > Clostridia > Lachnospirales > Lachnospiraceae > Suilimivivens. The sequence goes on along the minus strand of BLLW01000109.1, from coordinate 5,562 downwards.
TTTTGGAAAAATTGCAGAGAAACTTTGCCGGAAAGATAGTACGCAAAGACCTTACAAAAAGAATAAAAGAAGGGGCAAATGTTCCGGTATATGTATTGGAATATTTGCTTGGTATGTATTGTTCATCATTGGATGAGGATGAAATAGAGGCTGGTGTGGAAACGGTAAAAAGGATACTGGCAGAGAATTATGTCAGACCAGATGAAGCACAGAAAATTATTGCAAAGCTGCGTGAAAAGGGAACGTATACTGTAATTGACCGTGTATCTGTACATCTGAATATCAGGGAAGATATTTACGAAGCTGAGTTTTCAAATTTAGGGATAAAGCAAGTTCCAATTGCAGAAAGCTATATTCGGGATTATGAAAGACTATTATGTGGCGGTATCTGGTGTATAGTCCAGATGGAATATTACTATGATGAGGCTGATAAAAACCGTTCTCCGTTTTTGATTCATAAGCTCACACCGATTCAGATGCCAAGCCTTGACTTTGATGAAGTGAAAGAAGCAAGGGAAAATTTCACGGATGATGAATGGATAGATGTGGTACTTAGAAGTGTGGGTATGGAGCCGTTACAATTTGACAAGCGTGTGAAATGGCTGCATCTTGCACGCCTTATTCCGCTTGTAGAAAATAATTACAATCTTGTGGAGTTAGGACCAAGAGGGACTGGTAAATCACATATTTACAAAGAAATCAGTCCTAACAGTATTTTGGTGTCCGGCGGTCAGACAACCGTGGCAAATTTATTTTATAACATGGGAACAAAGCAGGTCGGTCTTGTGGGAATGTGGGACTGCGTTGCTTTTGATGAAGTTGCGGGCATTAAGTTCAAGGATCAGGATGGGGTCCAGATTATGAAAGACTATATGGCATCTGGTTCTTTTGCCAGAGGTAAAGAGGAAAAGAATGCTTACGCTTCAATGGTATTTGTCGGCAATATCAATCAGAGTGTAGATGCAATATTAAAGACTTCACATTTATTTGAGCCTTTTCCGGAGAGTATGGGAAACGATACGGCATTTTTAGACCGCATCCATTGTTATATTCCGGGATGGGAAATACCTAAGTATAGACCGGAGTTCTTTACGAATGACTACGGTTTTATCACAGACTATTTTTCAGAGATCGTGCGTGAACTTAGAAAAATCTCATATGCAGATGCCTATGCGCATCATTACAGGTTGGGGAACAATTTAAACCAGCGTGATGTAATTGCAGTAAAGAAAACGGTATCCGGTATGATTAAGCTCATTCATCCGGATGGAAAGTTTGATAAGGAAAGCGTTGAGGAAATCCTACGTTTTGCGCTTGAGATGAGACGAAGAGTGAAAGAGCAGCAAAAGAAAATTGGCGGTATGGAGTTTTATGATGTCAATTTCGCTTACATAGATAATGAGACATTTTCAGAGGAATATGTACCAGTACCAGAGCAAGGGGGCAGTAAACTTATTCCTGAAGGCATGAGTAAACCGGGACATGTATATACAGTTGGTCACAATAAATCTGGTATGCTTGGTGTCTATAAGATGGAAATGCAGATGACCGCTGGAAATGGTAAGTTTGAAAAGACCGGATTGGGTACAGATAGAGAAGCGAAGGAAGCCGTGGATACGGCATATCGCTATCTGAAAGCAAATGCAAAATCAATTAGTGGTTCAATTAGTCTTACTACTAAGGATTATATTATGGATGTGCAGGATATGAATGGTATTGGAATGACAAAAAATCTGTCTCTTGCCTCTGTAGTTGCGATTTGTTCTGTTGCATTAGGAAAGCCAGTAGTAAGCAGTGCGGTTGTTCTTGGGGATTTCAGTATTGGCGGTACTGTTATGAAGGTAGAAGAACTTGCGAATACGCTTCAAGTATGCTTGGATAGTGGGGCAAAGAAAGTACTTTTACCAATAACATCTGCTGTTGATTTGGGAAGTGTACCGGCAGAGCTGATTGGATGCTTTAATCTTATTTTTTACAACAGTGTTGAGGATGCAGTGTTTAAAGCATTGGGTGTGGAATAAGTACTTCAAGAACTTAGTGTTTGTGAACGTTGGGGAACATCTGCGGTGTAAAAGATATTATGACTGTTAGTGTCATAAAAGAATCTGATGTAGTATGACGGAAGATAAGTATTAAAAGTTAAGTAGCTGGGATGCAACACTTGAATTGCTTTGGATATTTAAAGACTGGGTTGAAAATAATAGAGGATGGGATGAAGTATTATCCGCTTCCACAAGTAAAAGGGAAAAGTCGTTACAAAGATTTTTACATCTTTCGGGGAAATATTATTGCAGCCAAAATAACATAGACATGACTTTTGAGACAAATGAAGGTCCGGGTCCGGTTGATTTGAAGATGAGCAGAGGAAACGACAAGACTGTTGTTGAGATAAAACTCTCTTCAAATGCTGACTATATTCATGGATATGAAGAACAGATTGAGCAATATGTCAAAGCAGAAGGAACAACACAAAGGGTATTTGTGTATGTGAAAGTTGGAAATCCTGGACGAGATAAAAGGATAGAGGAACTTCATGCATCAAGACTGAATAATGGGGAAAATCCGAGGGAACTTTTTATCATAGATTCTGAAGAACAAACATCAGCGAGTAAGAGATAATATATTATTTACAATTGTGCAGACGGTCTGCACAATTTGGAAGGAAGGTAGTATGCTTATAACATCGAATGAGTATTTGCAAGCAGTACAAGAAATAAATGATTATGTGAATCAGGCTAAATATAGAGCATCCGTTAGTGTGAATAGTGAAGTGCTGAAAACAAACTTGTTCATAGGAAGTGTGATTATTCGTAACTCCAAATGGGGTAATAAATTCGTTGATAATTTATCTAAGGATATGAGGCTGAAATATCCTGGTGCAAAAGGGTATTCTGTTCGAAATTTAAAGTATATGAAGAAGTTTGCACAGATTTTCGCTGAGGATGATGTGGATAAGTATGGATTGGCAAGGATTACTTGGAGCCATCATCAAGTGTTGATGAGTAAGGTGCCAAGCCAGGAAGAATATGTATGGTATTTGGAAAAAACTTTAGAGCATGGATGGTCGGTAGATGAATTGGCATCCCAAGTGAAGAGTCAGCTGTATGAGAGGCAAGTTGTAGCAAATAAGATTTCAAATTTTGAAAACAGATTGTCTATTGAACAAAAGGATATTATTATAAGCACTATGAAAGATCCATATATGTTTGATTTTATCAATTATACAGAGGATATGTTGGAAACAGATATAGAAAATGAGTTGGTAAGGAATGTTACTTCGCTATTGATGGAATTAGGAACCGGTTTTGCCTTTATGGGACAGCAATATCATCTTGAAATTGGCGGAAAGGATTTTTATATTGATCTTCTTTTTTATAATACAAAGCTTAGATGTTATGTAGCGATTGATTTAAAGATAGGTGATTTTAAACCGGAGCAAGCAGGGAAAATGAATTTCTATTTGTCAGCTCTGGACGATTTGGTTAAATCCCCAGACGATAATCCATCTGTTGGACTAATATTATGTAGAGATGAGAATAGAACCATTGCAGAATATGCGTTAAGAGATATGTCGAAACCTATTGGTGTAAGCGAATATCATTTGTGTACAGATCTTCCGCTGGATTTGAAAAATGCTTTACCAGATCCGGAGGAGATTAGAAGTAGGATTGATATGAAAAAATAAATTGTGCAGACTGTCTGCACAAATGAATTAGAAAGAGTTTTGTGATAACACCATGATAACAAAAATTCCCAAAACCTCAGATACAGGATGCATATAAAAGAAAAAGGTACCGAAAAAGCCCTGAAAATCACACGCAATCACCCTGATTTCCACCACAGAAAACCGTGAGGGTGGTAGAACTGTTGGATCTGGAAGGGTTGCTACTATCATCGAGTAATCTTTAGATTAGAGCCAAATAAGTAAAATAAGCACCGCAATCCTTTGAGAAATCAAGGGGTTGCGGTTTCTTAATGTCTGAAAATAATAGCGAACAAAAGAAAAAGCGTAAGCGCTAAGTAATAGGGTATCTCTCTTGGAAAAGTCCGGGAGTTTCCCAGATTTAATATTCTATGATTTATTTACACAGCATTCCTGAACTTTAGGACTCCAGGGAGCCATATTTTCAAGTTCCTCGTCAGACATGTTTTGATTTGGTCTTGCTTCGAGAAGGTATTCCAGATATTTCTGAGGATTCAGACCGTTTGCTCTGGCGGTTTCAAGGAGTGAATACACCATCATGCTGGCATCGGCTCCATCTGTAGTATCGCAGAACAGCCAGTTGCGCCTTCCCACTGTTACGGGGCGGATGGAGTTCTCGCTTAAGTTGTTTGATATGCTGCAGCGGCCATCTTCCAGATAAGTCATCATGTACAGCCTCTGATTTCCTGCGTAGGTAAGGGCTCTGGCAAGACGGCTTCCGCCAAGAGCCGTCTGCTTATCAATCCACGCTAAAAAAGCCTCAACGACAGGTTTCTGGTCCTTGAGACGACGGCTGTATATCTGTTTGTAAGAAAGTCCTTTTCCACGGTAGCTTCGCTCATATTCAAACAGTTTATTGCAATAGAGGAAGCCCTGTACGGCAGGATCGGTATAATCCTTTTCCTTACCTTTTGGAATGGCCTCCAGAAAATATCTTCTGATGTGTGCATAACAGCAGCACCTTTTGAAATCTTTCAGTTTGTTATAGCCGGCATAGCCGTCTACATTGATATAGGTGCCGGGCGCCGATCCCTGAAAGAACTTCGCAGCAGCATCACCATTCCTTGTTGGATGGTACTGATAAACGATGATGGGATTTAATCCGTCATCACCGGAACGGAATAACCACACATAAGATTTGGATTGCGGCCGTCTGTCCGCTTCCTTTAGCACCTGGATGGGCGTCTCATCACCTGCAACAAACTTTCTTCCGGTGAGAAGCCGGTGAAAGTAATTGATCATTGGTGTAAAATAGTTTTCAGAGCAGTAGATCGTCCAGTGTGCCATGGTGCCACGCCCGATTTTAACGCCAAACTGGTTTTCAAAATCTTTCTCCTGCCGGTAGTAGGGTAAGGCATTGATAAACTTCCCATACATGACATGGGCAGCCAGACCGGCAGAAACATAACTGTGGGGAACCAGCGGAGCGGCACCTCTATCTTTTACGAACTGTGGTTCCGGAGAGTCCTTACAGGACGGGCATTCATAAGTGGTCGCCATATAATCTACACGTTCCAGATATGCCGGATGAAAAACAAGCTCCGTGCGGACAGTCTCTGTTCCGATGGGAACCATCTGCGTTCCACAGACAGGGCATTTCTTTTCTTCGTCGGTTAATGTATCAAGCGGAACCTGTCTGTGGGGAAGATTATCAAACATCTCATCATAAGCGGCCTTCGGTTTTCGTTCTCTCTTGTGGGCAGAAACGTCTATGATTTCCGGTTCAATAATCTCGGGGAGCCGATCATCCGGCATTTCTTCGAAAAGATTCATCTGCCCCGGAAAAGGACTTTTCAGCTTTTCACTGGAAGAACCAAACAGTTTTGCTTTCAGGTAATCTACTTCAGCCTGCTTGTTGC
>BLLW01000108.1 GCA_011959285.1 Lachnospiraceae bacterium | reverse complement strand
GCTATATTAGTGCGAATTATTTTTTCCTTTCAAAGCTGGAAACTCTGCCGCGATAATTGCTGCATTCCGGACTTCAGGTGCCGGACAGTTGACTGGCAACCAAAAAACCAGAATTGCTTATCGGACCCCGGGTGCCGATCAGTTGGCGGACAACAGAAAAATTAGTCACTAAAGGAAGGTGTCACCTGCTGCGGCAGACGAGCCTTCCTTTTAAATCTCCTAAAGCATAAGGATTTTAAAATAGAAATCACCAGAAAGTGCCTTCCTCAAAGTTTAATAGCGCGCATTGAACCCTCGCTATTACTAAGCACTACTACATAAGCGTCAGAATATCCCTCTTTCCCTTTATATCGTTTACTCTGTGAATAATTCATTTTTTCTTTATTAACTCTGCAAGCCGCACCGCTATCTCAAAACAGTTGATCTGCTCTTTTCTCTCTTCCAAAGTTCCAAGATTGACATTTTGCCAGACCGCTCCATCCACAAGGTCACTTGCAAAAAAGAACGTATATAGTTCCCATTGCTTAAATGTACAAATAGCCTGCAATCCAGCACTTTCCATCTCTACCGCAATACATCCATCCTTTTTCCTCTTTGCCACGTTCCCTTCAGTTTCCCGGTATATGGCGTCTGTGGTCCAACTTCTTCCACATACATACGGAACCGATAAATTATCAAACATTTCCGAAACTCTTTTGCTGTTTGCTATTTCTATGTAATCGCTTGCTTTCTGATAGTGATATGAAAATCCCTCGTCTCTATAACTCTCCGTGGGGACTATCAGTTTACCGCTTGTCACGGCTGGATTAAGAGAACCGCACGAACCAAATACGATGAAATTTGTTGCGCCGGTCAAGTAACTCACCTCGTCCATAATACAGCCTGCACAGGCTGCTCCAATGGGTGACATATAAAATAAGATCTTATCATTTCCTTTCATAAAGGAATATACCTGTATTTTCCCGTTTGCAGTAGCTGCACAGGTTTCCTCTTTATAATCATATCTTTTTAAAATGTCCTTCAGCACCTCATGGGAAAACGTCACAATACAGGTATCGGAAATACTGCCCTTTGTATAAATATTCTCCGGGTTTAAAAGCGGTCGTGATTCATCAAAACTATCTATAATGCTCATCCTTCATCTCCCCTAATTTTTTAGTATGTCAACTAGAATTTATCTTATCAAAATATAAACAGCAATAAATCCCACCAAAAATGCAAGAAAACAGATATCCAAATACTTTTCGTCTTAATAAAAGCAAAACTGAAAATACAACTTAATAGCAAAACAGTGATAAATCCCCCACTTGTAAATACAGAAATGAAAGTACCGCTTTGAATCCACACAGGAAAATGAATGGCTAAAAACATCAAGGAGTTGATAAATACAGCAAAATATTTTTTCTTATCTTTTAAAATAGCATTCAGAAAAAGCCCCCTAAAAACCATTTCTTCTCCAATAGCTATAGAAAACACCTCTACCACGGTGTTGATTCCGAAAGATTCACTTATCGTAAGTCCACCATTGCTTAAATATTCACCTATTATAATATAAATTGTAAACAATAACATTATAGGAACAAATATCCAACATTTTGGGTTTAATAAATACATTTCCTCTTTTTTGATGAACATATGGTCACTAAAGTTTAAATGAATTAATATTGCCGGTATAAGCCAGAGCGCACTCTTGATATACACTTCTTTTGTAAATTCGTCTATTCCGATTACTGTTCTCAAGTACAACTCTAACAAACTCCAAAGGCTGTAAAGGATAATGGTATAGATTATAAGTATAGTTCTTGGCTTTGAATTTGTTTTCAATTTATTATCCTCCCTAAACCACCTTAATCTCCCTCAAACAGATGCCCTCAAACGCAGGCAGTCTTACGGTTAAATATCAAACATAGCCATCAGTTTTTTGAAGGTATCCTGTCCATCGCGAGACAGGTGTCGGTCAAATAGCCTTTTTCCGTTTCCCATTCGGAGAGTCCCCGATAGTAAAACGCCTTTTTGGAATCCTCAATGATGAACGGAACAATGTCGTAGCGCAGACATTCCTTAAGTGCCACCAACCGGCCAACTCTGCCGTTGCCATCTTGGAAGGGATGAATGCGTTCAAAGTTGTAGTGAAATTCGATGATGGTTTCTATTGAAACGGTATCAAGCGCCTCATAGCGTAACAGTAGTGAATTCATTCTTGTTGGCACTTCACCCGACTTTGCAGTTGCCTTACCGCCGACCACATTAGCTCGTTTCTTGTAGTCGCCGACGGCAAACCTCGCAAGCGTGGAATCCTTTGTACCCTGCTTCAAAATGCGATGCAGTTCCTTGGTGATATCTTCGGTAAGCGGCTCTTCCGCATGGTCTATCACATAATCAATGGCACGAAAATGGTTGACTGTTTCGATGATGTCATCAACGGAGATTCCTTCTCCGACATCGATCGTGTTCGTTTCAAAAATCAGTCGGGTCTGATCCTCGCTGAGTTTGCTACCCTCGATGTGGTTGGAGTTGTATGTAAACTCGTCATGACTGGTTCAAAATCGGGTAACAACTTATATCCTAATCCACCACCAACTGTCAGTGCAATAACAAGTAACAGCATTCTTTCAAAGTGTTTCATAGTAATTTCTCCTTTTCTCAAATCCCGATTTGTCGCTGAGTTAATCAGCTCTGCGTTTTCATTTCAATCTCTTTAATCACTGTTACCTGTAAATCCTTTGCGTCAATCAAACTTCTCCCATTCTCCCATAATAGGGTGATACGTAGCTTTTGATTTGTTACATATTTATAATTCAAAAGATGGTCATTCTTTAATGATTGCTAATCAAATCAAACCGTATTTAAATACCTTTATTTGATTGCATCAAATCATTGTATTCCTCGTTAAATTTTTTTGAAAAAATACAATATAAAGCAAGGCAGCCACAAAAGAACATTTTAGTATATCGAATAGTCATGCTGATTTCGGTTGAATATGGAGAAAGAAGCTGACTTCCTAATAAATTTGAAAACATATGTACCAGTGCTCCTGCCAAAATACTTCTTTTCGTTTTAATATAGACATATGAAACGGCAAAGTTGAAAAGCATAACACTTGGTATGTACATAACGGCATCAAATAGCGAATCTTGAAGTAAATTATATTGTGCCTGCCCCGGTGTAAAAAACCATGCCAAATGCCAAATCCCCCAAATAAAGCCTAAGAGCAAAGTAGCTTTTGTAAATCCGTACCTTACAAACAATCTATCCAAAGCATAACCTCTCCAACCAAATTCTTCATTTAGCGGACCGGAAATAACAGAAATGAGCAATATCAAAAACAAATTAAACGGATTTTGTGCAATCGCATGAACAAAATTCATTCCCGGCATTTCATAATCTAACAGACACACACCTATCCAAATTCCCACAACTGAAATCAATGCAAAGAATAAAATTATTAAGACAAGCCATTTTATCCCCATATATCGAAAACTAAAGCAACGCATAAAATAATCTTTTCTTTGTTCTTTTGAGTATGTTAAGAATACAATAAACAATGCTGTGACAGATGGTGCACCGCCGCCAAAATAAAACAGGAATGTTCCTAACGGCGTTCCCTCTATTCCCATAAAAACAGGGGCAAATCCAAATCCCCATGTCCACGCAAGCGTGATGATAAAAAACAGAATTAATTGCTTTGTGTCATTAGATTTTCTCATTGTTTTTACGCCTCTCTTCCAATTGTGCATTGATATAATGAATATCCTTTTTAACAACTGCCATATCAAGAAAATAAGCTGGAACATATACGATTGCCACATATACAAACGCCATCCACCAGTTTGATTTAAAAAACCATTCAACAAAATATCCATACAGGAAAACAAAAATAGAAATGGAAAAATACTCAATCATAACATTTATCAAAAAATGCGCGCATATGACTTGCTTTACCAAATGTTGAATAACGTTAACAAAAAAGGATAAGATAAAAATCTCAAACACAAGCATGATTTCCGGTGTCATTCCAATCAATAAAAATGAAAAGAAAAATACCACTAAAATTATGACAGCTGCGAATATGAGTGTTTTTTTCAAAATTTCTTTTAGCACCTTACATTCTCCTTTAAAATATTCTTAATATTTTTCAAATAAGTTCTTGCCACAATCAGCTTTTCGCCATTGATCAGTGTTGCTTCAAGTTGGCTGTTCATCAATTGTTTTATACTATAAAGCATATCCATGTTTATCAAACAAGATTTACTGATTCGTATAATACCTGTTTCTCTAAATATTTCTTCAAATTCGTATAATTTTTTCTCTGTCATATAAACTTCATCTTTCGTGTACAAAAAAGTTTTTCTTTCTACAGCTTCCATGTAATATATATCCGAAATGTGAATTTGAAAAACCTTTCCGTTGCTATTACCACTGACCACAAAATCAAGAGCTTCAATTTTTTTAATTAGCTTTTTGGTTTTAGTATCTAATATGGGGTATTCAATAATTATTGTTAATGGTTTATCATTTACTTTCCTTGTTTTTATCTCCATTATCTTCCCTCCATATGGTATCTTAGCATAAAAAACACGAAATAAAAGATTAGCAAACACGACCTGCAAATATGGTAACATCAATTACAATTTAATATCAACTATTTTGCCAATTTATAAATAAAAATGAATGGAATGAGGGGGATTCCGTAGTAGTCGGCATTCGTGGAAAAATCTAAACTTTTGGATTTTTCCACAATGCTTCTTTTGTTCTTCCCGGCGTGGTGCTGTCCGCGCTAACTGACTTTCTTTTTCGGCTGGTCGCTTTTCTTTCCCTCCCGCCTTGCCCTCTGCTGGTCGGCTTTCTTACAGCGGTATGCAGCAAGCCGTTCCGTTTCCTCCGGCGTGAGGTCTGCCCCGGTCTTTTCAACCGACATAAGCTCCTTTATGGATTTCTGCTTGGGCGGCTTCTTGTTATTCGTAACTTTACCCACTCCTAATTACTCGAAAATTCCTCAAATTAAAAGAAGGTACAGCATAATTCATTCTGATGAATATTACGTTAGATTGTTTTATCCTGCACCTTCTGTTATCATATCAAAGCCACTGTCAACAAAAGAAGCAGGAACCTCCCCGTCCAAAGTTTGGTTTCCTGCCTCATTCACACACCATAGCAATGCCTATGGGCTGCAAAACTATGATAACCATATTTGTAGAAGAAAACAATCCCTTAACGCCAAATTTTTATAATAATCTTATTGCACAACTGCAGTTCCACAGGCTTACCTGTACCTGCGGTCACTCTGGCTGCCTTTCCGTTCATGGCTACTATATCCGTTCCCTGAAAGCACCCGCCGGAAAGCTCTTTTTCCGTATCTGCCGCCTTATCTGTTCCTGCTGTCACCATACCCATGTGCTTCTTCCGTCTTTCATGGTTCCTTATTCACAGACTTCCATGAATGAACAGGCTGAAGTCATTTCCGCCCACGAAGCAAAAGAGGGGCGGGAAAGCCTCCTGAACAGGAATCCTTCCATCGATGAGAGTAACTGCCGCTATATCATCCGCTGCTTCCTGCGCCACTGGAAACAGCGTCTCCTTTCCGAAAAGATAACCCTTTCCAATAAAGCGGTCCTGTGTCATGGTTGTTTTTCCGCTTTTGCCAGACAGTTTATGCAGATTCACTGCACCCCAAATATTCTTTTTTTGAATACCACATAACCTGACACGACTTCCTTTCCGTTTCTTCCTATACTGAAGAAAACGAGATTTTCTTATAAAAAACGAAGGAGGATCCTGATATGACACAAGAAAAACAGCACGATATCGCCCTGATGCGCTATTCTGTTATCTCGCCCATCATAAACGGGCTTCCAGAGGAATGCAGTTCCCTGGATGCCTTTTACCGTGATGCCGCAAAGAAGGGCGCTGTTGCACCCGACGGTACGGTGAAACATTTTTCAGCCGCCACCATTGAACGCTGGTACCGTAATTACAAAAACGGCGGCTTTGATGCCCTCATCCCACAAGGGCGTGTGGACGAAGGAAAACCCAGAAAACTGGATGTGGATTTACAGGAACAGATTAAATATCTCAAGCTGAACTATCCGCGCATGTCTGCATCGGCGATTTTCAGACAGCTTCATGACAATGGCAGCATTATTACCGGTGAAGTTTCCGAGTCCACCGTTAACCGCTATGTCAACCAGCTTGCACTGGAACTGAAAACAACCACCAGCCGGGATATGCGCCGCTATGAGCGTCCTCATGTCAATGAGGTCTGGTGTGGCGACTCCAGCGTGGGGCCTTACTTAAAAACTGCCGGCGGACAGAAACACAAGGTATACATTACCGCCCTGATTGATGATGCCAGCCGCTTCATTGTAGGTATTGATGTATTCTTCAATGACAACTTTGTAAATCTGATGTCCGTTATCAAATCTGCTGTTGCAAAGTATGGGCGCCCCCGGATATTCAACTTTGACAATGGCAAATCCTACCGTAACAGGCAGATGGAACTGCTTGCGGCAAGAATCGGCTCCGTCCTGCATTACGATCAGCCTTATACCCCTACACAGAAGGCTAAAATTGAACGGTGGTTCCGTACCATGAAAGACCAGTGGATGGCTTCCCTTGATATCCGGGATTTCCATTCTTTAGACGAGCTGCGCGGAAATCTGCTTGCCTACGTGGATTCCTACAACCGGGCTCCCCATTCCTCACTGAAGGGAAAATCACCACAGGAACGCTTTTTCTCAGAGCCTGAATGCTTCCATCGACTTCCCGAAGATGAGCTTGATAAAAATTTCCTTCTGGAAATCGAGCGCAGGGTATCTGCTGACAGCGTTATCGTAATTGACCAGGTGGAGTATGAGGTGGACTGCCGCTTTGCAAAACAACGCATTACCCTGCGTTATTCCCCGGATTTAAAGGATATCTTTATTGTGGAAGCAGACAGAACACTCACACCCATACGGCTTTTAAATAAAACGGAAAACGCGTTTGTGAAACGCGAAAAAATACATTTATGCAGAGGAGAACAGGAATGATGGAATATTTTACAAGGTACGGTCTGGAATTCAATCCATTTTTAAAGAATTCCAGGGAAATCTTAGTGGATACGAATGAGCGCAGGGAGACCCTCTTCCGGCTGGATTATCTGGCTAAAACAAAGGGGTTCGGCCTTCTGACCGGCGGCGCCGGACGCGGCAAGACAACCGTCATCCGCACATGGGCTGCCGGACTGAACCCTTCCCTTTACAAGGTAATCTATACCAGTCTTTCCACACTGACGGCAAACGATTTCTACCGAAATCTGGCGCAGGAGCTGGGCGCACAGCCTTCCTTCCGCAAACCCGATAATTTCAGAACCATTCAGGAAGAAATCGCCCGCCTTTCCCTTGAAAAGCGGAAGACCCCTGTCATTATCATTGACGAAGTCAACTACATCAACAATGCCATCCTGAACGACCTGAAAATCCTGTTTAACTTTGAAATGGATTCCAGGGACAGGGCCGCCGTTCTCCTTGCCGGGCTTCCCAAACTGAATTCCACCTTACGGCTGGCAATCCATGAGCCGCTTTACCAGCGGCTGGTCATGAATTATAATCTGGAAGGGCTGTCCAAAGAGGAAGGACGCTCCTATATCCACGAAAAGTTAAAAGGCGCGGGCTGTAACCAGACCGTTTTCCATGAAGCCGCCGTGGAAGCAATCCTGAACGCTGCTGACGGAACACCGCGTATCATCAATAAGCTGTGCAATGCCGGCCTGCTCATTGGTGACAGCAGCAAATCAGAAATCATTACCGCCGACATCGCCATGCAGGCAATCAATGACTGCGAACTTGGCTGACCCAAAATCCTTCACGCATTTAATGTGCGTGGGGGATTTTGAAACTTTAAATAAAGTGACCATCCGGCTTTATATAATCTGCTGCATCTGTGTAGTTTCAGCACCAAATGGCTACATTTAATGTGACGATGAAAGCATCATCTAATTTGACGAACAACAGCTTCTCCGGCTCGCTGGCTTTTCGTTTCTCCCGCCATTCCTTTTGCCATTCCCGGTTGTGTGCAAGCCGCTTTTCCTCCGCTTCCTGTTCCTCCGGGGTGAGAAGCCCCGCTTTCTTCCTTGCGGTAAATTCCCTTTTCTCTGCCTTGCGCTTCTCATACCGCGCCTTTGCAAGCTCCTTTGAACGGGCTTCCTTTGCCGCCTGTTCCTCACGCTGGCGGCGTTGTTCCTCCACCTCTGCCGGGGTGACGATATATTCCGGCACTTCAAAAGCCCCGATAAAGTTCAGATAAATGTCTATCCGCTGGCGGCGGTCATTTCCCCGCCCTTCTCCCTCATGCACAACCACTTTCTCGATAAATTCATTGAGCATGGGCGTTGTAAGCTCGGAAAAATCGGTATAGCGTTTCACAAGCTGGATAAGCTGGTCTGTTTTCAGCCTGTCGGCGTTCCAGTTTTCAATCTGCCTTTGCCATTCGGCTATGGACGTTTCCAGCCCGGTCTGTTCCTCGTCATATTCGGCAAGAAGCCGGGTAAAATACTTGTCGGGTATCTTGCCCGTGGCGTTGCCCTCATACAGCTTTTTTACAAGCCCGTCCAGCTCTTTGTGCCGCTTCTGTGCCTTGCTGATTTTCTGCTTGCACTCCTTGACGGTCTTTTCTTGGTTCTGGTCGGACGCTTCCCGGACGCGCTCTGTAAACTCCTTTTCATTGTGCCGCACATACCAGCTCACACGCTGGATAACGGCAAGAATGGCGGCTTCTATCTTCGCCGTAGGAATATAGTGCATAGTGCAGTCATGGGTAAGCTGGCGGTAGCCGGAGCAGACAAAAGCGTCCTCAATCCATTTCCCTTGCACAAGGTTATAGCGGTGCGTCAACTTTGAGCCGCAGTCGGCGCAGTAGAGAAGCCCGGTCAAGCGGTTAGGTGCGTTCTGCCGCTTTGGGGCGCGGCGCACGGTTTCCCGTATCTTCTGTACGGTCTGCCACGTTTCCCCGTCCACAATGGCGGGGATTGCGCCCTCAAAAACGTGCTGTTCCTCCGGCGTGGTCTTGCGGGTGCTTTTGGTCTTGTAGTTCTCGCATACGGTCTTTCCCAATACCTTGCGCCCTGTGTATTCCGGGCGTTTCAGTATGTAACCGATAGTGGTCGCTGACCATGCGTAGGGGTCGGCGTACTTTGCCGCCCGGACTGGCTCGCCTGTCCGCTTCCAATGCTCGGACGGGATAGGGATTTTCTCGGCGCGGAGTGCCTTTGCTATGCTGGCTATGGTTTCCCCGGCAAGGACGCTCAGGAAGATACGGCGCACAACGGCGGCGGCTTCCTCGTCAATCACCCACTCGCCTTTTTCCTCTTTGGAAGCGCGGTAGCCGTAGCAGACACTACCAGAGCAGCGCAAGCCCTTTTCCATTCTTGACTTGAAAACGGTCTTGATTTTGCGGCTGGTGTCGGCAACGTACCACTCGTTTATCACGTCACGAAAAATCGACATAATATCAAAGCCGTTGGCGGTGTCAAGGTTGTTATTGGCGGCGATAAAACGCACATGGTACTCGTCAAAGGTGCGCTTCAAAAGCCCCACTTCAACCACGTCACGCCCGATTCGGCTCTGGTCTTTGATGATGACCGTTGCCACGTTCCCCGCCCGGATTTCCTCTAACATAGCGTCCAGCCCCGGACGCTTGAACGTAGTTCCCCGGATTCCGTCATCCGTAAAATGCCGGATATTGGTAAACCCGTTTTTCCTTGCGTAGTCCTCTAATATCCGCTTTTGATTCTCAATGCTTACGGATTCGCCCGCCCGCTCGTCGTCATGGGATAATCTTTCGTAAAGGGCTGTGAGCTTGTCTTTCTCTGTCTGTTTCTTCATAGTGTGTAACCTCCTTTTTTGAGAATGTTCACTTCTCTCAACCCTTATTGTAGTTATCCGTTCGAGTAAATCCTAACATTTGTAGGATTTACTGCATCGAAATCTGCCCTTGCAACAGTAGTCCCCTTTGAATTTGATGCATAATTATCAACTTTTCCTGTTCAATTTTTTAATGTCTTATTCGATAATAAGATTGGGTATGTTCTGCACCTTCATCTCCTCCTCCAGTCTCCGGATATTCCCTC
>BLLW01000107.1 GCA_011959285.1 Lachnospiraceae bacterium | reverse complement strand
AGTGAAATTGCCGATTTTTCGCCAGAGGCTTGGAGCGATTGCATATGCGCTCCCTCTGTCCCAGAGCCGTCCTTAAAGCCTGCGCCGCTGCCATCCTGCCGGTATACAGTCCGCTCACCAGCCATACGATCCTGCTTCCCGACTCCCCCCTCTCCCCTCAATTATTCAGAATTTATTAATAGACTTTTCCCGCAAATTCACTATAATAGAACTCAAAAACACCCAAAGAGGTTCCCCATGAAAAACATACTAATAGTGGATGACGATATCAATATAGGAAATATGCTGGAAGAGCTCCTTACCAAAGAAGGCTACCAGACCACCCGTGCCTACTCCGGCACGGAAGCGCTTTTCGTCCTATCTTCTAAGCGTCCGGATCTGATTCTGCTGGATTTAATGCTCCCAGGACTTGACGGCAAGGAAGTGCTCCCCAAAATTACAGGAATCCCCGTCATCATCCTAAGCGCCAAATCCAGTGTAGAAGATAAAGTAGAACTGCTCCTTGGCGGCGCTGCCGACTATGTCACCAAACCTTTCGACATCAAGGAATTGCTGGCAAGAATCACCGTACAGCTGCGAAACGCCTCCGCCACTGCATCCCCATCCATTCTCAAATATGAAGACCTCCTTATAGATATCAGCTCTCATCAAGTCAGCGTGTGCGGCGAGGCGGCTCGGTTGACCCGGACGGAATATGCCATTTTAAAGCTTCTTATGCAGAATCCCTCGCAGGTCGTCACCAAGACCCTTCTTCTTGAACGCTTAAGCGAAGACACACCCGATTGCATGGAAAGTTCCCTGAGAGTGCACATCAGCAACCTGCGGAAGAAATTGCGGGATTTAAGCGGGAAAGATTATATTGAAGCAGTCTGGGGCATCGGATTTAAGATGAAGGAAGAATGACTTGTAACAATCTTTACATTTTCTTTACCCTTTTCTTAACAGCTTTCTTAACAAATGTCCTGTATGATACTACTATCAAATTTGCAAAAAGGAGGCAAACATTATGGAATATGCTTTGACGACCAACGCCTTATGCAAAAATTACAGGCACTTTAAAGCATTGAATGGTCTTTCCATGCATGTCCCCAAGGGATCTATCTACGGATTTGTTGGCAAAAACGGCGCTGGAAAGACTACTCTGATACGCCTGATCTGCGGACTGCAAAATCCCACTTCCGGCGATTACACTCTTTACGGAACCAAAAACACACAAAAGGAGATTCGCAAAGTTCAGCGGCGGATTGGTGCAGTCGTGGAAACGCCTTCCATCTATCTGGATATGACTGCCGAAGATAATTTAAAAGAGCAATACCGCATTTTAGGACTCCCTTCCTTTGACGATATTTCTTCCCTCCTGCATCTGGTTGGATTGGAAGATACAGGAAAGAAAAAAGCCAAGAACTTTTCTCTTGGCATGCGGCAGCGGCTTGGAATCGCCATTGCCCTTTGCGGAGATCCGGATTTTCTTGTCCTTGATGAACCAATCAATGGTCTTGATCCCCAAGGCATCATTGAAATGCGGGAACTCATTTTGAAGCTGAATAAAGAACGGCAGATTACCGTCCTTATTTCCAGTCACATTTTGGACGAGCTCTCCCGCCTGGCAACCCATTACGGATTTATTGATGATGGCTGTCTCATCAAGGAAATCAGTGCCGAGGAGCTGGAGAGAACCTGCCGGAAATGTCTGCGCCTGGAGGTCTCTGACCTGCGCGTCTTTGCCCGCGTAATGGAAGAGTTGGAAATAGAATATTGTATCATATCCGACACAGAAGTTGATGTATTCGCACAGATGACACCCACCAAAGTCATCCTGGAACTTGCCAAAAAAGGATGTGAGGTGTCTTCCATCCATGAACGGGACGAAAGTCTTGAAAGCTATTATGTGAGTCTGCTGGGAGGTGCTACAAATGAATAAATTATTATCCGCTCATTTTTCACGATTAAAATCAAATAAATGTTTCTGGATCTGCATTCTGTTTACGGTCTTCGTCGCTGTCTACAGAAGCATCGATTCATATCTTGCAGTAAAAGACTATTACGCTATGGTATCTTTAGAAGATCTCTTTTTTACCTATGTAATGCTGTCTGCTATTCTTCTGCCTGTTTTCTGCAGTCTGTTCCTGGGCACAGAATTCAGCGACGGCACCATCCGCAATAAGCTGATCATCGGTCATTCCCGCAGCAGCATTTATTTATCCAATCTGGTTCTTTGCACTGCTGTCGGTCTTCTTATCGCACTTGCTTATATACCGTTTTCCCTGCTTACCGGTGTGCCTTTACTAGGCTTTTTTGACCCAGTCACTCCCCGGAGCGCCATCTTCATCTCTATTGGATGCTCCATCGTGCTGCCGCTGGCAAACGCCGCAATCTACACCTTTGTCGCCATGCTCAACCAGAACAAGGCTGTAACCTCTGTCATCTGTATTTTGAGCGCCTTTTTGCTACTCACCATGGGCGGTTATATCCGTGTACAACTGCAGGAGCCCGAAATGTGGGAACCTTATGCATTTGTTTCCGAGACCGGAGAACTGATACAGGAAGAAGCTTCCCCTAACCCTTATTACGTGGGCGGCATCAAGCGGGATGCCTACGAGTTTTTAAATGATTTTCTCCCCGGCGGGCAGGCATGTTCTCTTATCTCCGCGCCTGCTGCACATC
The DNA here is from genome assembly GCA_011959285.1 of Lachnospiraceae bacterium. Taxonomy (GTDB): domain Bacteria; phylum Bacillota; class Clostridia; order Lachnospirales; family Lachnospiraceae; genus Suilimivivens. The sequence goes on along the minus strand of BLLW01000107.1, from coordinate 8,167 downwards.
CCGGGCGGATGGCTCTATATTCCGGTCTCATTACAATTGTTTTTACCGGTTTCGGTATTTATTGTTTTCAAAGAAAAGATATCAAGTAAGGGAGTATCGATAAATCATGGAAATCTGGTTATGGATTCTGGTTGTCATTCTCATTTGTGCTATTTTATTATTAGCAGTCAAAATTGTCCTTCTTCAAAAATCTGCGGATGAAATACGGGAAGGACTTGCCCACAAGTTCATGACAGAAACCAATACTCTGATTGATATTTCAAGCCGTGACCGCCACATGCGCAGACTGGCTGCTGACTTAAATGACCAGCTCCGGTATCTGCGCAGCGAGCGGCTCCGTTATCAGCAGGGCAATCTGGAAATCAGGGAGAGCATCACCAACATCTCCCATGATTTACGGACTCCCCTGACGGCCATATACGGTTATCTTGATCTGCTAAAAAAGTCAAAGAGTCCCGAAGATACTGCCCGTTATCTGCACATCATCGAAAACCGTATGGATGCTCTGAAGATGCTTACGGAAGAACTTTTCCGCTACTTTACAGTCTCCTCCTCCATCAGTGATGCTTCCTATGAAAGGGTAGTGCTTAGCAGCGCCTTGGAAGAAATCCTTTCCGCCTATTACGCTGCATTAAAGAAAAGCCGGATTGAGCCAAAGGTCACCCTTCCAGAAAATAAGATCACCTGTCTTTTGAACAAAAGCGCTCTGTCCCGCATTTTTGCAAACATTATTGGCAATGCCATCAAATACAGCGACGGAGATTTAATCATTACTTTATCAGAAAATGGGGAAATCACCTTTTCAAACCACGCTTCCAAGCTGAATGAACTTCAAGTCATGCGGCTGTTCGACCGCTTTTACACGGTAGAGACTGCATCCAATTCTACCGGCTTAGGACTCTACATCGCCAAAGACCTTACGGAACAGATGGGGGGAACAATCCGGGCAGACTACGCAAATCAAGTGCTGTGCATTTCCTTACGATTTCCGCATCCAGATCCGGAAACGCAATAACCGGTGCAGGATGGGAATCGTGGGCACCAATCTCCTTTTCCATCCAGACCATATTGTACCAGTTTCCAAATTTGTAACCACACTTGTGAAATTCACCCACCATAGAATAGCCCATGTGTGCATGGAACTGAACACTGTTTTTGGTCAAATAAGCATCCTCTGCTTCGGGATAACCGATACATGCATTCAAGCTTAAAATATGCTGGATTTTCGATATGGCTTCCAGCGCCTCATACAGCTTTCTCCCTATACCCATTCTTCTTTTATCTTCCTTCAGATAGATGCTTACCTCTGCTGCCCATGCGTAAGCTGCCCGTCCTACAAATGCACCGGTATAGGCATAGCCAAGCGCCTCATCCCCCTGACATACAATAAGATAGGGATATCTTTCCAGCGTGTTCTTGATTCTTCTCTCAAATTCTTCAATTTCCGGAACCTCATATTCAAAGGTAATTGCCGTCTTTTCCACATACGGCGTATAAATTTCCAACAGCTTCCCTGCATCCTGTACTCTGGCGGTCCGAATCTGAATCTCTTTTGCCTGCGTGCTGCCTTCTGCCGCCCTTTCCTCATACTTCATACATTTCTCCCATGCTAATCAAACCTTTAGAAACGGACCAGCATTTCTACCAACGGCATTGTCGCCACCGACAGAATCGTGGTAAGCGCCACACCCTTTGACGCCATCTCATAATCCCCGTCATACTGCTGTGCCAGCATCGCCGTCATACTTCCCACCGGTGTGGCGAGCATCACCATACATACCCCACAGATTACAGCATTATCTACAAACTGCCTTACAATCATTATCCCGATTACCGGAATGATAATCAATTTAATCACAGAAAACAAAATCAGCCTTCCATCGGTGAACAGTTTCTTTAAATCTATCGTTGCCAAAGAAGCGCCAATGACCATCATGCTAAGAGGGGCAGTGAGATTGCTCAAATGTGTAATGGTAGTTTTAAGGAAACCGGGAACGGGTATGCCTGCAAGATAAATCACAATCGTTAAGATACAGGCAATCACACCAATGTTAAAAATTCTGCCCAATGATGACTCTTTTTCGTCCTCTTCCTTTTTGACCGTTATTGCAGATACTCCGTAGGTGTAAATCAAAATATTGTAGGGAATCATAAAAAGTGCCGCATAAAGCAGCGCGCCGTTTCCATACAGAGCCGATATCACCGGAAATCCCATAAACCCTATGTTGGAAAAAACCGTCATCGCCTTATACGTCCCAAGGCTTTTTGTGGGTACCTTAAGCAGACGGGGCAGAAGTTCTGCCAAAATCAAAAGTGCCACATACATCACAAGCATGATTCCCACCGTCAAGAGCAGTTCTCTTCCCTGAATCTTATTCTCTCCCATACATCCCGTCAAAATCAGTGCCGGATTTGCAATGTTGACCACGATTGCGGAGAGCTTTTTGCTCACCTCGTCCGTGATAATCCCTTTTTTATAACAGAAATATCCGATTCCCATTAAGATAAATAATACGATCATTTGCTGTAAAAGTAACATCTTTTCCTCCCTTACCTTCCATAATATAAAATGACAGCGTTCACTTTTCCTTTTTTACTGATACTCTGCTGACCGGCGTACGCAAACTTTCCATATCCCCGGGCACTTACCACATCGCCGCTCTTTAACATCTGACTGTTGTTCTCACAAAGCCTGCCGTTCACAAATATCCGCTTCTGCCTGAAAAGCTCTGCTGCTTCGCTCCGCGTCAGCTTATACACCTTCGCCAGCACACCGTCTATCCGCTCTGAGGCAATCTGAATCTTCATCTCCTGCTTGTCCTTGTCCTCAAATGCAGGCACCTCCTTTGCCCTGCTAGAGCGCACGGAAGTATGCTTCACCTTCACCAGATTTTCCATAATAAAGTTCGCCATGCTTTCGATACAAAAAAGATATCCCACATTGTCCGTAATCAGGATATCCCCCAGCATGCTCCGCTCAATCCCCAGATTCATGAGCGCACCAAGAAAATCCCTGTGGCTCAACACATCGGCAAACTTTGCCGCCAGAGGCTTTAACTCGATGCAGGCAATGGGAAATGCTTCTTTATACCCCAGCTCCTCCTCGCTGCCGAACCGAATCATGACCCGCTCGCATACCTCACTGCCGCCCCATATGGTATAGGGTACATAGGAGAGCTCCTTTTCTATCTCATAAAAACAGGATAAATCTGCAAGGCATAAAAAACTTGTGAACGTATATTGATTATTTTGATAGCACTTCCGGGCAAGCTCCCGTAAACGCTTCTTTAACAATTCTTCTGTTTCCATATTCATCACATCCTCCAACATCATAACACATATTTCTGAATTACAAACCCCCAAAAAATAATTTAATAAATATACATTGCAAACAAAAGGCAATTATTATAATATCAAAATAAAAAATGCAAAAGAAAACAAAAGGATGAAAAAAGTTATGAAAATCATTTTTATTATAGCTGCCGTGCTGGTCATATTGCTGTTTGCAATATACATCAATCATCAAATTTATTTAAAAAGGAATCCAAGCTGCTTCTCCCTCTTGGACAAATGGTTGAAGTTGATGGGCACCAGATGAGCGTTTATACCGAAGGGACAGGTGAAACCACTCTTGTTTTCATGTCCGGCGGAGGTACATGTTCCCCGATTCTGGATTTTAAGTCCCTTTATTCCCTTTTAAGCGATGAATACCAAATTGCCGTAGTGGAAAAATTTGGATACGGCTTTAGTGATATTGTTGATAGAAACAGGGATATCGACGTCATCCTGGAAGATACAAGAGCCGCGCTTACAGCGGCAGGATTAACTGCACCGTATGTTCTCTGCCCCCACTCTATGTCGGGACTAGAGGCATTGTATTGGGCACAGAAATATCCGGATGAGGTAACGGCAATCATCGGGCTCGATATGGCTGTTCCGCAATACTACGACAGTATGCCCATCAATCATTCACTCCTTAAAGCTGCCAGCCGGGCAGCCAGTATAGGCGTTACTCGTTTCATTCCCGGGCTTTCAGACAGCGATGCGATAAAGTACGGCACCTTATCAGACAAAGAAAAAGAAATCTACAAAGCTGTTTTCTACAGCCGGACTGCAACCATAACCATGATAAATGAAACAGAATCTGTCAAAGAAAATGCCAAAAAAGTGGAACTTGCAGGCGTGCCCCAGCTTCCAATGCTGCTATTCATTTCAAATGGGCAGGGCGGGACAGGCTTTGATGAAGAAACGTGGCGCGAAATCCCGATAGAATATATTTCCCAAGTGAAGGATGGAAAATATATAGAATTAGACTGCCCACATTATGTTCATGATTACGAATACAAGACCATCAGTGAAAGTATGATTGCATTTTTGAAAGGAAATAATATTACCAGATAAGGAGCCTATCATGAATCTTTCAGACGCTTTAAAAAGCATTATAAAACCTCACGATAAAGACACGCTTCTGCCTCTGTCCACTGCTTTCGGTGAAAACCTGTCGCCAGACAACATATTGTCCGAATATCCCCGTCCGCAGATGCAAAGAGACTCTTTCATCCCGCTGAACGGATATTGGGATTATGCCATCACCCAAACCAGCGATTTTCCAGCGCAATATGAGGGCAAAATTCTGGTACCCTTTTCTCCTGAATGCACCTTATCCGGTGTGAACAGACAGCTGCGCCCTTCTGAATTTCTCTGGTATCACACCTGCCTTCCAGTCACGGACAAACCTGCAGCCCGCGATACCCATTTAATCCTGCACTTTGATGCAGTAGATTACCGGTCGGAAATCTATTTAAACGGCAGCCACATTTTTTCCCACAAAGGCGGCTATCTTCCTTTTCAAATCGACCTCACAGACTACCTTGGCAAGGATAAAAACGAACTAACCGTAATGGTGCAGGACACCACCGATTTAGAAAGTCAGGCAAGGGGAAAGCAGTCCCTTCGCCGCGGCGGTATTTTTTATACTGCCCAAAGCGGTATCTGGCAGAGCGTATGGCTGGAACAGGTTCCCCCTGCACACATAAAGGAACTATGGTTTGAAACCGACTATGACGCGCGCCTGGTCACTGCCCATGTGACAGCCGCTGCACCGCACATGCCCACTATACATGAGTTTTCTCCCCTTTCCCTGTCCGTCCTGGCAAAGGGAAAGGAAATCGTCCATCAGTCCATGCACTATGAGTTTCAGGATTCCTCCACCCCCAAATGTTCACAAACAGACTGCCAGGACCAGATTTTCCGCGCCCGTCTTTCTTTTACCATTCCGGAAGATGCTTTTTACAGCTGGAGCCCAGAGGAACCTTTCCTATATGACGTGCATGTGACTTTTGGCAAAGATACTGTACAAAGCTATTTTGCCATGCGTATTTTCACCATAGAAAAGCTACATGAAAGCAGGACTGATATTCCTGTTTTCTGCCTAAACCATAAACCCTATTTTCTCATGGGCGTGCTGGATCAAGGCTATTGGCCGGACGGTCTCTACACCGCGCCCTCCGACGAAGCCCTTATCTATGACATCACCGCCATGAAATCCTTAGGCTTTAATATGCTGCGCAAGCACATCAAAGTAGAAAGCGCCAGATGGTATTATCACTGTGACCGGCTGGGCATGATTGTCTGCCAGGATATGGTCAACGGCGGAAGCTGCTATCACATGCCCGTAATCAGCTACCTCCCCACCCTGTTCCCTAAACTCTCTTCTCATCTTAAAGACTCCTATTATGCCATGCTCTCCCGAAAGGACGAGGCCGCCAGAGTGCAATGGGAAAAAGAATGCGCAGAAACCATTGATTATCTGAAATTCTTCCCCTCCATCGCCATCTGGGTTCCCTTCAACGAAGGATGGGGGCAATTTGATACGGCGCGAATCACGGATATGATAAGGGAAAAAGACCCTTCCCGCCTGATCGACTCTGCCAGCGGATGGTTTGACCAGAACTGCGGCGATTTTATCAGTGTGCACAATTACTTCCGCCCACTTTCCGTTCCCGTAAAAACTTGGGGCTCACGGGCATTTCTTCTATCCGAGTACGGCGGATTTGCCTGCCACATAAAAGAACACGCCAGCGTGAATCGAATCTTTGGCTATAAGCGCTATGATACCCTTGAAGATTTCCGCCACGCTTACCATGAACTGATTGAAAAGTCCCTTCTGCCGCTTAAGGAGCAAGGACTGAGCGGCGCAGTATTTACACAACTCTCAGATGTGGAGGAGGAAATGAATGGGATATTGACTTATGATAGAAAAGTGAATAAGTTGGAATAATGTAAAATAGGTTGTTTTATAGCTAGAATTTGCATATAATATGATTGAAAGCGAGGTGTATATCAAATGACAATAGATACAAACACAATGATTTCAATTACAGAAGCGAACCAAAATTTTTCAAAGGTGACCAAAGTAGTTGATGAGCATGGAACGGCGGTTATTCTGAAAAATAATGTACCCAGATATCTGGTCATTGATTTCAGCAAGGCAGAGAAAGAAAAAGTAGCCGATAACAAAGATGTTTTTGCAATTTCTGAACGATTGATAAAACAGAATATGGAAGCATATGAGGTTCTTGCAAAATGATTATTTTGAGCAAAGAACAGATATTAAAGATTCATACAAGCCTAATAAAAGCCACTGGAGGAAGCGATGGCATTCGCGATGAGGGAATGTTGGATTTGGCGCTCAATAATCCCTTTCAGTCGTTTGGCGGAAAAGAACTGTATCCAAGCATTCAAGCAAAAGCCGCCAGGCTCTGTTTTGGTTTGGTAAAGAACCATGCTATGCTTGACGGAAATAAAAGACTTGGCACACATATAATGCTTGTTTTTCTTGCATTAAACGGATATGAATTGTCTTATGGACAAAAGGAACTAAGCGACCTAATTCTCTCATTGGCATCAGGAGATATTGGCGAAAAGGAAATTCTTCAATGGATTATAGAACATCAAAAATAGTCCTTTTTTTGCCACTCCTGCTATATAATTTATTGTAATTGGTTAAGGGCTTTGAAAAAATAATAATATTGGGCTACCCCATCATCTTCTGAAGTTTTCGCCGCACATGAATATACGCAGGTATCAGAAAGGCATCTGCGAACACCCAGGCAAGCGGGCTTGCAAAGCAGGCTCCTATAAATCCGAACTTGGGAACCAGTACCAATCCTGCCAGCGTTCTTGCTATCATTTCAAACACCCCGGCTAAAATGGCGAAGGTGCTGAAGCCCATCCCCTGTATCATGAACCGGATGATATTGACCAGCGCCAGTGGGATATAGAAGGAACTGCTTACAATCAGCAATAACCTTGCATTGTAGAGCAGCTGCTTTTCCCCTGAATCTACAAATAAGGATGCCAGATTTTCGCCGAAGGCAAACAGCACTGCAAATGCAATCAAAGAGTAGATCACGCCAAGCAGGATACAGCTTTTCAGCCCCTGTCCTAAGCGATCCAGCTTCTTTGCCCCTACATTCTGCCCACCGTAGGTTGCCATAGTAGAACCCATGGCGTCAAAAGCGCAGCAGAAGAACATGCCCACCTTATTGCCTGCGGTGACAGATGCCACTGCCAAAGACCCAAGGGTATTAACCGCAGTCTGCAAGATGACGGAACCGATTGCTGTGATGGAGTACTGCAGTCCCATGGGAATCCCCATCCCGCACAAGACCCTCATGTGGGACAGATTGATTTTCCATTCCTCCTTTGTAATGTGAAGGATTTCAAATTTTTTCACCATATAAAATAAACATAAAATTCCAGAAATCAGCTGGGACACCACAGTTGCCACCGCCGCACCGGCAACTCCCATCTGGAAATTGATGATGCATAAAAGGTCCAGCCCGATATTTAAAAAGGAGGACAAGGTCAGGAAAAACAGCGGCGTTTTACTGTCTCCCATAGAGCGGATAATACCTGACAGCATATTATAAAGGTAAGTTGCCGGAATCCCTAAGAAAATAATGAGTATGTAGATATAAGCATCTTCAAAAATATCCGCCGGCGTCTTCATCCATGTCAGAATATTTCTGCACAAAGCTGCCACAATCACCGTCATGACCACCGAAAAGGCAGCTGCGAGCCATACACAGTTGGCAACGAACTGCCGCATGCCTGAATAATCCTTGGCGCCGAACTTGGACCTATGTCAATACTTTGGACACAA
>BLLW01000106.1 GCA_011959285.1 Lachnospiraceae bacterium | reverse complement strand
AGGTATTGATCTGGCGGCAGTCAATCCTTTTATTATAATCACTTGCCGTTTCTTCAAAATAAAATCCGAAGTAAAGGGAGAAAAGCTCCTGCCCGCTCCTTGCATTGATCACCTTAAGGTCATCTCCGGGGCGGATGGTATCTGCTGCAAAAGTCCTTCCCGTTCCGTCCTGAAAGCAGATCTTTTCCGAACATGCAATCTTCCACGCTGCCTCTTCGACAGACAATCTGATGGAAAAGTCCACTTCAAATTTCTCCTGCACGAACCGAAGCTGCGCATGCGCATCCGTGCCCATATGAAAATCTGAAGCAAATGCCCCTAAGAGCGGCACCTCCTTGTACAGCCCTTTTCGGTAAATAATAATTTTGTTTTCCATCCCTGTAATCTTCCCCTCATATTCGACGTCAAAACGTCTTTATCTGTTCGTTCTTGTGTTTCCGTAAAAACTTATCTCTCATTCTACACTAAAGCGCACCTAAATGTCATGCATTTTCCTGAATTTAGTACTAATTACTCAGTTTCAAACCTTATATTTTTATTTTTCTGAAAATTACAACAATTATTCTTTAAAACACTACCTATAGGTATAGTTTTATTTTATTATGCTAAAAAAAAATCTGCAGAAACATTTTATCAATGTCTCCACAGATTCTTACAATTTATGAAAATCAAAGCCGCCCCATCGTCTTCAAAAACAGATTCCTAATTGCATCCCCAGGGTAATTTCCAAGTTTCTCTACCTTGTCCTTGCGGATGAATCCGCCTGCCATAGCGGCATGTCCACCTCCGTTGCCCAGATCCGCCAGCATCTGATTCAGGAGATTGCCAGCGTGAACATTCGGATCCTCCGAGCGAACCGACAGCTTGATTCCGTCCTCCCGATAAGAGTACACCACTGCCACGTCTACCTCCACTAGCGCCAGAATAAAGTCTGCAAGAATGGCAATCAGTGCATCCGGACAGGAAAAGGGAATGCAGGAAAATCCTGTCTTATCATACAACTCAATGCTCTCGATTGCCGCGCCGTATGCCCTTAAATCCGCAAATTCCATATTATTGCGCTCCAGCTTCACAAGCTTTTCCTTGTTACAGAAAGGGAACAAAAAGCGGAACATCTCAATATCCAAATCTGTCACTCCCCTGGAAAACTGCAGCGTGTCCATCTTGATGCCGTAAAGCAGCGCCGTTGCCGTATCCTCATCCGGGCTCACCCCCAGCTTGGAATAGTACTCTGCAATCAGCGTCGCACAGGCGCCTGTAATGCGGATATCCTGATACTTATATTCCATGGGGACAAAGGTCGGATGATGGTCGATACATGCCACTTCATCCCCAACGAAATCCGTCACATTCCCGCCATTCTTCTGGGTATCCACACAGATGATATAATCGTCCTCCTTCATCTCCTTTAGCAGCTCCGCATATGGATATATCTGCATCTGAAATGTATCCAGCAGCTTTGAGGCGCTCAGCTTGTCGATCCTTCCGTCATAGCAGAGCTTCGACTCGATATCATAAAGCGCCAGAAGATTCCTTATTCCGTAGGCGGAAGCAATGGCATCCGGATCCGGGAAGTTGTGGGTCTGCACATAGACCCTGTGCCCCTTACATAATTCAACAAGTTCCTTGAAATCACTCATATTTTTTCCCTTGCCTTTCCTCATAAGTAATTTGATTTTTTAGCGCAAAAAAGCAGGCAAACTCAGCCTGCTTTCTTTTCATATTCACTTTATCAGTAACCAGATAACAACCCTCAATCACCATCCATATCAACTTTCCTCCATAATGTGCCTGTTATGTGTTTTCATTTTAGCAGACTAAGTTTTATTTGTCAAATTCCCATTCCAATTTGTATTTATGTAGCCAAATAACCACTCCCCAGACACCACGGATAATCCCTCTCCATAATGAATCGCCAACTCCTGTTTTTCATCATCCCATGTAATCCCACTGCACGGATCAACGATTTCCGCCTGCCACACCTGCATCAGATAAGTGTCCTCATCAAATACATAAAGCTTTCCGTCATAATAAATCCCTTTATTATATGCTGCCATTTCCTTCTTGAACTGTTCCGCGTAACGAAGCATATACTTTTTCCCTGTAGAACTGTCTGTCACTTCCTGTTCCCAGATAAAATCCTTGTAATAGATGCTCCAGATTTCCTCCGACCGTTTATCATATTCCTCCATGGAATACACATAATCACAAATCACCTCTTCCTTGTACTCACCAAACCTAACAATCTTTACTTGTACTCCATCCCCTACATCGTCATGGTCAAACTGCCTGATCTTTTTATACTCCGTCTCACCTTCCCACTGATAAGATGCCTCCGCCCCGCTAATCGCCGAACTATGATAATGCATATAAAGTATTCTCGCATCAGTATCCCAAAAATACCAGCCATAGTAATCCAGTTCATCATCAATCCTCACGAACTTTCTTTGTGACGGACTAAAAATATAATGACTGGCTGTACCGCCGTTTGCCCCATAATAAAAGATTACCGTAAGATCCAGATACCCGTCTGCATTAAAGTCTTCAAACACAAATGGGCTCTCATACATATAACAGGACTTTACTCTTAATTCCTGTAAGAGAATTTCCTTTTCGTCCTCATAAATCTTTACCTGATAAATCATCTCATCAAACAGCTCACCCGGTTCTTCTCCGATAACTTCTGCTTGAAGCCTGATCTTTTCTCCTCCCCCCAGATTCACTCTATAAGAATAAAGGCTTTTATAATTTTCAGCCAATTCCACACTCCCATCCGCGCCTTTATTCCATGAAAGGAACTCCTGATAATCATCCCCCCAAAAATAAATCTCCATCCCCTCCATGTCGGGATATCTGTCCTTAAAAAAAGAAACTGCCTCCTCTCCTGTACGATACACCAAAAACTCTCCCACCGGATGCAAAATCACCTGCATCCCTGCCTGACTGCTTTCTTTATCTTCCTTATTATAATGCCCATTCTCCTTCACGAAGGAAACCATCTTTCCATAATCCTCCGCCACTTCTTTTTCAAACCGAAGCCCTTCCCTTATTTTTTTTCCCGCACAAACATAATCTCCTCTGATGAATCCCTCTGCTTCCAGCTTCCCCACATTTATCCCTGCCATTCCCAGCATCCACCAAAGAAATCCTCCCAATAGAATCCCCTCTAAAACCACCCAAACCACCAATCCTTTAAACCCTTTTTTCATTCCGCCCTCCGTCCCAGATTCTTTCCCCCTCTGCCTCTTTCTTCACACCTTCCTCCTACAAAAAGGCATAAAATAAGAACGCAGAACCCTTTGATTCCACGTTCTCATTCTACACCACTCATGCATCAGAATTGCATCATATCCTTATACTACCTCCAACTGCGTACACATTCCCCGCAGCGTCCACCGATAGACCAGATAATACACGAACGCCAGCCCTCCAAGGATCAGGAAGCATGCAATCAGTCCTCCAACCTCGCCGCCCGTCAGTTTTCCGTCGTTCATAATCATGAGCATAGCATATAACAGATACATAGCGCACATCCCCACTATAGCAGGAATCCTGAACACCGGACCCGCCTGCCCCTTGATTTCCTTGATCAAAAAGTCGGGCGACGCGCCAAGCCTTTTTAAGTCTTCAAAAACATACCGGTTGTTCAGGGCAATCGTCATACAGCGCGTATAACTGATGATCATTGCTGCCAGGGAACAGATGATGGCAATAAACAAGAACATCATCAGATACACCGAAAATGAATTAACGAAATCTCCCCTATCCAGCGCCCTGCTTTTCGGCATGTAAGTCCAGTACAACCTGAAATCACTGTCATCCGGTCTGGAATAGCTGATCTGGGTCATCCGGTCCGTATCTCCCCAATAAACCTCTCCCTTTAGCTCCTCATCGTATTTCTTCACACGGTCGTAGTAAATAGGCATTTCACATTCAGGTCCAAAGGAATCAACCAGCGTATAAAAGAAATCCTGTGCAAAGTCATAGCTGTCCTCCCCGTCCACGTTGAAAAAGGCGCATGTTCCCATCCATTCAGGCGTAAGTTCCTGCCCGATTCTCTCATAATCCTCATTGCTCACCACATAATATCCCATAGAATCCACCAGCATATCATAATGAGCATATCCGGCAAAACTTACCGGAATGTTTTGGAAGGTCGCCATATTGGTGAGCTTGGAACACCCCGCATTCAGATAATACAAAGCGGTCTCTTCCGTATTGGCAATTGCAAAATACTGCCCCGGCTCCACCGTGATCTCCTCCCCGGTAAGCATTTCAAAAGAAGCTTCTGAAAAGAACTTTGCCTCTTGCAAAAAATCGATATGCTCATAGTGGAATTTTCCTCCGCCGTCTTCCACCTCTGTGGTACCGTCCATCGCCAGCATCAGATAGGGCGCGCTTTTAAAATCTGCAATCCCAAGATCATACTTTCCGGCAAGATCAGAAATCTCCTCCTTGCCCGGAACCGTCTGGTCAGCACGGTAATGATAGAAATAATCATAAGCCCGATCCTTAACTTCCATCAGGTTTCCCACTGCCAACATAGGGATGTAAAAGATGGCAAAGGCGCTGCCCATGATCAGCACCGTGCTCACAAGCAGGTTATTGACCGTCTGCTTTCCCTGAAACTTCATCATACTTCTGGCAATCAGATTCTTGTAGGGCTGTTTCCGGCGTGCCCCCCAGCCATGCACCACCGTGTGGAGCATGATCATGTAAAGCCCGGGGAAAACCGGCAGATAGAACAAGTTGATCCACACCGGAGAATACGCGCTGAAAAGCGCCATATAAATAAAGGGAGCAACATAGCCAAGAACGGCTCCTACAAACACCAGAAGAATCCCCACCGGTCCACACCAAGTTCCCCACTCTTTTACCGGCTCATTCCTGTGTTCCTCATGCATCACTTCCATAATATTGGTCCGTTTCAGATACCGATAAGCCATCAAACAGGAGAACATAACCACGATGACAAAGAGAAGCGCCGATAAATACAGGCATTTTAAATCAATCTGCAGTTCCATCTGGGCACTGTCCGTAATGGCAAGCCGAAACCCGTTCCATAAAAGCCACACAAATGGAAAGCCCGCCAAAATCCCCACAAAGGAGGACACGGAGCTAAGCAAAAGCACCTCTCGAAGAAGCCCGGGTAAAAGACGCTTTCCCGAAGCGCCAAGCGCCATAAGGGTCCCCAGCTGCCTCGCCTTTTTTCTGAAGAAAAGGCTGGACGCATAGATGGTGAATACCACGCACCCAAACAATGCCAACACGAAGATTGCCGTCATCTGCTTGCGGCTGTCTCCCCCTTCCGGCAGCACTTTAAGCACGGTGGGAGAAAACATCATGGCAGAATAAGCAGTGATCAATAATAAAGAGACAAAATTACAGAACAGATAAAGCGCCGCCTGTTTCCTGTCCGCCTTCTGCAATTTCTTCTCCAGACTTTTCATGGTCATCATTTTACATCCCTCCCGCTGTGTCTTTCTCTGATTCCGTATCCAGGCTGCTCATTTTCCGAATGGCGTCAAGCAGCCGGTCCTGGAATGCACTCCTTTTTTCTTCTCTGTGCCCCACTCCTGCTTCCAAGGTGTCATAGACTACGCCGTCCTTAAGAAGAATGACACGGTCACAGAAGGAAGCGGCAAAGCTGTCATGGGTCACCATAAATATAGAAGCGCCCAGTTTATTCCTGGCGCTTTCAAAAGATTCAATGACCGCCCGGCTGGACTTGCTGTCCAGATTTCCGGTAGGTTCATCCGCAAGAATCAAAAGGGGCTGATTGATCAGGCTTCTTGCCACTGCCGTCCGCTGCCGCTCCCCGCCGGATATGTCTGCAGGATATTTCCCTGCAATATGATTGATGCCGAACAGCGCCATTAATTGATCTGCAAGTTTTTCGGCTTCCCTTTCTACCTTTCCCTGAATAATTCTGGGCACCAGAATATTCTCCCTTACCGTCAGTCCGTCCAGAAGCATGAAATCCTGGAATACGAATCCCAGCTTTTCATTGCGAATTTTTGCCAACGCATTTTTATCAAGCCCTTTTAATTCTTTCCCTCCTAGGGTAATCGTTCCCTCCTCAAAGGGGATATAACAGGAAATACAGTTGAGCAGCGTACTCTTTCCGGATCCTGAGGGTCCCATAACTGCCACGAATTCCTGCTTTGCAACAGATAAATCAATTCCTTTGAGTACTGGATAGGATTTGCTTCCGCTTTGATATGATTTGTGTAGATTTTTTACATATAACATTTTTTGCACCTGCCTTTCATTGAAATCAGTATAACAGGAAATCAGGCATGCAAAATGCAGGGTGTCATTTTTGACAGCTCAGATGTAATCTTTGGAACCCGCCTGCAGATCATGTAATCTTTGGCTGGAATTTTGTAATCTTTCGCATGCGGAAAAAGATCTTAGACGAAGGCAGGATTGTTCGGCGGGAAAAATGATGGTAAGATATTGATAGCTTCCTTTATGCCGGAAGCCAAAGAATCAGCAGATACATTATCGCAGGTATGCCTGCGCATGCGGGAGGTAACGATATGCTTCGTATTGGAATATGTGATGATCAGCTTAATGCGCGGGATGCCCTGCGCTTTGAACTTGAAAAGATTCTCCGGGATGAATCGGAACAGATTGTTTACGAATTTTCCACAGGAGCGAGCGCCGTGCGCTGGCTGGAAAAGCACCCGGGAGAAATCGACCTTCTCTTTCTTGATGTGGAGATGGACGGGATAAGCGGCATGGACGCCGCCGCACAGATCAGAAATTTTGACAAAGAGATCTGCCTTGTATTTGTCACCGGATATACAGATTATGTGTTCGATGGTTACAAAGTAAACGCCCTTGATTATGTCATCAAACCGGCGTCAGCTAAGAAACTGCTTGACGTCCTTAAGCGGGTGCGGGAACAGCTTTCCGACAAATACGACAAAACCTTTTCCTTTAAGAACCCGGAGGGCACCTACCGTCTGCCGCTTTCTAATATTGCCTATTTTTATAGTGACAAAAGGAAAGTAAATATTGTATGTACCAGTCGTGAGCGCAGCTTGTCCTACTCTTTCTACGGGAAGCTGGATGAAGTGGAAGCCAAACTCTCCCATGCTTTCGTGCGGATTCATCAGCGGTATCTGGTAAACCCGGCACATGTGGAGCGTATCGGATCGGAAAATATTACCATTGCCGGCGCATGCCTTCCCATGAGCAGGGCACTGAAAGAAAGCGCCGCCGTCAAACTTGCCAAAGCCATGCTGGAGGTTGAGCTGTCATGAACATCTTGGAATATATCAAAATGGTCTCCGGCGGCGCATTGGGCGTAATCGCTGCCTTTTTCATTTATTTTTCTTTATCCTGTCTGATCCAATTCAAGGATAAATGGCGTTATAAGATTCTCATGCAGTTTGGATGCTCGATTATAAGCACCGTCATCATCTTTATCGGCGACTGGGTCAACATGACCTATGCCCTTCTGTTTTTCCTTGCCGTCGTGTGGATCAGCTGCCTTGGATCAAAACTCAAAAAGTTTACCCTTGGGATGATATTTTCCTGTACGGTTTTTGCCTTCAATGCTTTATATGATAACTGCATCGCCTTCCTCGCTCATAATTATGACATGGACAGCTTTTACGGCAATATGTATCTGGTTGGAAGGTTATTCTTTTCAATACTTCTGTATATGTCCCTCCGCTTCCGCAAAGCAGATCGCAGCTTCGAACTTTCCGCACCTTTGTGGCGGCTTGTGCTTTCCCTGTCTCTTGCCCCGCTGGGAATTATGCTTTCCCTGATTCTGCTTCGAAATGCGGACTATCCTCTCCCATTACTTAACCAGACGCTTATTGCGGATTCCGTTTTGTTTCTGGTGGTTATGCTATCCTTTGCAGGACTTTTGCGGGCGCTCACCGTTCTTGAGAAACAGCAGCAGCTGGAACTGGAGAACGCACTGGTCCGCCAGAATAAAAGCTACTACGAAGCTATGGAAACCCAGCAGTTTGAAATCCGCAGACTGCGGCACGACATGACCAACCATCTTCAGACCCTGCTCATACTGCCGTCTCAGCAGCGTGACGATTATATTCGGGAAATGCTCGATGCACCAGCCCTCGTGCAGGTCTTTTCCTGGTGCGCCGACCCCACCGTCAATGCCGTACTCACCGCAAAGGAAAGCCTGATGCGCCAAAATAAAATCTCCTTTTGGGCCAAAGCAGCGATTGCCGAGCCTCTGCCCTTTGAAAAATCGGATATTTGCGCAATCTTCGCCAATGCGCTGGATAATGCGGCGGAAGCCTGCCTGAAACTGGACGAGTCCCTGCGCAGGGTTCAGCTGGAAACCAAAGCCGGAAAGGGCATTCTGGCAGTCAATATCAGCAATTCCTGCCAGAGCGCTCCCCCCACCCACAGGCTGCCAAAGACCACCAAAAAAGATACCCAAAATCACGGTCTGGGTCTGCGGAGCATTCAGTCAATCGTGAAAAAGCACGGCGGAAGCATGGAGATCCGGCAGGAAGAAGAAATGTTTCATTTATTCCTGTATCTTCCTATGGATGCATGATGCTGCATCCTTATTTTTTCTGTTTATCCACGAAACAGATAGAGATATTCTTTTTATCATAAAATTTCCTTAGCGGTTTCTTTACGTTTATCATATGCTCTTTTTATATAGTTTAAGCTCTTCCATTCTATTCCTTTCTAAAAAAAGAGGGCGCACCACTGCCCCCTTTTTCCATTAAGAAACAAAAATACACACACTTCTGGCTCCAATCGTAACCCTGTTTTCCGGCAGTCTGCTCATTCCCTGCTGTCCCGGTATAAAATTCCGCAAATATTTACCGCTGGTGTCAGCAGCCACATACCAGACTTTTCCCCCTTGCAGGGATGGCAGGAAGATTTCCTGATCCTCCCAGAAAACATTTACTGCAAGGCAGACAATATCATCATACCCATTCCCCCTGTCATCCGCCTCAACTCTTCCGGCATAGATCACACGAAGCACTTTGCTGCCACCATCAACGCCCATCACCTGGATTTCCGGCCATCCACACCAGCTGTTTCCTGAAAACTTGCGCAGCACAGGATGTGCATTCCGAAATGCAGTCATATATTTACAAAATTCAAAGTGGCTTTTATTTTTCTTTAAATCTTCCCAATTAAGCCAGGAGATTTCATTATCCTGACAATAAGCATTGTTATTGCCAAACTGACTGTTAAGGAACTCATCTCCGGCATAAAACATAGGCGTCCCGCGGCTGCACATCAGTACGGCAAAAGCATTCATAGCAAGACGTCTGCGAAGAGTAAGTACCTCCTCATTGTCGGTTTCCCCTTCCACACCGCAGTTCCAGCTTCGATTGTCATTACATCCATCCGTGTTGCCCCAGCCATTCGCTTCATTGTGCTTTTCATTATAAGAATATAAATCCCAAAGGGTAAACCCGTCATGACAGGTAAGAAAATTCACCGAGGCATTATTTCCTCTCCATATCGGATTGTAAATATCCTTTGAACCGGTAATCCTCTGCGCCGCAATCTCCCACATGCCAAAGTCCCCCTTCAGGAAATCACGCAGATCGTCCCGATACTTACCATTCCATTCTGCCCAGCGGCTCCAGGAAGGAAAGCTGCCCACCTGATAAAGACCTCCCGCATCCCATGCCTCTGCAATCAGTTTCACATTCCCTAAAATAGGATCAAAAGCAAGGCTCTGCAAAAGGGGCGGCTTACTCATAGGCGAACCGTCCTCGTTCCGCCCAAGAATCGCTGCCAGGTCAAACCGGAATCCATCCACATGATAAGCAGCTGTCCAATATCTCAAACACTCCAAAATCATCTGGTGCACAATCGGATGGTTGCAATTTAAGGTATTGCCGCAGCCGCTGAAATTGTAATACTTTCCATCCGGCGTGAGCATATAATAAATATTATTATCAAAACCTTTGAAAGAAAAGCAGGGACCGCACTCATTTCCCTCCGCTGTATGGTTAAATACCACATCCAGAATACATTCGATTCCATTTTCATGCAGCTCACTGATCAGCTCTTTTAATTCCGTGCCTTCCTTATTGTATTCCGCCTTTGCAGTATAGCTGGTATTCGGTGCAAAAAAGGAAACCGTACTGTATCCCCAATAATTCATGACCGGTTTTCCATCTATCACACGGTAATCCCGCATCTCATCAAACTCAAAGATTGGCATCAATTCCACTGCATTGATACCAAGTTCCTTTAAATAAGGAATCTTTTCCTTCAATCCTGCAAAAGTTCCCGGATATGCGACACCTGAGGAGGAATGCTTTGTAAATCCCCTCACATGCATCTCATAAATAATCAAATCCTCCATGGGAATCAAAGGCTGTCCAAAAGTTTTCCAGTCAAAGTCATCCTTCACCACTCTGGCTCTGTAATAGTCGCCTTCCCTCCGGGGTTCGCCCCATATTCTCTGTCCCGTCACCGCCTTGGCATAAATATCCAAAAGAATATGCTCCTTATTGAACAAAAGCCCCATCTTCGGATCGTAAGGTCCATCCATCCGGTAGGCATATTCAAAATCATAAACGTTAAGCCCGAAAACAATCATAGAATATACCTTTCCGATTTTATAATTTTCCGGAAATTTGAGTACCGCGTATGGCTCCGCCTCTTCCCTTCTGAACAAAAGCAGTTCACAGGAAGTTGCGCCATAAGAATATACTGTAAAATTAACTCCGCACGGAATTGCCGTGGCGCCGTTAACTTCATACATTCCGGGGCGGACCTCAAACCCATTAATTACATCCATAGGTATCATATGGATTTTGCTGATGGGTGCGGAAAGCAGTTCATTATCCTTCATCTTGCGTTTCTCCTTGCCT
>BLLW01000105.1 GCA_011959285.1 Lachnospiraceae bacterium | reverse complement strand
GCCGGGACTGGAACGGGTTTGGGAGGAACACAGGCAGAACGTTTATTATTTATAAAAATATGGAAGAAAGGAAGAACGTATGGGAAGAAAGAAAATCATGACGAAGTTTCTTATGTGCTTTGCGGCGGCAGCCACGGTTGTAACGGGAATCCTTGGGAGCGTCCCGCTTCCCGTTAAGGCAGCCGAAGAGGGCAGTTATACGGTCAAGTTTGAGGCGTATGAGGGAACATGCGAGACGGAAAGCATTTCTGTACCCAGAGGAGAAAGCATTATATTACCTGACGCATTCTATGAGGGGCATTATCTGGAAAGCTGGGTGGATGTGAATGATGAAGGTGATGTGACTGTATGTACAGCGATCGGAAAGGCAGGGAGTGTCTATACACCGGAACGTGACATGCGGTTATATGCCAACTGGAAGCCAAATCAGGAGCAGGATACTACTGTTACTTATGAGGCAAGGATCGGAGATATCCAGTATGAAGAGCTGGAAGAGGCTTTTGCCAATGCACAGGCTGGTGACACGATTACTGTCCTTAAGGACTGCAGCGTGTCAAAGACGCTTGAGGTTACTGCTGATAACGTTACCTTAGAGAGTGAAAATGCGGAAACTCCGGTAACTGTCAGCAGGGAAGAAGAGTTTGCCGGTAAAAACTATGCCGAAGATGCTGGAAATGTTCTGGTCGGGATAAGCAGTGGCAGTCTTGTCACGCAGAATATTATTCTTGATGGTGGTGCGGTTTTGGATGAGGATTTCAACAACACTGGGCAGGTATGGGACAGCCCCCTCATTTATGTGAAAGGCTTTTATTCTATGAAAGCAGGGACAGTTCTCCAGAATAACTATAACACTGATTATTCTGAAAGCGTGGACAGTTCCAGAAGCGTAAGGACTGCAGGGGCGGTAGATGTCACATGGGACGCTGGCATGGTCATGGATGGCGGTTTAATACAGGACTGCTATACTTTGGGAGCAGGCGGCGGCATCCAGTCCTCAAAGACCGCAGAAGTTACAATCACATCAGGCACGATCCGTCACTGTGCGGCTGTATGGGGAGGGGCGCTTGGGCTCATGGGACCTTCCGAAGCGTCCAACATGGAACTGAGTGGGAACATTTCCGATTCGACAGGGGGCGCGGTATGGTCAACCTTATCTTTGGTTATGACTGACTGTGTCATTGAAGGCAACAGCTCCGGCTATGACGGTGGCGGCGTCTATATGGCCACAGGGGACCAGGCGAAGCTGATACGGTGTACCATTACCGGAAACACAGCCCCAAGGGGATGTGCAATACAGACGAGCAAAGGGGAAGGTACAAAGGCGCTGGTCATCCGTGACTGCACGATTACCGGGAACCGTTCGGGGGAAAAAATCCATGCAGGGGGTACAATCTGTTACATGAACGAGAC
This sequence comes from Lachnospiraceae bacterium, assembly GCA_011959285.1. Classification (GTDB taxonomy): domain Bacteria; phylum Bacillota; class Clostridia; order Lachnospirales; family Lachnospiraceae; genus Suilimivivens. The sequence goes on along the minus strand of BLLW01000105.1, from coordinate 9,504 downwards.
GGGGATTATCTTATCCGGGCGTATTGTCATGGAAGATAACCTTTCCGTGGGTTATGAACCCTGCGATATCCATTATTTTTACAATACGGGTGCTTCCATCTTGTTGGATGAAGATTTTGAAAGCGATTCCACTTTTGTGCTGGGCGGTTACGACACGATCAAGCCGGGCAGGGTTTTAATTGACGGAACGCTTTACCATAAGGACGCCAGTACGGAGCAGTTTGTGTGGCATTGCCCGAACTACCGCACGGAAAAGAGGGGAGAGAACCTTTACCTTGCGGAAGTGCCGAAGACTTATACGGTAACTTATGACGCGAATAACAGTTCCCCCGGATACAGCAGCGTCTATTGCTCAGATCCCAATGATTATACCAGCGAAGATATCGTGGTCATCATGGGGGAAGAAGAACTTTTCCCGCTTATGGGAAATCTTGTGAAGTTTGGCTGTGATTTTACCGGGTGGAATACGGAGAAGAACGGATCAGGTACCAGCTATATGCCCGGACAGGAAATCAGTCTGACAGATGACCTTTTCCTCTACGCACAGTGGCAGGAAAAAGATCCGATCACCCTGACTTATATCTTTAACGGTGGGACGGGGGAGACGGAAAGTGAGCAGGTTATTCCCGGTGCGAATACGGTATTCCCAGACGCTTCCAGAAAGGGCTACCGCTTTAAGGGCTGGTATGAAGACGAGGAATTGACTGTATTTGTAGGAAATGCAGGGGAGAAGCATTATGCGCCCCGGCAGGACGCTTCCTATTATGCCGCATGGGAGAAAACAGAAGCAACCGTTGCTTTTGACGCGGACGGGGGAGAAATGGAAAGCGGGGATATTGCTACAAAGATTGGCGATACCATTACCCTTCCCAGCTGTACCAAAGAAGGTTATGAATTTGTGGGCTGGTATGATGGGGATATCTGTGTCGGACAGGCAGGGGAAGATTATATTGTCGTTGATGATGTTATTCTGAAAGCACATTATGTGAAGAAAGAAGCGTCTGCATGCACCGTTGCTTTTGACGCGGACGGGGGAGAGATGGAAGGCGGGGATATTACCGCAAAAGTGGGCGATACCATTATGCTTCCTGCCTGTACCAAAGATGGCTATGAATTTACGGGCTGGTATGACGGGGATATCTGTGCCGGACAGGCAGGGGAGAAATATACTGTCACCGGAGATGTTATTTTGAAAGCGTATTATGAAAAGAAAGCGGAGATTACTTATCTCATTACCTTTGATCCCAATGGAGGAAGGAAAGCCGCACCCGTAAAGGTAGCAAAAGGGGAAAAGATTACCCTGCCTGGTACGGAAAAATCCGGCTATGTATTCCTTGGCTGGTATACGGAGAAAAAGGGCGGCATCCTTCTCGGTCTTGCCGGTGATGAGCTGGAAGTGTCAAAGGATATGACGGTCTATGCCCTGTGGGAAAAGGAAAAAGCAGAAGGAACCGGCGATAAGGGGCAGGAGACATGCAAAGTGACCTTCCACACAGAGGGAGGCACACTGAAAAATAAGACGCTTACCATTGTAAAGGGCGCAGGACTTTACCTGCCTTTGCCGGAGAAAAAGGGTTATGATTTCACCGGCTGGTATTTGGATAAGTCCCTGACACAGTTTGCAGGAGCATACAGGGATTCCTACCGTATCACGAAGGACACTGATTTTTATGCAAAATGGGAGAAAACCAGGGAAGAGCATAAAAAGGGTGACAATACAGATGACAGTACGGATCAGGGCAATTCCGCTGAGGTAGTGGATACTTACACTGTAAAATATGACGCCAATGGCGGCACGGTAAAGGAATCCTCTGTCAGAGTGGCAAAGGGCGCGGACGTAAAGCTTCCTGTCGCAGAACGGGAAGGATTTACCTTCAAAGGCTGGTATACTGACAGGAAGGAATTTATTGGAAAAGCAGGAGGTACTTATAAGCCGGATCAGGATATCTGCCTTTATGCGGGGTGGGATAAATCAGCCGGTGGCAGTGCTGAAGATACCAACAGCAGTTCTGGCACCAAAACGGGAGCTGCTGTAGCAGATACCGGTTCAGGTGTCAGTGGGGATAAAAAAACGGACATTCCTACAGTGGGAAAATCCGGGAATACAGCAGTGGGAGGACCTGGAGCAGGGACAGAGAATGGTCCTGTGATCCAGACTGGACGCACCTCGCCGATTTATCTTCTTGCAGTCCTTGGAATGGCTGGTATTCTTTTGGCGGCGCTTTCTGTCCGTGAGGGGAAACGCAGTTCTGGGGAATAAAGTTTTATCGCAGGGGTGTTATGCCCCTGCATTTTGTAAGAAGGAGGCATTGTGACAGAATGAAGGATCTGACAGGAAAGCTGGCAAAACTGATTTTTCCTGAGGTGGAAGAGAAAAAGGGCAGACGGATTGTGATACGGATCGCCACAGGGCTTTCCATTGCCCTGCTTTCCATAGCCGGAATGCTTTTCTACAGCCACCAGGAAGTGAAACAACAGCAGAAATTTCAGCAGCTAAAAGGGGCGGAGATTACCCTGACGGAAATACCGCCGGATATGCTGCCAAATATAGCGGGAGAAGAAGAGGCAGAATCCGCAAAAGAAAAATCACAGGAGGGAGAAAATGGGAGAGGTGTGGAAAATATGGGGCAGATGGATAAAAATACCATAATATTTCCCTACGATTGGGATTCCCTGATTGAAGCAAATGAAGATGTCAAAGGCTGGCTTTTCCTGCCGGATACACCCATTGACCTTCCCGTAGTGGGGACTTCTGATAATGATTACTACCTGACGCATGATTTCTGGAAGCAGAAAAAGAGTGCAGGCTGCCCGTTTATGGATAAAGATACCGGACAGTGGGATTTCAACAGAACAATCTATGCCCACAACATGGGCAAAACCTTTGATGCCATGTTCTCCCCGCTCTTAAAATATAAGGACGAAGATTATTTTGTGGCGCACAGGCAGCTCTATTATACGCAGTGTTACGGGATAACTGCAGAATATCAGATCATGGCGGTAGTAAAATACAATGCCGGGGATATCGGAAACTGGGATTTCCGTACAAGAAACCATGCAGATATGGAAAGCTATAATCTCTGGATGGAACAGCTTCAGGAATATGCCCTTTATTATGCAGAGCCTGACCATGCCCCGGCGGAGATACTCACCCTTTCCACCTGTGACCGTTCCGAGTTCGGGAAGGACGGGAGGCTGGTCATTGTGGCGGGGAAATGCCAATCGTGGTAAGGGAATTTGTATATTCAACAGATAGAGCAGAAAAAACAAAAAATGCGGCGTTCATGGACTGTTTATCAATCCAGGGGCGCTTTTTTAATCAAAAAATCATAGAAATGAGGAAACCAGAGTGCAGCGAGGGAAAGGAGAGAAACGAAAGTATGCGGAAGATAAACCGGACTGCGCCTACTGCTATTTCCGTAAAAAGAAGGGCGTCTGCAGGTTGAAAGAGTGTTACTACCTGCTCCCGGAGAAGCCGGAAAAGAAGGAAGAGGAGACCTGTGCGGACTGCCCTTATGGGAAGCATTCCCCCTGTATCGGCTTTTGCCTTTTAAAGATTGTCCGGGAACTGAAAGTGAAAGTATAGGGCAGGAAGGGAGGAAAACTTATGCAGGACGAGGTAAATGAGAAAGTTTTATCGCTTTGTGTCAGTGGCGGAAAGATTTCGGCGCGGATATTGAAGGAAACAATGGAAAAGGCACTTGCTGAAATGGAGCGTTCACAGCAGAAGGCGCGGCACCATGCCCCGGCAAAGCAGAAAGAGAAAAAGCAGACGGTAAGCGCCGGGAAACAGAGTCTTAAGAAACTTGCGGAGAACGGGGCACAGCTTTCCAACATTGAGATTACGGATGGGAACATCAAATCTTTTGAGAAATGCGCCCGTAAGTACCATGTGCTTTACAGCCTGATGAAAGATAAGTCCGCATCGCCGCCCCGGTATTTTGTATTCTTCCGGGCAAAGGACGTGGATTCCATCACTGCCGCCTTCAAGGAGTATACCGGCAGGACGTTAAACAAGACAAAAAACCGTCCGTCCGGAAAAAGCTGGAGCTTGCCAAGGAGCGCGTGGCAAAGCACAGGGAGAAGGAAAAGACGAAACACAAAGACAGGGGGCAGGAATTATGAGCGGGAAAAAAGAGAATATATCACTGCATAACCTGACAGACAAAATAGCAGGAAGCTTTGCAGAGAAACTTTCCATGATAGATAAAAAGCGTCTGCTCATGATGAATGTGCCTTATATTATTGTATTTTACCTGACGGATAAGCTGGCATGGCTGTACCGGCACTGCATGGGAAATTCTTTTGCGGAGAGGGCAGGGGTACTTTTTCTGAATTTCCAGATGGCGTTTGAAAATCCGGTTCCCAGCTTCCGCGCCCACGATCTGGCAGCCGGGGCAGTCGGCGCTGCCATAGTGAAAGGCATGGTGTACCTGAAAGGGAAAAATGCGAAGAAATACAGGCAGGGAGTGGAATACGGTTCTGCAAGATGAGGTGCATAATCTTAACTGTAAGCAACACCTATATTGACGCAGGAGGGTATGCACATGAATGATTACAGCAAAATCACAGCCCTATACTCCCGCTTATCAGTGGGGGACGAGGACAGGGACGGCGGCGAAAGCAACTCCATACAGAACCAGAAGAAATTTCTGGAAAGCTACGCCAGACAGTTAAAATTAACCAATATCCGGCACTACATTGATGATGACGAAAGCGGCAGGTTTTTTGACCGTTCCGCCTACTCCCGCATGATAGAGGACGTGGAAAACGGCAAAGTCGGCGTGTGCATTATGAAAGACATGACCCGTTGGGGGCGCGACTATCTCCAAGTGGGAAACGCTATGGAGATTTTCAGACGGAACAACGTGCGCTTTATCGCGGTAAACAACGGGATAGACAGCGAAAAGCCCGACACATTGGAGTTTGCGCCGTTCATCAATATCATGTCAGAGTGGTACGCAAAGGACATCAGCAAGAAAGTGAAAACGGGCATTAAGACCAAAGGCATGAGTGGCAAGCCAATCGCAACCGAAGCCCCCTATGGTTATGTGAAAGCCCCAGACAACAAGGATTTTTGGTTAATTGACGAAGAAGCCGCCGAAGTTGTCCGCCTTATTTTCCGCCTGTTTCTGGACGGGAAAAACCGAAACCAGATTGCCGTATATCTGAAAAATGAGCAAATCCCGACCCCCACATTCTACATGAAAGACCGTGGGCGGGGAACGGCAAAAAGCAGGACGCTGAACGAAGAAAACCGCTACAAATGGAATAAGGCGACCTTGACCCGTATCCTCACAAGGCAGGAGTATTGCGGAGATGTAGTCAACTTCAAGACCACAAAGCATTTCCGCGACAAACGAAACCACTATGTAGACAAAAGCCAGTGGCAGATTACCGAAAATGTCCATGCGCCGGTTATCGACCGCACTGATTTTGAAAACGTACAGCGGATTTTAGAAAACGCCCCTGTCAAGCGACCAAACGGGGACGGGGAAATCCACCCTTTGTCGGGCTTGCTTTTCTGTAAGGACTGCGGCGCAAAAATGCACATACGGATAGATTACAGGAACGGCGGCAAACGGCACGTTGCCTTTTGCAGTGAATACCACAAGGGGAAAGCCAGAAATCCGAAGTGCCATTCCCCGCATATCATGGACGCGGATTTGCTCATGCAGACCGTTTCAGAGGTGCTGAAAAAAATCGCGGAATACTCCATCAGCAACAGGGCGGATTTTGAAGCCTTAGTGAAAAAGAGCCTTGACGTACAGCAGACCGACAGGACGAAGAAACAGCAAAAGCGCGTACCGCAAATCACAACGCGGCTTGAACAAATCGAAAAGGTTCTGGATAAGCTGTACGAGGATAACGCCCTCGGCACTATCCCACAAGACCGCTATGAGCAGATGTCACAGAAGTATTCGGAAGAATATTATACGCTGAAAGAGGAACTTGCGGAAATCAAAGAGCAGTTGTCCGCTTTTGAGAACGCGGGAGGACGGGCGCAGAGATTTGTGAAGCTGACAGAACGATACGCCGACTTTGCTGAACTCACCCCCGCCATTCTCAACGAGTTTATCAGCAGGATTGAAGTGCATGAGCGCGACCGGAAACGGGCGAGATACGCTATTCAGCATATCGGGATATACTTCAACCATATCGGCAGATTTGAGAACGAACTGACACAGCTTGCCGAGCCGACAGAGCAGGAAATCAAAAAAATGCGTGAGGAAATCGAAGAAGCGAAAAAGGAAAAGAGCCGCGCCTACCACCGTGAATATTCCAGAGCCTACCGCGCTAAAAATATTGAAAAGCAACGGGAGTATGACCGTATCAAAGCGCGGGAATATCGGGCAAGAAAAAAGGCGCAAGCCGCCGCCATGTCCGCACAGTAAAAATAACACTAACAAAACAACCGACAGCAGAGAGGGATTTTCCGATTACGGGAAATCCCTTTTCCGCGCCCAAAGAAAGGAGCGACCCATTGACAGAAAAGAAAGAAACGCCCGCCCCGCCCCGAAAGCCCGACGGTATCATCACCACGCAGAGGAACGGGCAGACCATTGTTGCGGAGTTGTTTTTCAACCACAGCGGCACAGAAACATTCCGCGACAAGCTGCTGAAAATGATACTTGCAGACAGGAGGGAGTAAAACAGGAAACCGTTTGTTTGTAAAAATCAAATCCATTCCTATCCTATCCAATCCATTCCACACCAGACATGAAAGGAGCGATTGACCCGTGGCAAAGACCAAAGCCGAAAAAATCACGAGCATTGAGGAAGAAATCCGACAGCTTGAAAACAGGCGCAGACAGCTTGTGCAGGAGCAAAAGGCACAGGAGCGCAAGGACAGGACAAAACGCCTATGCCGCCGCATGGGGCTTTTTGAAAGTCTTGTCCCCGACAGCATACCGCTGACAGAGGAACAATTCAAGACATTCCTTGAAAAAACTGTAATGACCGACCACGCCTGCCGCATACTGGACGAATTGACCGCCCAGAACGCCCCCACAGCCCCCGTACAGGGCGCGGAAACGGCGGCACAGGGTAACACGCCGCCCGCCGCCAGAACCGCCTATACAGCCCGTGAGGGCGGCGCAGACGGGGGCGCGGCGCAAGGGTAACGGGCTATCCCTCTACCCTTGCTAAAAAAGCAAGGGCGCATTATCCGAGATAATCAATTATCCGAGGAAACTCTCAAAACCGCCAGCATAAAAGGCTTTCAGAGAAGTTGCCTCGGATAATGTAAGAACTATTTCAGGAAGTCAGGGATCTGATGCTCTTTCTTTTGTGTAACAGGATTTTCTTTTTGATGGGAAAACCACTTTTCGTTCCAATCCCGGATATGCCTGTTTACGGTTCCCTGTGAAAGTTCAGCATACCGTTCTGTTGTGGAGATCGAGGAATGTCCGAGGAAATTTTTGATTGCCATAATTGGTACCCCGGCTTCCAACATATGTGTGGCGGTCGTATGCCTCATGGTGTGCGGGGTGTAGCGTTTTTCAAGGAACATTTCCGGATGCCCTGCTCTTGCGAGCATGATATATTTTTTATAAATCTCCTCAATACAGGAAATGCTCATCTGCGGATGGGTCTGGCTGGAAAAGATGTAGGCCTCCAACCGACCGGCCTTTCCCGTTTCCTCCAGATATCGTTCCAGGAGAGTTCCGCTAGGCCTTGCAATCACGATCCTCCGGGTTTTGTTTCCCTTTCCAGTAATTGTAAGCTTATAGAGGTTTTTCTCGGCCAGGAAGTCCCTGACTTTGAGATCGCAGATTTCCTGTGCCCTGGCTCCGCTGGCATACATCAGGTTCAAAAGGACCTGGTCACGGAAGCCCATCCGTTTCCCGGGATCAGGAAGCCGGAGCAGGATTGAAACTTCATCAAGCGTAAAGGTGATCCTCGGCTGGACGGCCTCTTTTTTTACAGGCACTCTTTTCACCGCATTTGCAAACACAGTCGCTGCTTCAAAATTCCTGTTCTGTGCGTAACCGGCAAAAGAGGCCAATGCTGAAAGCCTGAGATTCCTTGTGGATACTGAGCATCCCCGTTCTGCTTCGATCCATTTCAGGAAGCCGTCAATAGTCTCGAAATTCAAATCCCGGAAGAGGATTTCGCCAGCATTTTTCTTCTTTTCCTGATAAACATACTGGAACAAAAGGCGGAAGGCATGTTTATAGGATCTCGTGGTATTAGGGGAAAGCCCTGACGAGAGCGGCATATATTCCGTAAAAAACTGTTCCAGGAGGAGCATGAATTCAGGAAGTTTATTTTTCCTCATACGCCACCTCCGTGAATACGCCAGCGGCATAATCTTCAAACAGCTCCGTATATTCAGGGAACATATCACCACTGAATTTCAGATATTTCTCCGTTTCGTCCATGTCATGGTGCCCAAGATAGACTGATAGGAAAGGAACAGAGTCATCTGTCGGGCGTCCGTTTTTCTCTGCCTGCGCAAATGAATGGATGGCAAAATAGTGACGGAAGCAATGAAGGCACTGCCCTCTGGAATGGGATTTTTCCTGTACATACAGGCCGGTTTCCCGCAAGAGGTTCCTAAACCGAAAATCAAAGGTTCCTTTACTGACGGAAAACTCTTGGCCCCTGGCTGCCGGGAACAGATAGCTTTCCGGTTCTGTTTTGATCCCCATAGCAATGCAGTATCTTTCCAGCATCTCTGTCAATGTCCTGTCCATTGGAACAACACGCTGTTTGTTGTTCTTGGCATGGCGGATCAGGATGGTCCCATTGCGGAAATTTATATCTTTTACCCTGGCGGCAAGCGGTTCTCCCAGGCGGAACCCGCACCCAAGGAGCATCCGGAGCAGCATACAGAGCTCCATGTCCGTCCGGCGGGTTTTCGGGTCTGTATGCCTGTTGACCCAGCTGTCGGCGCAGGACAGAAGCGTTTGGATTTCCCTGTCCGAAAAAATATATGGGACATAGCTGTCTGATGTTTTGGGGCAGGCGGGCATGAAAACACTGTACCCCTTGTATTGAAGGTACCGCAAAAATTTGCGGAGATAGCTTACCTTATCGCTGACCGTTTTGGGCGCGTTTATCTGCTGGAGTTCCCTGATCCAGTGATTGATGGCTGTTTCCGTAACCCTGTCGGCGTTTTCTGCCACCAGCAGTGAATCGAACGAAAGAAGGGTTCTGCGTGTACTCCGCAAAGTATCATCGCTGACAGTCCCCTGGCTGATTTCCAGATATTCTGCAAGCTCATGTTTGAAAACCGACCGGAACTGTGTCATGACAGGCGCCACCTCCCCTCCAGAAAAGCGGCAAATGTACCTGTCGCCTCCATGACCGGGAGGGCGTAGTTCCGCAGCTGCTCCACATCCAGACTGGCATAGGATTGGATGGCGTTCTGGTCTGTATGCCCAAGGGCTTTCCTTACCGCCTCATAAGGGATGTTGTCATTGACCATGGAACTTGCCAGGGACGACCGGAAAGCATGTGCGCCCTGTTTGCGTCCCGCCGGATCAATTCCGGCTGCCA
>BLLW01000104.1 GCA_011959285.1 Lachnospiraceae bacterium | reverse complement strand
CATTCCTCCCCCATAAGGAGCCGTCAATCTTGGATGTATCCATCACGTTGTAGTAGGCTCCGGGAAACCTCGCCTGCCACATATCCTTAAAACTCATTCCCGATACATCTGACCGCCCTGCCGCTTTTGCCGCCGCAAGCTCCGCAAAGCTCACGCCTCCATTCTTATCAGTAGCCGCATTCTTCCGGTACTGCTCCGCCAGATAGTACCCTTCCAATTTACCTGTTACTCCGAAATCCATCTTCCGCTCTCCTTTCATTTTTCATCATCACAGACAGGATGAACACCCTGCCATTTACCTTAAAATCCATCGTCCCCTCACCACCCTCCCGTCAAAGCTGTTCTCCACTTTCAGGAAACTGCAGCCCTTCCTCCTTCCCTGCCGCAAGCAGTCTTTCCCCGTATCAAAACCACTTATATTAAAATCGGGATTCCGTTTTTTATGAATCCGCCAATCTGCTCTCTGATGGCTTCCTCATCATCAACCACTGCTATATTCAAAATTCATCACCTCGGATTTCCGTTTCAGCCGTCACTTAATTTATCGGCAGATTTTCTGTTATTTTGGGATGCAGGGAACGAAATGCATATAAAATGGAGCGAAATGCATAAATGCAGTGCAGAATTTTCAAAACAGTTCTAAAGTTTTTCGCATTTCGTCCGACAGCACTGTTGACCTGCCGCTTACTTCCGATATAGGGCTGCTGTCCCACAAGGAGGCACAAACGGAACCGCCGTGTATGGCTGTTTACATTGATTCTATCGGCTTTTTACTACTTACTGGCAGAGGTATTTATATACCATTTGCTCATAACACAAATAATTCCAAAATAGCAAATATAAAAAACTACAATACACGCCCCAAACCCACCAGCTAATTTGAGCAGAATATTATTCAAAGAAACTGGCAAAATCAAGTTCATTTTTCCATTCAGTAACGGTAAGCAGAATGAAATAGTCAATAAAGCCATTATCATTGGTGAGAGCAGCTTTATCGCTATCTGCTTATTCACAAGCCTTTCTATCTGCTTATCACTTTTTCCCATACAGCGCATGATCTGATTGTTTTTTGAATTTTGCCTGACCTCTATAATCTCCTGCAAAGATAATATCGAGAAATAAATGACCAAAAACACGATGCAGATACTTATTTGTGAAGTTCCCATCCACTGCCGCATAGCCGTATCAAAAAGCTGGAATTCCGGCTGCAGCATCAGCATCCCGGTTACAAAAGAACACCCGGAAAATAATAAGCATATACAAAAAACAGCATTAACCGCAGCAGCCGTTTTGAAATTTGATGTTATATTTGCCGCAATATATAGTCTGTCTTTTCGGTAGATTTGAACGGGGTTCATTCGCCTGTACGCATATAAATATCCAAATGCCCATTTGTAAAAGGCAAAGACAGATACTAATAATGATATTGCTACAACAGATACAGGATAGACAATATAAACTTCCGGCAAAAAAACAATGCCACAAACGCAGCCAATTAAGCACACAAAACATAAAAAGAACATAATGCCCCACTTTTTATAGCTGCCTATATTTTTTATGCCTTGATTGCAATTTCTTTCATACATCAGTTCCCTTATTTGCAGTTTGTTCAAACGCCCCCTCAGCCGGAAAGAACACACTATTTCAATAAGGCAAAAAAGCAAAAACGTATATAACATACTTTTACCATAAAGGAATCCGCAATGTTTCATTTCAGGCAATGACTCACGGAAATACCAAAATCCATATATGGAAAAACCTATTGTTGCTCCTGCTATATAGCAGCAAAAGCCAATCAATAGAACTTCGCATAGGAACAGCCGGGTTAATCTCTTTTTTTCCATGCCCAACAACAAATAGCTTGCAAATTCTTTTGCACGCTGCTTTAGCATGAAAGTGTCTATATATCCGACTAAAACTATTTGAATGACGGCTATTAACAATGGCAGAGATATTACTTGAAATCCTGATAATTCTCCTATAATGGTTATACAATTAGATATCTCTATAATCGTCAAAAGGACAGTCATGGCAGCAACATATAAAAGATAATTTATAAAAGACCGCCTAGCGTTACGGATTGACAACTTCAAATACATCATGGCTTTCTCCCTCTATCCATTCTATTTTCTTCAAAATATCCGCGAAAAAGGTCTGTTTGCTTTCCTGTTCCCGATTTAAGGCAGCTTTTATTTCACCGTCCTTCATAAATAAAATCCTGTCGCAAGAACTGGCTGCCACGACATCATGTGTGACCATCAATATTGTTACGCTAAATTCTCTGCAAAGCATGGCGAAGGTGTCTAAAAGCTGTCTGGCGGCATGGGAATCCAATGCCCCGGTTGGCTCGTCCGCAAGTATAATATCTGGATTTACCACAATAGCACGGGCGCAGGCGCAGCGTTGCCGTTGTCCTCCCGATACCTCATATGGAAATTTATCTAATATTGCTGATATATCCAGCTTTTCAGATAAACTTTGAATCGTTGGACGAATGCTTTCTTTGGAAACCTCTTTAATTGTCAAAGCAAGCGCAATATTTTCATAAATAGTCAAAGTTTCAAGTAAATTATATTCTTGGAAAACAAAGCCTAAATGTCTGCGGCGAAATTCTGCGGCAGCTTCATCTGGCATATCCACTATATTCTGCCCGCTGATCCGTACTGCCCCATTCGTTGGCTTATCTATTGTGGCGATTAAATTAAGCAATGTTGTTTTCCCGGAACCGGAAGCTCCCATAATCCCAACAAAGCTGCCGCGCGGGATTTGAAAGCTTACGTCATTTACAGCTAATACAGAATTATTTTCTGTTTCGTGCCCTACCGAAACATTTTCATAGAGTTTGGAAACATTTTCAACTTCCAAAACATTTTGGAGTGTTGTACCACTTTCTTTTGATTCCCATTTATCATGTCCTAACCAATTCGTAATCACGTCCATAAGTACCTCATCTGCTTTTTCTTTCAGCTTTTCTTCCGCAATGCACTCACCCGCAAATAGTTCATTTAAAGTGACTTCCAAAAGAGTACATAATGGTATAAACAAAGATAAATCTGGCATAGACCGTCCTGTTTCCCATTTTGAAACTGCCTTATCAGTTATTTCCAGTTTTTCTGCTAACTGGCTTTGCGTCCAGCCTTTTGCTTTCCGGCGTTCGGAAATAAAAGCTCCAATCTTGATTTGATTCATTATTCAGCCCTCCTGCCTGCGATATATTATATAAATCCGGCACAAAAATGAACACCTACCAACGGTAGAATTGTGTTAAATATGCCTTTTTATCCCTACCAACGGTATACTGTCAAATGAATTGCCAATTCATACTTTCCTATTACTTCGGCAAAATACTATTTCTGTTAAAGGAAACAACTATTTTTCGAGAGTGGAAAGCAAAAAAGAGCCATCGAGCAGCCCTTTCCCTCATTTATCATGTATTCATTAAATTTTTACCATTTTACTCATATACAAACACGAAAACTCTGTATACTATCACGGTGTCAATGTCGTCAACTTAAGCCGAAATTGCCCCTTCCTACACAGCATAAAAATTCCAAAAATTTAATAAAAACACTGTTTGGATAAAAATACCTTTACAAGAAACCGTAATCTTTCATTTTAGGACATCATGTATTTCGTGCTGGGTATGCCGCAAAAATCACTGACTACAGAACTGGAGACGTCCCTTGGTGAAAAAAGGCTTTCCGTTTCAAAGCAGGCTTTTTCAAAAGCACGGTACAAAATATCACCGCATGCCTTTGAAGATTTTTTTATCTGTCAACAGATATATTTCAATTTACAAACAGTCCGAAGACATGGGTCGGATACCGCATATTTGCCGTTAACGGTTCGGAAATTGCCGTTGACCGCAACAAAAACAGCGAGATTATCTGGATTCCAGCTCATTGTTTTATGGTCTGGTAAATACAGACAGCAGATCGCTAATGAATGTATATCTTTCCATGACTGTTCGGACAGCAATGAATTTTTATTCCATAGATAGTATTGTTTTCACACATATATACAAAGTCTGAATCCTGAGATTATTCATAAGGGTGCGTAAATCCTGCTCTGTTTCATCAATAATGGATTGGAACAGGGAAGAGCGGTGGCTGATCTCCATAACAGACATACCGCTGCCCTTATAATCTAGCATTTCATCTGCTGCCTCCTGCAATACTGTCAGAGGAAATCGTCATACAGGAAAGCCAGTTATCATCAATACCTTCTTTATTTAGTGGATTCATTTCTATTGTAAGAGAATATAATGACAAAAACAATGCATATTCATCCCCTCTTATTAAATAAAAATGTATTCTCTTTTTTGCACGTTCTCGAGAAATAGGACTGTCGGGGGCAACAAAAGAATAACAACCCCCTTCATTAAGACGAGCTCGCACAACTTCTCGAAAAACATTATTACCCTCCTCAACCGAAAGGTCAGGCGACAGAAGCCATATTTCCTTAGTTTCAATTTGTCTTTCATATTTTGCTAATTTAATATCATCCAATAATTCTGAACCATTTTCAAAAATCCCTTCTAAAGAATTATAGTTAAGTAAACAGCACATAAACTTTGGGTTATAGGAGCAAGATAAAATTATTCGTTTATATTCAATCTTGTATTGAATATAAACAAAAAAACAAAACTTAACAAAGATATAGATATTGAGCATACCAGAATTTGTAATGACAATTTTCCTGTAATTCCTTGTGTAGTATTTTTATATATGGCATCAATAACAAATTTCATAACAAATGCAAGTGAAATTGCTAGGGCAGAGAATATGTAACGTATATTTTTTATTTTTTCGGTTTACATCTGCGTGAATACCCGATTTTGTACTTGCTTCAAATTGTGAATAATCTACCACTTTCATTTCCTCGTCCTTCTTTTGATTCTGACAGTTTTCTATTTCTTTATGATTATCTCTTTCAATTCCTATGACAATCCTTCCGTCACCCAGAATCTGATCCGCTCCCCTGTTCAATTCTTTTTTCGCATTGACGGATAATCGAATCATTTAATTGCTGACTGGGTTCCTGTTGTACTCTAAGCGCTTTTCGGAGCAACAGCTCTATCTCAATTTTGGCGCTATCGCCTTTTGAATTGTTCTTCACAGATTCTCTCCTCCCTTGATTTCATTGGATATTCCTTCAGCAATTCTCTGTGCCAAATTTTCCTGATAATCGTCATCCAATAGCTTTTGACTCTCAGAATAATTTGAAAGAAATCCCATTTCTACCAAAACAGCGGGCATTTGCGTGTTTTGCAAAACATAATAGCCCTCTGTTTTTGCGTACCTCGTTTCAATATCCTCACTTAGCGAAACTGCGTTGATGACACCACAAAACCCTGGGGCATTATTCTCTATTGAAGTAACAAGAGCAACATCGTTGCCTGCGTTTCTATCTGTGTATATATCCGTGTATTTATTTACCTTTTCATCTTCCTTTGTAAATTTCTCGTACATGTAAAGACATCCGCAAACCATAAGTATCATCATTATAATTGGTATCAGTATGACGATTGCCCTCAGCAGATACGCAATCATAAGCCACTTAAGCTTTCTCTTCCTGAGTTTTTCCTCTTTCCGTATTGTTTCCTGTTCATTGCCGCATTTGTTCCTCAATCTGGAATAAATCAATGGCTTTTTGGTAAAGCGATTTCCTCACCACTTTCTTTTGATAACACATAAATATTTCCTGTATCACAGGTAACAGACATTGCAGGTATATGACTGATTAATTCCTTGTTATTCCCGTCCTTGCCGCAGGAATACAAGTCTCCGCCGTCCGTCCTGGAAACATAATAGATTGACTGCTCATCCATGCAGAAATCATATGCAACTATATTTTCATAAGTGTAAGTTTCATTACTGGAAACATCATATCTTGTTAAAACCCCCTGTTCATTTTTGTAAAAGATGCTTTCCCCATCGAATGAAATATTTCCGTTTGCAGGAATATCGAGCTTTACAGTTTTTCTGGTATACCGGTTTACTTTTGTTATGCCATCATTGCCAATGAAAAACAGTTTATCGTCATTCAGGAAAAAAGCGTGATGAAAATCCAGGAACTTCCATTTATCCCCCGTTTCATAGTCAATGCCCAAAAGAGAACGCCCGGAATTTGTAATCTGCTCAAAGATTGTTTTTTCCTCAAAGGTATTCAGATTCAACTCTACAACCGACACTTTCGTTATATTGCTGTTATAGTTTCCCACCCGGTTGACATAGCTTTCCATAACCGATGTGGTGTAATACAGATATGGCGGACACACATAAAACGCACGTATTTCTTCTTCATCAGAAAATACCCCAAACATAGGGGAACGTGCTAAAGGATATGTTTCTCCCGTGGAAGTATTTTTGAGAGAATAATCAAAATTCCCTGCATCCCGTATGATTTCATATCCCATACAGTCATAGCCTGCCGATGAATTATAGACAACGCTTCCCGTTTTTCCACGGTCTGAACATCCCGTCACTGCCAATGCCAGGCCAAACATGACAGCGAAAGCCGCCCCCCGCTTCTTTTGCCCTGATTTCATCAGCCATCTGTTAGAATTGCGCCGTAAAATCCAGACAACAGCCAAAGTACACAAAAGCACGGATACAAAGAGCAAGGTCAATAGCGTAACCGTACCAACCTCCGCAAGAATAATTTTCTCATCACCCGTCAGGGCATCGCTCATAACAATATCCCCTGCAAAAAAGTCTGTTCCAAGCAGAAACGGCAGCGGCAACGGCAGACGGAAAATGCTGGTTTTCGATAAGCCTATGTAGGGAATAATCACGGACACCGCACCTGTAAGCAGGGTGACCGCATACTTTTTTGCCAAAACGGAAATGAACATCAGGAGTATCGTAAGAAACACACCGCCAAACATCCGGAGCAGCCCTATAGATACATATCCCTCCAACAGCGACATACCCTTGCTGCTGTCTGCAAAGTAACGGATACTCTGAATCGGATAATCCCCATCCGGCAGTCCGTATTTGAACCTGTAAAATCCGTATTCAATAAGCGAAATGCAAAGCGACAGGAAAAGGACAACCGTGGTAATAATGAGCAACTTATACAGAGCGCTTTTTCGCCCCTCCCTTGCAGTCAGGATCAGGGTGTCCATCTGGCAGCTGTACTCAGAACAGAAAACAGGCGTAGCAATCAGCAAAATACCAAGGAAGAGAATGAAATTAAGCGTACCTTTGCCAAGAAGCCCCATCCATCCGTTTGTCTGGAGGAAACAGCGATTCCCTGCATTTTCGCAGATATAGAGATACTGCTGATAGATAACCTCAAATCCATTTTGACGCTCCAGAACCTTCTCAATTTCCCGGCTCTCTTTTTTATATTCACTTTCACTGATTTTCCCGTCATAGTAGTTCTCCAAAAGGCTGTTCTGTCTCTCCTTCGCTTTTGCAATCCTCTCCGCCTCCTGCTCCAGATAAAGGGAAGATTCCTCGGTGCAGTATCCGTTTACCTTTTCCAGATACCATTCATATTCATTTTTATACCGCTCCATTGCACTGTCATAAGGGTTGTCGGACAAGACAAGCCAGACCGTGCCAAAGAGCAGGACAAGGGCAATATAGAACAGCCCCCTTTGCCAGAGCATAATCTTTTTTACTTCGTACATAAATCCAGACATTTTATCCTCCTTTCCCGGCAATAAGAGTTTCTTTTAGAAAGCATCATCATTGCCGTTATGGAAACCACCCCTACGGTTATAGCAAAAATAATTGCTGCCTGGAAACTCTGTACCGGATATCCTGCAAAACAAATAAACTCGGTCTTGCTGAATAGTATGCGGTTAGCAAGCAGCGAATACGGGTTTATGATCTTGAGCCAGGTATTACTGAAACAGCTCTGTGACGCACCTGTAATAATGAAACACAGGGCTGCTCCGAAATCAGCAACAAACGGAACAAGGGCATTACGCCCAAACAAGGAAATCAATAGAAACACCATGCTCATCGTCCATACGCCGACTGCCCTTATCACTGCGGACAGAATCGCATATTGCCATAAATTACAGTTTACCGCAGCCGTGCTGAAATTGCTGACAGCATACAGCGGAAGATCCCCTCCTTCCGCCGTTCCGAAGAAATACGCAAAACCAATATAATCCACAACAGAAAACCATACGGCCACACTGATCACAAACAAAGAAGCCGCAGCAATTTTAGCAAATGTGGTCTTTTTACCGCCGCCCGGATTTGTCAGCAGCAGCATATCCATCTGTGTTTCCTTTTCGCAGACAAAGGTACTGACACCCCCGTACAGACAAAGAAATAAAACCAATATGCCCGAAAAATTATAGTTCAGATAATAGTTATACATCTCCTCATAGGCAAAGGCTTTTATGCTCCGTCCGAAATAAAGATTATAGATCACACTGTTTTTACGTGCTTCATAAGTCTGCCCCCGTTCTTTGTAAACAGCAGCATTTTCCTTTGCCCTCTCTGCCACTTGAAGCGCATAAGTCCGATAATGATAGAAATATTCCATAGGCTCCACATAGTATTTTTCCAGGATATTCCGGTCACTGTATATATTCCCCGTCATCATATCCGGATTGTCTTTGGCTGTGCTTGCTGTCATATCAGCCGTAGCGTCTGCTAACGGCTGATATATGGAAAGAAGATGATTGATTTTTTCAGCAGTAATCTCCCCTCTGTAATCCTCATAAAGCTGCCAATACACACTGTTCCAACTGCGGCTGTCATTTCCGTCCGCCAAGTAGGAATACGAGTGGAATTCGCTGTTTATTTTGAACAGGTTTATTACACTGAACAATATAAGTACAACAAGTATTGACCGCTTGCAGAATAATTTGTAAAATTCATATTTGATTAAGCGTGTCATATTATCTCTCCCTTAACTCATTGCCCACGGAAGTAATACAGAAATACATCTTCCAGGTTAGGGGAAACCTTTACTGCGTCTGAAGCAGGCAGCATATCGCTTACAATTCTCACTAAAAAGCGTTCCCCCTGCTGTTTCATATTGCTGACATAATATTGGCTGCCAAGTCTTGCAGCGTCTTCCCCGTTTACTGTCACCTCCCACACTTTCCCATAGATATTCTGTTCTAATGTGTCGGTAGTTCCCTGGGTTATTAAGGAGCCTTCCTTTAAGATCATAATCTCCTTTGCGATACACTCCACATCGGAAACGATATGGGTGGCCAGCAAAATTGTCCGCCCCTGTGCGAATTTTGAAATCAGGTTGCGGAAGCGGATACGTTCACTGGGATCAAGCCCTGCTGTCGGCTCATCCAAAATAAGAATTTCAGGATCGCCCAGCATCGCCTGGACAATACCGACCCTCTGCCGCATACCACCGGAAAGAGCGCCAATCTTTTTATCTTTAGCATCTGAAAGATTGACAATGCCCAGAAGCTCTAAAGCCCGTTTTTTTCCCTGTTCGTCAGGGATTCCTTTCAGCGCACACATATACAGCAGAAAATCCATCACTGTAAAATCCCGGTAGAAGATAGGATATTGCGGCATATATCCGATTTTTGACAGGAAGTCCTTACCCAATGTTCCTGCATCCTGTCCGTCAATCAAAACCGTTCCGCCATCGCTTCCCAAAATACCCACAAATATATTAATCAGTGTCGTCTTTCCCGCACCGTTAGCGCCCAAAAGCCCATAGACACCCTCCGTAAGTTCCGTGGTAAAATCCTTCAGGGCATACTTGCCCTTATACTGCTTTGAAACATTTTGCAATGATATTTTCATAGGGAATCACCCCGCAAAGCCAAAGGTTGTGATCAAGGTGCTTACCTCGTCAATACCCCGTCCAAGCACAACGATACAGGTGCCGGCCTCATCTAAAATCAATATCTGAGGAACACGCATGAAATAGGCGCTGTTGCTGTCCTGAACGGTTTCCGTATGGATACTTTTTCCCGATGCCGTATCATAAATGTTGATTGTAACACTGCTTTCTTCCAAAATAGCAGTAGCCACATATTTTCCCTGCCCGGAGCAGTAAACACCGTCTTTTCCCTCACTGCGGCTTGAGAACGACATCGTATTTTCTGTATTGGATATGGTATCAAGCATCAGCAGGGTTCCATTATTTTTGTCAAAACTCTGGGGCATAATAAGCAGGTTTCCGCCCTTTTGCACTTCTTCTGTATCTACTTTATAATCCCCCTTTTTGGTAATCGTGAGATTTGCGCTGTCAGTGGATACTGTACCATAAACACTGACCCCATCCCCGCCAATGGAGGTATCTGTAGCCATGCCTACATAGACTAAAGTGTTGTTCCCCGTAAAGGTAAGGCTATCCATAGTTACAATCTGCATATTACCTGCCATGCCTTCTTCGGAATAGTTCAGAATGGTACGAACCTTCCGGGAAGAAACATCATAAAGGTAAAGCCCCGAAAGTCCGCCGAAAGCAACTTGTTTTCCGTCCTGTGAAATAGCGATCCCTGTGATCTGCACAATAAAATCATCACTTAATAATCCGCTAAAGGAAATGGTGTCCTGAATAGCAAAGTCCTTATTCAGTATGTATCCATTGATACCGCCGCTTTCTGATGAAGCAAATGAACCGTTACTGCCTCCGCCGCCAGCCTTTCCCTGACCCACAACAAAGTAGCCATCTGTAAAGGTCTGTACGCATAAATCTCCCATGGCAATATCCGTACTTGCGATTGTTTCGCCTTTCCCCATATCATAAAGATAAAGTTTATCTGCCGCAACGATAATCCGGCTTCCACCGGCATAATAGCAACCGCTGACCTTTCCTGAAAAAGCGGAATCCTTAACCGTGCTAACCGCCATAATATTTTTATCTGTACCGTTATCCTGCAGATTGATCACGTTCATTTCGCTGCTTTCATTTCCGGTATTTTCCGATGAATCACCTTCTTCGGATTGCAGCTCAATGTTCACGGTTCCATTTTCAGAACTGTTCCCATTCTCCTGTCTGTTCCCACAGGCCGACAGATTAAGAGCCAAAGCAAGCATAAGTATCATACACATCCATTTTGTTTTCATTTTTATATCCATT
>BLLW01000103.1 GCA_011959285.1 Lachnospiraceae bacterium | reverse complement strand
TATGAATTGAACGGTAACAATCGCGATAACTATGGAGGGAGTAATGCTTCCAATCACCGGTACTGGGTGACTTTCAGACAATTTAATCAGGCACTGAGTGATTTTTATGATGAGAATAGTGCAAGCGTGCCGATTTATACGGGACATTTTCAGTGGCCAGGATGGGGTATTTATGCATTTAATGTAATAAATGAGACCTTGAAGTTATATGGATTTGATAATCAGGACTATTTTTATTCTACAAATAACTCGGCAATTAATGCGAGCGCTGAGAAAGGTCGATATAATGCAGCTGCGCAGGGATTGGTTTCCGATACTTTGTCTGATGGAAGTGTGGTCATAAAGGGCGGTTCTGAATTGCTTCCACATTTTGATTCAGATTTCATTGCTGGAAACAACAGTAAAAATGCAGTGCTTGGCAAAGTGTACGAGAATGTAGCATTCCCTTTCAAGGCGATAGACAGAGATAATAACGGCATTACATATTGGACCTTTGACAGTAAAGACACGACGCTGGCAATGAGGCAGGACTCTTCAACGGGGCAGTATTACCTGCAGGATACAGGACATCAGGGATGGAGCAAGAATGTAAATAGTTCGGGTACAGCAGGCGGTAAGGATGGCGTTTCGACAGAGTATGGATTTTTCCCGTTCAATGAAACCAGTGCCCATGCAAGCGGCAAAAATTATAACTATGGATTTGGAACAAGGCTGGAATTTAAGTTCAGACTAACCAAGGATGGCACTGTTTTAGATAAGGACGGCAATGCCGTTCCGATTACCTTTGAGTTTGCCGGAGATGATGATGTTTGGGTATTCATTGACGGAAAGCTTGCACTGGACGTAGGCGGGGCTCATGCGCGTGTAGTTGGAAGATTGAATTTTAGGGATAAGACAGCTTGGGTCAGTGATACGAAGACGAGTGCTGGTTCAAATTCCCACGGTGAAATGACAACGCCTTTTGAGATGATCGGCGGTAACACAGATGAGCACACTTTGACCATGTTCTACATGGAAAGAGGTATGTGGGAGTCTAATATGGCAGTCAGCTTTAACTTCCCGGATGAAAATCAGCTGGCAGTTGAAAAGGAAGTTGATGTAAGTGGTGTGGATTCTGCATTCCAGGGATTGTTTAAGGGAGTAAGTCTTTTCTCATTCGCTATCCGTAATCAGGCAACCCATTACGGACCTCACGAGGTGGAGACCACTGCTGAAAGCATAGAAAAAGTATTTAATGACTCTTTTGCAGGTTCAATTGCTAAGGATTCTGCTGCCAATATATTTGAGGCAGTAGGAAGCTATGCCGGAAGAGACGGTGTGGTTCATTGGAAATCAAAATATGATGAGCCAAACGGAGGTTACAGGGATTTAAGATGTGGTATTATTTATCCTGCTGGTGGAGGTGCAATGGATCTCACAGATGCCAACAGGTATCTACAGTTCAAAGTCTATTATGACAATAATGGTAATCCTGCAATTAACCACATGTACATTGAATTGGTGGACAATACAGGGCACAAGATATCACACACCTTGAACGGTATGACCTATGGAACTGTCAATATAAAGAGGCGCGAGTGGACGACGATAACCGTGGATCTGCAGAAGTTTGCAGCAGGCGATACTTTTAACTGGGCAGGCGTGACCGCTGTCAGATTTGGTTACAATTATGAGCGGGATATTTATTTAGATGACTTCATTTTCAAGTCAACATCAGGAGCAAGTGCGCTCACAGGATTTATAACGAAACAGTATGATATTCCGGACTATGGTTCCGCTACATCAGGTAATCTGGAATACCCCAAGGGTGCGCTTTATACCTTGACAACAGGAGATGAAAATGTATCTTATGGTGTGATCGGGTCAGATGGACAGTTTGCACTGGGAGATGGAGAAAACGTTCTTTTCAGAGACCAGTTCAGGCGAGGAAGTTACATTGAACTGAAAGAAATGGTAGATTCAGATGCCTTTGCAACATCGTGGACTATGTATGAAAATGGTCAGCCAGTGACCAGCATGGGAAGCGGCAGCAAAGTACAAAATGGCAGCATCAGCAACCTTACAGGTATTACATCAGAAGACAATTTTGTGGATGATGGAAGAACAGAGGTTTATTCCAATTCAAATGACGGGGAGGGAGTAGCACAAGGCAACAGCGGCTACACAAGCACCCATAGACCGGCAGACAATCCAGTTTTCGTGTTCCGTTCATATGCTGATCCTGATACGGATTCCGGTATGACGAAGCTAAGAGTGTTGTATCGAAATACAGTTAAGACAGGTACACTTACCATCCGCAAGGAACGTTCGGAGAGATCGGATGAACTGACAGGAACTTATAGATTTGATATCACATTTACCAATGTGGCAGGTATGGGGCTGGAAAGTGAGCCCATTGTCAAGACGATTACGCTTAGAGAGAATGAGGAGAGGACGATTACAGGAATTCCAATCAATACGGAATTTACGATTAAAGAGACACCGTCCGATAAGTCATTTATCGAAGATGTGGAGGTGATATCCGGTGATATAGTTACTTTTGACCTGGAAACAAAGGCGGTGACAGGACAGATTACTCCCGCTGGAAGCGATGTGAAGCTGACATTCGTCAATATGCTGAAACCTGTAATTTCTATTCACGTTGAGAAAATTTGGAAAAATGCAGACGGAACGGGTGTAACGGAAGATTTATTACCTGAATATCTCGTTATCCGTTTGCAGAGAAGAGAAAAGGGGTCGAAAGGCGAATGGCAGGATGTAGTTATCAAAGGTCAGGAATCGGCAGATGTCAAGATTGGAAATAATCAGGCAAGAACTTGGGAATATGAGTTTAAGGATCTTGATAAATTTGTAGATAATAAGGCTGATGATAAGATTTTATGGGAATATCGCGTCGTGGAAGTGAAAGAAGATGGAACCGTGGTTGCGAACGGAGGCATCTGGAGCAATAAATTCCAGGCAATTTACTCAGATCCTGTTTTTGGGGATGAGAACTTAGGCGCTGACGCAGATGAGTCGTTTGAAAGTACGATTACCAACATCCATTTAGTTTCGCTAAAGGTTAAAAAGGTAGATGGCAGCGGTAAACCGTTAGGAGGAGTTTCCTTCCAGCTGCAGAAAAAAACGGATGATGGATGGACACCTATAGAGGTGACGGTAAATGGAGAGACGACAAATACAATCATAACGCCATCTGAGGATGAAAATCCGGTAGGAGGTGCAGGAGTCATTATCTTTGCAAATCTTCCAAGTGGTGAATATCAGTTAGTGGAAGTGGCTACGGTGCCGGGACATACACTTCTTGCAAGTCCTATACCGGTAATAATCAGTACAAATGGTGAGCTCAAATACGTAATTAATGGAAAAGAGCAGACACCGGTGGACAACACGATTGAAATTACAATCAAGAATGGTCAGAACCTTGAGATGCCTTCAACTGGAGGCAGCGGACCGATTCCGTTTACTGTAGGCGGCTTAAGTATTTGTATGTTTGCCAGCCTTATGTATATAGACAGCATGCGTAAGCGCAGGAAGGAGGGTAAAGCCTCCTGAGGGAGAGAGAAAAAGTCAAAACAGTAAAAAATCAAAAAGAAAGGAATGAGACAAAATGAAAAAATTGAAGAAGTTTTTGGCTGGAGTTTTAACTCTGGCAATGGCAATGTCCATGATGACAATCACAGCATTTGCCGCACCAACCATTGAAGACTCAAAAGATGGCAAGGCAAGCCTGACAGTCCACAAGTATGAGTACAATGGAGCAGAAGTAAATGATGGAACTGGTAGTGCAAACGATACCGTTCCGACTGATGCAAAGCCGTTGGCAGGAGCAGGATTTACAATTTACAAGGTAGTAGATAAAGCCGTTATGGATGCTTACTACAGTTCGAATCCTACAAGCCTTCCTGATATCAGCACGTATGTTGAAAATGGAGCGATTAAGGCGGCTTATGCAGGCAATCAGGTGGGAAGTGAAATAGTCACCGGAGCTGATGGACTTGCAGAATTTACAAACTTGCAGTTTGGTTTTTATGTTGTAATTGAAACAACGAAACCGGCAGCGGTAACGGAAGCAGTAGCTCCGTTCCTGGTATCTGTTCCTATGACCACGGTAGATGGCAGCGAGTGGCTGTATGACGTACATGTATTTCCTAAAAATGGAACTACGTACGGCGGAGTTACCTTGGAAAAGTCAGGAAATGATGGTACAAAATTAGCGGGAGTTACCTTTGCACTTCAGAAACAAAAAGAAGATGCTTCCGGCTGGGTTACGATTACAAAGGCATCAGGAGCAGCAGGTGACGATACAGGAGCAGATTTGAACCTTGTTACAAATGCAGAAGGTATAATTAAAGTAGAAGGTTTGTCACAGGGAACATACAGATTTATCGAGACATCCGTAGGAAGTAATAACAACTACATTATGGATGGTAAGACAGCATATGAATTTACTGTAACAGATAAAGGAACCGTTATCTATAACGGCGCTGAAGCGTCAGATTCAGTAAAAATTGATATCAAGAATGAAAAGCCTGACGTTGATAAGCAAGTGACAGACAAAGATGGAAACTTGAAGGACCCAGGCGAGGGTGCTGACTATAGTGTGGGCGATAAAATTCCTTATACTGTAACGATTAAAGTACCTGCAAATATTGTAGACCTCAAAGTTTTCAAGATTACAGATACACCGAACAATCTGAAAGATGACATGGGCACAATTAAAGTGCAATGTGATGGAACTGATGTAGCTGCAGCTGCTTATACGAAAACAGAGGCTGGTAATGGATTCGTAATGGAATTCGTGCCTGCACAGATGGCGGCTTATGCTGGCAAAACAATTGTAGTTACATATGAAGCTACCTTATTAGAAGGCGCAGTAACCGGATCGACAGGAAATGGCAACAAGGCTACATTGGAATATTCAAACAACATTTTACCGGAGGATGATTCTGACAACCCGAATAAGGATGAAGAGCCTAAAGTAGATAAGGTTGAAGATTCAGCAACGGTATTCACCTTCAAGGTTCAGATTTTAAAGAAAGCAGACTCAGAGAACGGCACTCCTCTTAAAGATGTAGAATTTGATTTATACAGAGAAGCAAAAGCCGGAGAAACAGGCGTAACAAATGCAGGTGAACTGGGCTTACCTTCCGGAAAAGACTGGGTTAAAGTAAATACCACTCCTTTGGTGACAGATGCGAACGGCGAAGTTGGTCAGTCAGGTCTTTCTAATGGAACATATTATCTGGTAGAGTTAAAGACCAACGAAGGATATAATTTGTTAAAGGCACCCGTTAAGGTTGAACTGAAGGTTCAGTACACAATAACAACTAAAGATGAATACACGACAACCGCAGATGGTCAGACAACATTGACAAAACATGAAGTAGAGAGGGTAGAATTTACCGGCGCAACAGATAATGCACAGGGTATCGTTGTCAGCACTGTTATCAATAAACAGGGCTTTGAACTTCCTACCACTGGTGGTATGGGTACTTTCCTCTTCACATTTGTAGGTATCGCTATGATGGCAGCCGCAGTTATTCTTTTCTTTACATCAAAGAAAAAAGAAGCAAAGTAATTAAGTAAGGAGCAATTGTGGATAAAAAGAGAGCATGGTTTATAGCAATCCTGTTTTTATCAGGATTATGCATAACTTTATATCCGTTTGTCAGTAACCTGATCGCGCAGTCAAATGCCAGCCGGGCGATTGCTGAGTATGATGAGCAGATCGCCCAGATGGATCAGGAAGATATCGATGCTGCAAGGGAGGCTGCGATGAAGTACAATGAGCAGTTGAGTAACGCAGTCACCCTCAGTATCGACCAGGAGGACGAAAGCATCAGCTATCTGGATTTGATCGATGTCGGCGAAAGCATTGGTTTTATCGATATTCCTAAAATTGATGTGTATCTGCCGATTTATAACGGTACAAGTGACGAGGTTCTGCAAAAGGGCGTAGGGCATCTTGAACAGTCTTCTTACCCCATTGGGGGGGAGAATACGCATTCGGTTCTTACCGGGCACAGAGGTCTGCCCAGCGCAGTATTGTTCACTGATCTTGACAAGCTGGAAGTAGGGGATTTATTCTACCTGCATGTACTTGACGAGATACTTGCATACCGTGTAGACCAGGTTAAGATCGTTCTTCCAGAGGAAATAGATGATTTAAAAATCGTACCAGGAGAAGACCATTGTACATTGGTGACATGTCATCCTTATGCAATCAATACGCACAGAATGCTGGTGCGCGGCATTCGGACGGAATATATTCCGGAAGAGGAGGAAGAACAGCATGTTACTTATAGTGAACTTCAATCAGGTACACTTACAAAGCGAATCGTGGATGTATGGCCGTGGCTGCTTGTATCATTGGCAATCATGGCAGTAGTGGAAACAGGTATTTTCCTTCTGATTGTAAAACGTAAGAACCAGAAAAAAGAGTCAGAGGAAAAACCAAAAAAGAAAATCAAAAACAAAGAGCGTCCCCAAAGGAAAAGCAGAAGAAAGGACAATAAGGACTGATGGGAAACGTAGAAAATGCCCGAAGGGTGATGGAGGAAGTGAAGAAGGTCATCGTCGGAAAGGATGAATGTGTCGAGAAGATCATGACAGGGATACTTGCACAGGGACATATCCTGATTGAAGATATCCCCGGGGTTGGAAAGACCACCTTTGCACTGGCATTTGCCAAAGCGATGAACCTGAAGCAGAATCGTGTGCAGTTCACACCAGATGTGCTTCCCACAGATATCACAGGCTTTACTACGTACAATAAGAGAACAGATTCTTTTGCCTATCAGCCAGGTGCAGCAATGTGCAATCTTCTGCTGGCGGATGAGATCAACCGTACTTCACCTAAGACCCAGTCAGCTCTGCTGGAAGTGATGGAGGAAGGGAATGTGACCGTTGACGGCGTAACCAGGGAGGTACCGACTCCCTTTATTGTAATAGCAACGGAAAATCCGATTGGTTCCGCGGGTACGCAGATGCTGCCGGAATCCCAGCTGGACAGATTCATCATCTGTATCAGCATGGGATATCCGGATATGCAGGATGAGATCAACATTATCAAGGACAGACGGCAGGAAAACCCGCTGGACAATGTGGTCCCGGCAATCATGGCACAGGAGCTTGTCAATATGCAGAAGGAAGCTTCAGAAATCTTTGTCCATGACGAAGTGTATAAGTATATCGTAAGACTGGTGACAGCAACCAGAAAGAGTGAAATGCTGGATTTGGGGATTAGTCCCCGTGGAACCCTTGCTTTATCCAAGATGGTACAGGCAAGGGCATATTTGCAGAAAAGAGATTATGTGATTCCGGAGGATGTGGCGGCAGTATTCCCCGATGTAGCGGTTCACAGGGTAAGGCGAAGCGCAAAGGCGAAGCTGAATCACAAGAGCGAAGCTGATGTACTGTCGCAAATTTTAAAAGATACACCCAAGCCTTCTCCTGAGAAGGGCTGACCGGAGTGATAAGCGCATGAAAAATAAATTGATTTATCTGTTTGTGCTTTTGCTTACTTTGTTTATTGCGATTGTAAGTCCGTATGAATTTCCGGTCTTTATGCTGGCGTTTGAACTGATTTTTCTGGCAGTGCTCTTGCTGTTTCCCATATATTTGTCCAGAAAGATAAAAATCAGTTTACAGGTTCCAAGTCTGACAGTGCCAAAGCAGGAACCGATATTGATAGAAATAAAGATTGAAAACACTTCCAGACTGCCGGTTGCCAATGTGGCGGTTGGGATTTCTTATATAGATGGTTTTGATAAGACAGAAATAAGCGAGAGAACCCTAGGGATGGTGGACTCCCGCAGCACAGTAATATTAAGATTGAAAATAACAGCTAGATATGCCGGGAAGGTCAGTTTCCGGCTGGATCAGGCGAAAATATATGATTATTTGAAGCTATCCGGCTGGCGGGTGAAAGTCGATAAGGACTTGATAGAGGCGCTGGTAGTGCCGGATATGTATGAGATAAGGTTAGACCTTGACAATATGACCATGCGTCTGGGGGAAGAGGGGGATTTCCATTCCCATGAGCGGAGCGGTGATGATGTTTCAGAGGTATTTGACACCAGAGCCTTCCGGGACGGTGATACGCTGCAGAAGATCCATTGGAAATTAAGTGCAAAGGCAGATGAGCTATTAGTAAGGGAGTTCAGTATGCCGATAGAAAATATGGTACTGCTGCTTGTCGATTTACAGTGGTCCGGGACGCAGAAATGGACGCATATGCAGTCGGACGGCATGCTGACAATGATTGCTTCGGTCTCTTACAGCCTGCTGGTGCAGGGGTGTCCTCATGAGGTGGCGTGGTTAAATGGATCTCTGGATGAGTTCATCCGGCTCCCGATTACTTCTGAGGAGGATATCTATGAACTGGCTGGTTCCCTTATGGATGCGGGCGTGTATGAAGATCAGTGTGATTTAGAAGATGCTTACATGGAGAGCTATTCGCTGGGCAGCAGCAGTAAAGTTTTGAAAGTGGATACCCACTGGAATCTTTATCTGGAAGGGGTATGTGTGGCATCTCTTGCTGATAAAGATATCGGCAAGGCGCTGCCTGAGCTCTTTATTGGCGTATAAGGCTGGTGTGGGATATGAAGGCTATAATAAAGAAGAAAAAGAAAGAGCAGGTCCATAGTGAAGATATCTGCATTACAGCCAGAGAATTGGTTCAGACAGAAGGAAGAAAGACGAATAAGCTGTTTTCTTTTGGAATACTTGTAATACTTTTGCTTATGGCAGCGGCGGGATTCGCTGGAACTTTCATTTCTGCGTTTTCCCTTCCCTATATTGCCCCTGTATTTTTTCCGTTTCTTTTGGTGGTCTGCCTGTTCTGGGCAGGATTTTCCAGATTGAAAATGGAAGGAATCTATAGATTCTTGGCTTTGCTGGCATCGCTCATAGCGTTCAGTGTGATTCTCTTGATTTTGCAGAGTTATGTCATTTCCGGTTTCCTGGAAACGATGAACTGTGTTATGATAAAACTGAATGAGGGCTATGACGGAAATCTGGCGCTGTATCAGGTGGCAGTAAATCCGGTACATGTTACGTTTTTCTTAGTTTTTGCAAGTTTCCTGATAGCAGGAATCATTTCAGCGGGTGTGATGTACCGCCCTAATGTATGGTGCCTTATGGCGGTATTCTTTCCGCTTTTGGCAGGCGTGCTGCTGGCAGGCGGCATTCCAAATGTATTGTTTTTGTGTTTGATCATGTTGTCTTTGGTGGGAACGATTACCGCTTCGGCGTTGAAGGATCCGCCTACCTTCTGGAAAGAAGGCGACCAGGAGCAGTTTGCACAGAATATGCATTGCTATGAGAGCATCCGAAGTAAGACTGTTTTGTTTATCAGCATTCTCGTGATAACGCTGGCAGTGCCTGCCTTTTTCCTGTTAAAACCGGGGATTTCTGTTCCGATAGAATTGGCGAGAGAGTCCGGCATGAAAGCGGAAAATGGTATTCTGCAGGCGGTGTGGAGTATTTTGCCTAAGGTTTCCGGTGGAAGGCTGAAGCTGTCGCTGGAAGGAACCGGCGGCGGTGTGGATGATGGAACCTTAGGGGAAGTGGAAGGGTACTATTTCGGCAAGGTGCAGGCACTCAAGCTGACTGCGCCGGAACGACCGGAGGAGACCGTTTATTTAAAAGGATTTGTAGGTTCCCTTTACAGTGGAAACAGGTTTGATGCCATAGATGAATCCGTCTTTTTAAATGCGGCATCGAACTGGAAGACCCAGGATAATCCGGGGTTATACATTCAAAATCTTCCGTTTCTTAGGATGATGTATTCTGAAAATGTCACATTCTCTGAAAATGAGGATGATGTGACGCCGGAGCTTGCAGGGGAGGTGGCGACTTCTGCAAAAGAACTGACGGTAGAGAATTTAGACGCCAATGATGCCTATACGTATCTGCCCTATAATGCTTTCTTGAATGAGTATTATGTGATGCTTGCCGGGGACGGCGCCGTGGAAGGGCAGACGAGGCAGGAGGATATCTTTTCTTATTATGCAAGGGAAAGCTATCAGGAAGCCATGGAAGAATGGATACTTCATGAAGACTATCACAGTGTTTTGGATGAGGCGTTTACCTCTTATGAGAATTATGCTAAAGTGGTGGATCTGCAGATGCCGGAGGACGGTCTTAGCAGGCTCCGCGCGGAGTGTGAAGCCATGGAGCTTTCAGATTTAGATGAGATCAGGGAGTATGTGGTAGATACCCTTTCCCAGAATTATACTTTTAACAGGGATGTGGAATCCCTGCCTGAGGGAAAGGACTTTGTGGAGTGGTTTTTGTATGAAAAGAAAGAGGGATATTCCACGCACTTTGCGGCGGCGGCGACGATGATGTTCCGCATGTTCGGCGTCCCGGCAAGATATGTAGTCGGGTATGTGGCGCCGAAGAGTATCTTTTCCAGACAGACGGACGGTACTTATACGGCAATCCTTGAGGATGACAACGCCCATGCATGGACGGAGATTTTCATCTCCGGTGTGGGGTGGGTGCCGGTGGAGACCACGCCGGGCTTTGTGGCGATGCTGGAAGAAGCGGATTATGAAGCCCAGGGCTCCGGTGCAGAGACTGCATCAAAGACTTCGGATGAGAAGGAAGAGGAAGATTTGCCTAAGGAAGAGGCGGAGGATTCCCCAAATCTGGGAGGCGGGGAAGAAACATCGCCCTTGGGAATCTGGATGATTTTAAGCTTAGCGGCGGGCGTCCTTCTGATTAATTTGTTGGTATTATTGTTTGCCCATAGACGGTATCTGCTTAAAAGAAGGCTTGGCAGGGTGCCGCAGGCAGACGTAAAGGAAAATATGAAATCTGTTTATAAGAGCTTTTATGAGATGCTCTTGTTTGACGGATGGGAAAGGCATCTTGGATGTTCTGACGATGCATTCCCTTCGGAGGTTGCAAAGAAATATAAGGATCTTCCGGCAGAGCAGATGGAAGTTCTGGCACAGATTATTCTGGAGACCCATTATGGCTACAGGAAACAGGGAAAGAAAGAACTTTCGTTTGTGCAAAGCGCTTATATTAAGCTGGGCAAGGCGGTTTACAAAAGACAGCGTCTTAAGAAAAAGATTCAGTTTAAGCTGATTAAGTGCTACTTATAAGAGAAATATAGGAAGCATGCTGCAGGCAGTTTAAGCGGTGTGCGGGGGAGATAGAGATG
>BLLW01000102.1 GCA_011959285.1 Lachnospiraceae bacterium | reverse complement strand
TTCCTAACTTTACGAAGCCGTAAAGGAAGGAACGCTTTATGTCTTTTAGGAAGATCACAGTCAAATCAGGAAATGAAGAATCCACACTGGAAGTTACGGAAGAAGAATATCAGAAATATTACCGCCCGTGGTGGCAGCAGAAAAAGCATGAGCAGAGGAACCGGGAGGCGATGGAGCAGAACGGCTACACGGAAGAATCCTACGAGGCGTGGCGGGATAATGCCTCGGAGGGAGTAGGTATCCCGGACATGGAGCTGCCGGGGGTGGACGAGCTGGTGGAGAAAAAGCTACTGCTCGGAGTGCTTGCGGATGCGATGGATTCCCTCCTGCCGGAAGAGCGGGAGCTTGCCATGAAGGTGTTCGGGGAGCAGATTCCGGTCACTGAACTTTCACAGCAGATTGGAGGGAGCAGGAGGACACTGGCTTTCCGCAAGGATAAGGTGTTAGAAAAACTGCGTCATTTTTTCCGGGAGCATGGATTTGATGTGTGATTCTCCCCATATTCGACAGGAAAAGATACGTTTGTCGAACGGTTTTCAAAAAAGTTCCATTTTTCATTGCCAGATTTTCAAAAAGTGTCATTACGAAAGGTAGGAGGGTATATTTCGGAGCCTTCCAAAACGGCAGGAAAGGAGGGAACGGAGCCTATGGAAAAATCACAGGAGCTTATCGGCATCCTGCAGGCGATCAGCATTGTTGCGAAAAGCCTCGCCGCCAAGCTGATGCAGATCGAGAAGGAAGTGGAAGCCTACGAAGCCGCGAAAGCGGCGCACGACAGGAAAATGAAGAAAGGATGGAGGCGCTGATGCGTAAGAAGGTTTTTATCTGCAGCCCTTTCCGTAGCGACATGGAAGGGAATGCAAGGAAGGCGGCGGCCTATAGCCGCATGGCGTGTGAGGAAGGGCATCTTCCCATCGCACCGCATTTTTGGCCTATGGGACGGTGTATGTGGCGGGGGAAGTGCTTTCCATTTCCGGCTGGCTGTGCATGGTGATCGTGATCTTCCTTTTGATGGCAGGCAGCAGATGGCTGTGCTTGGAGAGGAAACAGGCTTTTTTGTACGGCATACTGTTCTTTTGTACCAGAGATATGGGCAGGCTGATAACGGAAAGCCTGTATTATCTTTTCAATGGGAAAATCGTGCAGGGGCTGGACAATGAAAATATGATATACCGTAATGTCGCAGCAGATAAGAGGAATGAAACTTTTTTGAGAGCCGGTTCGTGTTATCAACAGATGGTCGGTCCCCTCAATTTATGACGGAGGACATGAAAAATGCGTGTCAGCAGAATATCGGCATTACTTATTACGGCAATGATGATTCCCACAATCAGCGGATGCACCACACAGGTTAGCCCCGCCCCGGATGCCGTGCACCAGATTAAGGATAACGGTTCAGCGGTCTATGATGATGACCCGATAGTGAATGATATGTGCGGGAATGTGGCATCATGTTCCTTGACATCACTGCTGGAAAATGGGAAGTATCGCTTATGTGGGTACAACGGCTTTGCAAGAAAAACCGTATTGAGGGAGCTTTGGATATAAATTGCGTGTGGCTTATCCCGCAAGATGCTGTTAAGCCAGATGATGCACAAAAAATGAAAAAATTTCAAAAAAACTTGTAAGATTTTTTGAAATGCGAAGTCTTATAGGTGAGGAGGTGAGAAAGTGGCAGGCTTTGGAGAAGAATTTGAGATAATTTATATGAGATACTTTAATGATGTATTTCTTTTTCTCAAAAAGCTATCAAAAGACGAAAGCATTGCAGAGGAGATAACAAGCGAAACATTTTTCAAAGCAATGCGCTCAATAGATACTTTTCGTGGTGACACAGACATTCGCGTTTGGCTTTGTCAAATTGCAAAGAACTGTTACTTTTCTCACTTGAAAAGGCAACAGAGGTTTGTAGATATTACTGATATTGAATTTGCAGATAGCATAGACACCATTGAGGAACAAATATTAAACCGAAGTGATGTTATGCAAATACATTTCCTGCTGCACAATTTAGACGAACCGTATAAGGAAGTTTTTATGTTGCGGGTTTTTGGAGAATTGAGCTTCAAACAAATTGCAAATATTTTTCAAAAAACAGATAACTGGGCCTGTGTCACTTATCACCGGGCAAAAAATAAAATATTGGAACAAATGGAGGTCGATAATGGGTGATAAATGTAATTTAATCAAAGATATACTTCCACTATATGTAGAAGATATGGTAAGTGTGGATACATGCGAATTTGTTAGCGAACATCTTGAGCATTGCGTGGAGTGTCGTGCAGAGTTTGAGCGTATGCGGAAAGCTGCGAATTTTATCCCTGATGCTGACACTGATACCGATATTATACCGTTAAAAAGAGTAAAGAGGGACTTATTTGTCAAACGCCTACAGACCATTTGTTTCACAGCGATTTTGGTTTGTGCCATAGTGACGATTATTTTTGGGGTTTTAACATCACCTAAATTTTTCCCCTTTTCCGATAACTTGCTCAAAGTTATTGATAGCCCTGATGGGAGCGTTACCATAACCTTTGATAGCAAGGTGACAGGTTATAGCTGTAATGAAGTGTTTGACGATGAAGCAGAAACAGAAATTTATCGCATAAATGCCTGGACTACAACTTGGGACGTATATTCGTCTAATCGCGGAAAACAAAATATGGTTATACCTTTTGACCGTGAAACTGAAATTCAGATTTTTTATGCTCAAAATGATGGCTCCGAGGATGTACTCATTTATGGACCAAATGAAAATACGGAAGAAAACGGCATAACTCTGCCAAGGCTAATCCTAATGCCGTATTTTTTATTGGCTTTCCTTGCTCTTGTTATATTTGTAATTCTACGAGTGCTGCTAAGAAATAAGCGAGCAATCATTGTATGGATTGACAGGGCTATATCATTCCCAATTTCCTATATGGCAGCGCAGCTTTGCATAAAAGGATTTAGCTTTACGACTTATTCATCACAACGGGATTTTTGTATTATTATCCTGGTTGCTACGCTGCTTTATTTTGCGATGCTGACGGGAAAATCTCTTTATAAAGCAAAGCTGAATACTTTGAGAGGATAGACATGAAAAAATCTCTGTTTAGACTGCCGGATATGTTGGAGCTAAGTATTGCATATATTTTCTGCTTTTCTCTAAATTATATCCTGTTGGAGCAACAATAGAAATGGAAGAATCTGTTCTTGGGCGGCCTCTAACGCTAAAGGTTCAGGGCGTGTTGAAGCAAAATGCTTACCATTCCAATTATTATGCCCTCAATTCCAAGACATACTACAATTACTCAATCCTCTTTCCAGTGAATGAGGAATTTATAGATTGTGCGAGCATGGACATTCAATTTAATGGCCTTATGGATATTATACTTCTGGACACCTCGGAAGAAGAAATAGCGAGTTTGAGTGAAGTTATAGTTCCTTGCTCAATATTATAGGGCTGCTTGATAGAAATTATAGCGGTGAAATTGAGAAAGGATGTGAGCGCTTTGTGTAATCTTTCACAGAGAATTAGGGATAACACTTTAGTAGATGTTATAATGACCATGTATGAGAATAATTTTACGCTTGAACAGATAGCCGTTGCGACAAAAAAAGCGTAGAGGAAGTTAGTGCTATATTTAAAAAGCGGGAGCCAATATTGGCATAATCGCAGTATCTTAATAACACAAGCAGTAAAGCAGTGGATTTGTTTTTATTAGAGAAAACAATTCGCTGCTCTTCCTGTTTTCGGGAAGAAAGACAGTCATGACAGCTCATTCAGGCAAATATTTTCCAGATTATTTTGGAGGTAAAAGTTGACAGTATTCTTTAAAACTCTTATAATTAAACTATAAGTTCAATTATAAGGAGGCAGACAATGGCACGGAGAAAAAAAGAGCCGAAAAGTGTACACCGGGAAAAAATTGCTTCCGCTGCGTCAGTATTGTTCATGGAGAGAGGCATAGCGGCAGCCTCTATGGACGATATAGCCAAAGCAGCCGGATACAGCAAAGCGACTTTATATGTGTATTTTGAGAACAAAGAGGAAATTGTTGGTATCTTAGTGTTGGACAGCATGAAAAAACTTTATCATTACATCGCTTCTGCACTGGAGCAGCAGCAAACCACAAAA
Source organism: Lachnospiraceae bacterium (assembly GCA_011959285.1). Lineage (GTDB taxonomy): Bacteria > Bacillota > Clostridia > Lachnospirales > Lachnospiraceae > Suilimivivens. Next base: position 7,306 of record BLLW01000102.1, on the reverse strand, counting down.
GAGCAATACAATTTCATTTGTCGTGGATTGGTTCAGTATCAGGAAGAATTTCCGTTCTACTTCAAAATGGTATTGGATAAAATCAATATTGATTTTGAGTGCCACGATTATCTTCCCGAAGAAAAAGAAACTTATCAAATAGGGGAAGAAATAAACGAAAAGATAAAGGAATTTTTAATATCCGGCATAGATAAAGGTGATCTGCGAAGCAATCTGAAAATCATGCCTACTATTTTTGTTTTCTGGGGTATGTTGTCCGGGTTTATTCAGCTTGCAGAAAATAAAGAAGAATATATTAAAAAAGCAATGGGATTATCAAAAGTCCAGTTTTTAGAACATGGTTTTCATATGTTGTATTGTTCTATTGCAGATAGTGGAGAGTGATGAAGTGAAAATATCGAAAAAGAAAACAGTATTATTTGTTATCGTGTTTCTTTTGCTTGCCGGTTTCGTTTTGGGAATTCTCTACTTTAAAAGTGTTGCGGACTATAGACAGGCAGTAAGGGAAACCACCTTTGAAGATATAAATATTTCTGATATTCCTGACGGAGTTTATGTTGGTGAATATGACGTGGATTTTATATATGCCAAAGTGGAAGTTACCGTGCAAAATGGAGAAATCACCAATATTAACATTTTGGAGCATAGGCATGAACGTGGAAAGACCGCAGAAGTTATCACTGACAGTATAGTTGATGAACAGAAAATAGATGTAGACGCAATATCAGGCGCAACAAATTCAAGCACTGTCATAAAAAAAGCGGTTGAGAACGCTCTGAAAAGCAGGAAATTGACCACTTTTTGACTTTTTGATCGTATCATATTCTGGGAGAGGAGGTTACTATGGCATACAAAATACTCATTGTTGATGATGAAAAAATGCTGACAGAGTTATTGTCAAGTCACTTACAGAAGTGTGGATATGAGGCTCTTGTAGCGGAAAATGCGGAGCAGACAATATCCATGCTGAATGTCTATCCGGATTTGATTTTGCTTGACATCAATATGCCGGAAATAGACGGACTGGAACTATGCAAAATGATCCGCCAGAATGTCGTCTGCCCCATTTTGTTTCTGACAGCCCGGATTACGGAACAGGACAAAATAAACGGCTTGCAGGCTGGCGGTGATGATTACATAACCAAGCCGTTCAGCCTGAAAGAGTTGACTGCAAGAGTGGCGGCTCACCTGCGAAGGGATGAACGAAGCAAGTGTACGCCTAAAATCGTTTCTTCCCAGGGCTTGATCATAAATCTTGCGGAACGTACAATTTTTTATGGGGAAAAGCCGCTGAACCTGTCAAACCGTGAGTTTGACATTGTGGAGTTTCTGATGCGTAACGCCAATCAGATATTCGACAGGGAACGGATCTATGAAGCCGTGTGGGGGCTGAATGCCGAAGGAGATAGTGGAGTCATAAAAGAGCATATCCGAAAAATCAGGAATAAACTGAAGGAAGCTACGGGTAGGGAATATATCGAAACAGTCTGGGGGATGGGTTACAGATGGAAAAAATGAGGAAACCCGGATCAATGAAAAGAGCTTTTATCTGTGCGGTAGCTGCTACAATGTTTCTTGTTTTTGCGGCATCTGTCCTGACGATTTATGGATGCTATCGTATACAGAAAGTGATACTTCCCGATTCTCAGGAAGTCTGGCTGAATACACGGACGGTCACAGCGGACGGGAGGGTATTAGAGGGAGGGCAGAGGGTTATCCTTGACGAACCTGCCCAGGTGGGTATGCTCGTTCCTACCGGAGTGGATGTAACTTTGGAGAATACGGAATTCATAATAGAGAAAATTGAGTCTGGCTTCGTGGCGCTTCGCCCAAAGCAAAAGTTTGTATACAGAATGGCAGGCATTTCTATGGTGCTGTTTCCTTTTGTCTATTCCATTACAGGTATCATGCTGTGCGCATGGTGGTTTTACAGGAAAGAACTGTCACCGCCCATTCAGGTTCTTGCCGATGCAACAAAACATATCCGGGAGCAAGACCTTGATTTTACGGTGGATTATAACAGGAATGATGAATTAGGAAGGCTCTGTACCGCTTTTGAAGAAATGCGGCAGGCGCTCTATGATAATAACCGTCAGCTATGGAACATGATTGAGCAGCGCAGAATCCTGCAGGCGTCAGTGGCACATGACCTCAGAAATCCCATTGCGATTGTTGAGGGATATGTGGAATATATGCAGCAATGCCTGGCAGATGGAAATCTGAATGACGAAGAATTACGGCATACACTGTCTAATCTTGCGGTAACGGCAAAACGGCTTGAACATTATACAGATTATATCCGTGACCTGAATGCCATTGAAGAAACGGAAACAAAGTATTCCGTAGTTCAATTACCGGACTTTTTAAGAAGAGCTACGGAAAGTCTTTCGTTTCTTGCAGAACAACATAGCCTGGAGATTGCATACCATTCTGCCATATCCGAATGTCAGGTGAAATTAGACGAGCAGATCTTTTACCGTATTGTCGAGAATATTTTTTCTAATGCCATTCGATATGCCAAAAGCAAGGTGAATTTTGGGTACTCCCTTACCGATGGTATGCTTATGATAACCATATCAGACGATGGCAAAGGTTTTTCAAGGGCAATGCTCCGTAAAAAGAACACCTTTCTTTATTCTGAGGATAAAACGGGAGAGCATATGGGCCTGGGATTGGCTACAAGCCGTGTCCTTAGCCAGAAACACGGCGGAAGTTTAGAACTTTCAAATATTGCTCCCAGTGGAGCTTGTGTAACAATTAAACTTGCAGTCCACAAAATGGGTTGATATTTTTATTTATTAAAAGGTTTGGAGCAAAAAAGTGATTGACAAAGAGGCAAATCAAGGTTTATTTTGGAGAAATTAAAATGAATAAGAAAAAATAATGAATTGGGTAATAGCAATCATAATAGCTATCGGATATTTAACAATAAGTATTGTGTTTGATGCGTGGACATATTCTTGGATTATATGGGTAATTTATGCGATTTATAGATTTGTTGCAAAATAGATAAATCGGGATTTTTTGGAGGTAAAATAAAGATGAGCGAAATTATATTTTTAAGATGCGATGGAAATAACAAAGATTTTATAGAAAATTGCAGGTTGCTTGATGAGGACTTAGATTTGCGGGTTGGAAAAATAATTAAACGAGATAAGTACGCTCAATATAACCTAATTGATAAAATAAACGAAGCGATAGTTGTTTATCGAGGCAATAATCCGATTGGTGGTGGTTCAATACGTCCTTATGATGAAAATACAGTAGAGCTAAAAAGAGTGTTTGTCATACCAGATGAACAAGGAAAGGGCATAGGAACAGAGCTGGTTTCTAAACTAATAGAGTGGGCGAAAGAACTGGGGTATAAGAAAATGATTTTGGAAACAGGAGAACTTTTAGCGGAATCCTGTCATGTATATTCAAAGTTAGGATTTAAGCAAATTCCTAATTATGGTGCGTATGTAGATATGCCGGAATCTCTTTGTATGGGAAAAGAATTGTAAATTGAAACAGAGAAATTCCTGTTTGACATACTGGAAAATCAAAATATGATACCTTTGTCTTAATCCTTAATAAGGTGTACTGAGATTATTTATTTTACGGAGGAAACGTAGATGGAACGAAAAAATAAAATTTTGAAAACAGTTTCAGTTGTTCTATTGTTATGCAGTTTTGCTGTACCAATGTATAATATTTTTCCTAATGGGCTGATAGTCAATCAGGATTCATGGTTTTTAACTGAAACTTTTAAAATACTTTTTCAAGAGGGGGGTAGGAGCATTTAGTTATCTTGGTGTTGTATTTCATCTGGCTGTATGGATTCCCGCTATCATACTGTGTATCGGTTCTTTTGCACAGATAGACAAGATTGTTCGCTTTTCGGCAGGTATCGGCATTGTCCTTCTTTTGATAGGTCTTCTGCTTGCTGTTGTTTTGACAAATGAAATAAAATTGATCCATCCGATTGTTGGGTACATTTGTATTGGATACTGGATTGACTTAATTTTGCTTGTAGTTTGCGCCACCGTTTCTTCAAAAAAGCACTGAAAATATTAAAAAATTCCAGTTTATGGCAGAAAACGACTCTACGTTTCGTAGAAATCTTGTTTTTGACGGTTTCTCTACGGTGCGTGGGTGTGATAATATAACCATTCATTGTATTCTAAGCTTGAACCTGAAGAAAGGAGGTGCCAGTCATGGATCAACTTAAAATCGGAAAATTCATAGCAGAAATGCGAAAAGAGCAGTCCTATACGCAACGTCAGCTTGCAGATATTCTTGGGATTAGCGATAAGACAATCAGCAAATGGGAAACGGGAAATGGGCTTCCGGAAGTTTCCTTAATGATGCCTTTGTGCAATGCGCTGAAAATCAATGTCAATGAACTTCTTTCAGGTGAATGCCTGACCGCCTCTGAATACAAAGAAAAAGCGGAGGAGAATATGATGAATCTTATGAATGAAAAAGAAGAAAGCAAGAGAAAAATCATTCTGTCTGTAATTATATGTGCATTGACGATACTGTCCGGCGTGACGATGTTTGTGTTATCGGGCGCTCTTGAAATCGAACTTTGGTTGCGCATTCTGCTACTTTTGATAGGAACAATCGTTGTTATTGGGGGAATCGGGGTAGTGATTGCGCTGGATGTAACGACAGGAACTTACGAGTGTCCGAAGTGCAATACAAGATTTGTGCCTACAACATCTGCTTATATTTCCGGTCTGCATACCTTTACCAAGAGAAAACTAAAATGCCTGAATTGCGGGGAAATTTCTTATTGTAAGAAGCGACTGACGCATTAATCAATTCCAGTTTGGTGGTAAATTAGAGCATATGCACTAATGAGCATTGGTAGACATACCTTGTCGGGTAATAAAATAAGGCATTTCTCGCTTTGTGTCCTGTTTTTTATCGGGCAGTTTTGATAGGATTTTTCTGAAAGGAGGAAAAGCATGAACCAAGAAAAAATCGGAAAATTCTTAAAAGAACTCCGTAAGAAAAAGGGACTTACCCAAGACCAGATTGCAGAAAAATTTAATGTATCAAACAGAACAATATCCCGTTGGGAGAATGGCCACAATATGCCGGACTTAGATATTTTGATTGAAATATCAGATTATTATGAGGTTGACTTACGGGAAATTCTAAATGGAGAAAGGAAAAGCGAGAATATGGATAAAGAAATGAAAGAAACTGTATTGCGGGCAGTGGATTATACAAACGCAGAAGCGGAACGATACAATAAGCGTGTACGGATATGCAATGGGATAGCAATGCTTTTAGTATTAGCCTACACTATCATTAAAGGGACAAGCCTTTATGATAATCCGACAGTTATGGCTGGACTGGATATTGTACAGGGATTTGCAGTTGGAATGCTTTTGGTGGGTTTGCTATATTCAAGCCGCTATGGTGCGAGGATTAGAGCCTTCAAAAAACGACTGATGAAAAGGCAAGAATAAATCGGAATTATCGAAAAGTTGTAGAGAACGTAAAATCGCAATTTACAGGAGGAACGAAATGAAAGAAATATTGGAATTGTACTAATAGTAGCTGTCATTTGTGGCGGTGAATTTTTTGTTAATCCGTTTGTGTTTCTGATAGGTTATTATGCCTGCTTTTTTGGAGTCAATGTAAACAAAAAAGTGAGAGAAAAACTTTCTCAAGGAGATATTTCTAAAAAGCAGATAAAGATGATTTATTTTTCGATTGCTATGTTGTTCATATTAATGTTTTGTATTGCTGGCCCGTTTATCCCCGGATGGCATTGGAGGCAGATATGGCTTGGTGTACTGATGGCAACATCAATACATTTCTTCTTGTGGTTTTTTGTACATGGTTGGAGTATGGTAGTGTTGGGGATTGTATGTATGGTTATCGTAACAATGGGCTATATTTTTCCAGGCATACCAGTTTCAGTTATTTGCATTGCAGATGCGATGGTTAAACTGATATGCGGAATATATTTGTTATTTATTGCAAAACCATCAAAATACATTCCTAATATGATAAAGTAGCGAATGTACAAAGAAACAACTTCCAGTTTTCCTGGCAGAATCACTGCGTCCAGAGCCAACAGACTTGTGAGAAATTACAGTTTGTTGGCTCTCTTTATGTAAAGAACTAAGCTGTTTCTTTTTATCGGCTGAAAAGGGATAATACCGCAAATTTTTTTCTATTCCTTGACTACATTTTGACTTTTGGTTTTTATAATGAAAGTCGAATCTAAAACAAGTAGGAGGATAGACGATGCGAAAGCGATTCTTATCATTAGCTATGGTTTTTGTTTTGCCCTTTGCTGTGGCAGCCTGCGGAAATTATAACATTGCGGACGAGAATGCCCCGCCGCAAAATGTAGAAGAAGACCCATTCGCTGGGGCGCAGGAGGACGGAGATTTAGGGTTTCTCAGCCATGGGGAAGCGGATCCCGCCAGAGCGGATGACCAGAGTGTTTTGCCTTATGAGTATAATGGCGGAGAATTTGTCCTGGACTATCAGTTTTCATCAGAGGGGAAATTGGACAGCATTGGCTTCCTGCTTTTTTTGGACGGAAAGCCGCAAGCCTACAAGGTGAACGACACGGGGGCGGAATATGAGTATCTCCACTGCTTTCGGACATCAGAAAAGCATGAAGAGAAATTTTCCTTTGTGTTCACACCGGACACAGGGAAAAAGGGCGATACCCTGAATATGACAGTTGTGAGCGTCACCAGGCCCGATTTCCAGCCTGATATGAAAAAAACCTCAAGCTATGGCTGGTATCATCAAAGTTTTGAAAGGGTGCTGAAACTGCATTTTAATGAGGATGCTCCAGAAAGTGACAGCATTAATGGAGAAAGTATAACTGCTTTTCGTGATGTCAGCATTTCAGAGGAAAAAGTCACTTCCTCTTTTATTGAGAATGAGCTTGTGAAAGCAGGATGGAATGGCGTTACGATGGATACCCTGGATAACAGTGTTTATTGGACGATGACCCATGACGGCGAGGTGGTGTATGACAATATCAACCTTACTGGGAAAGATACGCTTACCGTGCGCTATACCCTTTGTGGAACGCCAGGCGTAAGATATGGCATATCATTTTTCTTAAACCATAAGCCCATATCTTTTGATGAAGCGGTTTCCTGTGATGTCACATTAAGCAAAGGAAATGTGTGGATCATTGAAGCAACCATAGATACCGCTAAGTTGGATGGTTTCAATACTTTTTATGCGACAGCCGTCGCAGCGGATGGAAATTCAGTTACAAGTAAAACAGGTTCAATTTTATTATACAAGGAGGACTAAGGTTGAAAAAGGATAGTAG
>BLLW01000101.1 GCA_011959285.1 Lachnospiraceae bacterium | reverse complement strand
GTGGTTTATTATGAATGGCGAAATGATGATAATACATATGTTCAAGCATATAGATGGACGCAAAAAGGTTTTGTTGAAGACTCTACTTACTATTATAGCATTGATAAGAAATATTATTTTCCTATGATTTACAGCAAAGAGAATATTACAAATGAGTCATTGAATATGTACCGACAAATTAAAAGCATTATGGAAAATCATGATATATTTATGTCTGGAAAATGGCTAAAAGAGGCTGAATCTATTTGGAAGACTAGTTATCATGAGGGGATAGGAAGATGCTTATTGGTATTCTATTATGAAAAGGCAACTGAAGGCGTGATTAGTGCATATCGACGGGCACAAGAAATATATCATGAATTGGAACGGATTTCAAGTGGTGATTCCAATACGCAAAAGATGCTTGAAGCCACAAAAGGGTTATTACATTCTGACGAACACTGAAGGAGGACAATATGGCATTTTTAGATTTATTAAAAAAAAGAAAAGAAACGGATGTCAACGAAGTGAGTGATGTTTCCACATTTGCTACAAATCAAAATTCAGATTCTACATATTCAAAACAGGTATCTTTTCGTTCTGCAGCTGATGTGCTAGGGAGCGGAGAGCACAGTAGTAGGCCATTTAAGTTAATCGCAAATCCAGCTTCTGTCGAACGGTCAGTTAGAAGTCCAAATCGTATTCCAACGGCAGGGGAGAGAGTAATTACAAAATATAATGGTATTGTTCTATATTTAAAAGAAGCCTTGATGACCGATCATATTTCTATAACTTATGCTACCAATCATGTGGATTTTTTTGCGAAAATATATATTGTGGACGTGCTTCGGTTAGATATGTTAGAAAACAAAGCAAACCGTATGTTACGGGAGAAGATAGATATTCCTGGTGTTTGTTGGCCGATAGATATACTTAATGATAATAATGGTTATTTTGTAGGAATTCTTGTTCCAGCCTCTCGGGGGGGGGGGCCAGTTAACACGCTCTATATTTAATGGTGCAACAGGTTTATCACAGTTTTTTCCACAATGGAATAAAATTGATTTATGTGTTTTAACTGTGACTATACTTGATAAAATTCAAAAAATGCATGATTTAGGATTGCTGTTTGGGTGCATAAATCCGGCTTCAATTTATATTGCAGGTACACAAGATGTATATTTTGTTGATACAGATTCTTGGCAGGTTGAAGGATATCCAGCTCTTTCGCATAATCAAACGTTTACACCGCCGGAACTTTTGCGTGATAATAAAACTTTACTGATTTATACAATGGATCAAGAAAATTATCAGATAGCTGTATTGGCTTTCATGCTGATGATGCCTGGAAAGTTTCCTTATACTAAAGGAAAGAATGCTGATGAGCGTGATAGTATTATAGATATGGCTTTTCCGTTTAGTGTAGGGGGTGGGATGCGTCGTTCGCGAGATGCAGAACGTCCGAGTGGTATATGGCGAATTGTGTGGGATCATCTGCCATATCAAATGTGTGATGGATTTTATAATACATTTCATTCAAATGGGAAGTATGCTCAACCGGGATATCGCCTAGACACTACAAAATGGATAAAAATGACTAAAGATTTTAATGACACCCTTATGACTTCAAATGGTGCTGGTTCTCGTAGTATGTTTCCACGTACTTTTAGACGTGATGGGAAGCGGGTATTTGTGCGGTGCAAAATTTGCGGTCAAGAACATCCAGATTATTATTTTATACATAGTATACATGTGCAACAGGAAAAAATTGATATATGGGAAAGAGGCTACCGAATCTGTCTTCCATGTGCCAGTGATCAATCAAATATGTCTTTTCGATGCGAATGTTGTGGTCGGCAATTTTATTATACGAATAGAACAAAAGTTTTGCACGAAATCGGGAAAAGTGATTTTGATTTCAAAAAGCAAAGGTGGTGTAAGGACTGTAAAAAACGGACAATAAAATGCGGACATTGTGGACAAGAAGTACCAATATATCAAATGCGAGAATTTGAAGATAGATTACGTAATTTGCGAACAAGTGTTTGCGGCAATTGCTTTAAAGAGCTGATTGAGAAGTCTAAACAAGAGAAAGAAGCCTGGAAAAACTCAGTGGGTCGTTGGGTATCGTGTCGTAGTTGTGGTAGAAGTTTTTCTATCACAAATGGAGAGATTGAGTATTTTAGTAGAAAAGGATATAATCTGCCTACACGTTGTCCTAACTGTAGGAAAAAACGTTATTAATTGGTGGAAAGGAGAACGTATATGGCAAATGAAGCTTACTATACAAGTGAACATTATAACCAACAACGTAGATTGCTTATCAATGGCGATCCCCGTGCATTAATCTGCTTTTGTGTGGATGTTAGTCAGTCCATGGATGAGTGGTGGATTGAAAAAGGCGGTTTAAGACGTAACACAGGTTCCGGTTTTTCTGATGGTCACAATGTCAACTATTTTAATTTAGATGATATTAGACCTGGGTATGCCCATTATAAAAAAATAGATAAATTGAATGAAACACTTTGCAGTCTTTTGAATGAATTAAAATTTGATCGCGAACTTTGCCGCCAAGTTGCTGTTTCAATTATTACTTATAGCCGTTTTGCGAGTGTAAGATATGATTTTCTTGATTGCGAAGTTTTAGATGTACAATCTTGTAAGTGCTCTGTTGAAAGGGCAGAAACAGCAATGGGTGATGGACTTCGTACTGCGCTTGCACAGTTGGATGAGATGCAGAATGATCTTAGAAATGCCGATAACGATTACTATACTCCTATCTTGGTATTTATGACGGATGGTACTCCTACCGATGACCCACGTACAGAATTTGCAAAAGTCCGAGAGCGCGTACAAAACGGGGAACTGTTTTTGTTTCCGTTAGGTATTGGTGAAGGTGCTGATATGGCAAGGTTACGAGATATGTTTCCTGTAGGAAAAGTGCCTCAGAGTTTTAGTGAGCGCTATAAAATGATTATGCCAGAAGATTATGGTACTATTTTTAAGGAAATTAAAGATCATGTCAAGCGAAAGCAAAGCGTAATGGTTTCAGAGGGAGATAGTATACAAAGTGCACCTGTTGTTGAGGACATTAACATTAATAACAATCAAATGGGTGAAAGCATTATGTATAAATATTTGTCTGGATTAGCTTAATCGAATGATTAAATTTTGTATTAAATATATCCAGATGGGAGAACTTCTATAATATATTAATTTGATAGGGTTCCACAAATATTTGCAAGAAAATTGAGTGTATTGTGTTGATGTCATAGGTGGAAAAATAAAACAGTAGAAAAGTGTAAGAAGCAGGGAAATCCGGGAGTTGGGGCAGTTTGGAAAAATTGTTTCGGCTTCCGGTTTTTTTGCTGTTATACTTTGCGGAAACATATCAACAGATTTTGATAAATATGGGATGGTTGTAGAGATAACACTATTAAAACATGAGATATTTTATCTTGCAGAGGAATATGGCTTGCAATTAATTTTTTATTCGACTAAAATGCTACTACCTTGAAGGGGGAGTGTTCTGCTGCATTCAAACTGCTGGATAGGGTATTAAAAGTGCCGTTGACTTTCCCCTTAGGGTAAAGTTTATACTAAGCATGGAAGGAGGGTTCGCATATGCTTACAATTGGAGAATTTTCAAACATATGCAGAGTATCTACAAAAACTCTTAGATATTATGCTGAAATAGGATTGATACTGCCGGATGAAATTAATCCAGAAAATGGCTACCGGTATTATTCCATCAACCAATTGGAGAAAATGCTGTTGATCAATCATTTGAAGGCTTATTGCTTTTCTTTGGAAGAGATCAAATCAATTTTTGAATCGGAAGAACTGATGGATGAGGTACTTTTTACTGCACTTAATAAAAAGAAAAAGGAGATTGCGGTAAAGGTACAGAAGTTTGAAGATACTCTGCATCAAATAGACAACGATATATCAAATTTGAGGAAAGGCAAATCCATTATGTCATATATGGAAAACATTGATGTGCAGTTGGTTGAGATACCGATAATGTATCTTCTGTCGATACGGAAGAATGTTTTAGAGCATGAATTTTCAGAAGAATATGGTACCTGCTTTGGGAAACTATTTCGGAAAATGGAAGAGAAGAAACTAACAGCGGCTGCTCCGCCAATGGTACTGTTTCATGACGATGAGTATACACCATTTGGATTAGATACGGAATTTGCAATCCCGATAAAAGAGTATGCGACTGGAACAAGGGATTTCTGTCCCGGACTATGTTTGAAAACGGTTGTGCAGGGCTCTTACTCACAGCTTCCTTCGGTTTACGCAAAACAAATAGAGTGGGCAAAAAGAGAAGGCTATGAAAATAGCAATGCATTGTACGAGGTATATGTAACAGATCCGGCAGAGGTTTCAAAAGAAAGTGAACTTGTTACAGAAGTCTATTATCCGGTTAAAAAGAGGGTTTCAAAAGTCCAGAATGGCAGGCAGATATTGTGAAATGCATGAGAGGAAGAAAGTATGGATCAGATAAAAATTGATGAGTTGGAGCAGAAAATAAACAGTCAATATGGAAATACCACAGGTATAGTCATAATAAAAGATGGAATTGTATCCTATGAAAAATACTTTAAAGGTTGTACAGCGGATAGTCGTGTTCACGTCTATTCTGTGACAAAAAGTGTTATTTCAATATTGATTGGGATTGCTCTGGATAAAGGATGCATTAAAAATATTGACGAGAAAGTGCTGGATTACTTCCCGGAATATAAAGTGAAAAGGAGAGAGAAAAAAATACAGAATATTACACTAAAAGATATGCTGACCATGACGGCACCTTATAAATACCGTTTTTTTGCACCTTATATAAAGTACTTTACAAGCAGTGACTGGATAAAATTTTCACTTGATTTATTAGGCGGTCGTGGGAAGATAGGAATATTCCGATATGCCCCGTTGATTGGACCAGATATTTTGTCGGGAATTTTAGTGAAAGCAACAGGGCAGTCTGTATTGGATTTTGCTACAGAGAATTTATTTGAACCGATTGGGATTAAAGTGGAAAACAATTTACTATTTGAAAGCAAAGAGGAACAACTAGCATTTAACCAGTCTACGGATATTAGCGGATGGGTAACAGACTCCATGGGAATTCATGCGGCAGGCTGGGGACTTACGCTTACACCAATGGATATGGCAAAGATTGGGCAGTTATATCTGAATGGCGGTATGTGGGAGGGGAAGCAGATCATTTCCTCAAAATGGGTAGAGGACAGTACAATAGAACATAGCCGATGGAAAAAAGAGAATCTGCCCTATGGATATCTATGGTGGGTAAATGAGGATGGCTATGCAGCAATGGGGGATGGCGGCAATACAATTTATGTAAACACGAAGAAAAAGCTGGTGATTTCTATTGCAGCTCTCTTTGTACCCAAAGCAGGGGACAGAATAGAATTAATCAAGAAATTCATTGAGCCTATTTTATGAGATGAACAAAATTGTATTATCAGTTGACTTTATCACAAAGACGATTTATAGTGTCATCGACCAAGAAAAAGGATTGACTCTCGTATTATATGAGGGTTTACACTTAAAGTCAGGAGGTGGTTTCTTTGCTGAAAATAGGAGAATTTTCAGTCTTGTCACAAATCAGTATCCATATGCTCCGGCACTATGATGAGATTGGTTTGCTGATTCCTGAGCATGTGGATGATTTCACGGGATATAGATACTACAGTGAATGTCAGCTCCCGATAGCCAACAAGATACAGGCGTTAAAAAGTATGGGGTTGGGATTAGCTTTAATCAAGGAGATATTGGCGAAATATACAGGCAATGACCAACTGAAAGATTATCTCGAACTCCATGCGGTGGAACAGCGGGAAAAAATTGCGAATTTGCAAAAACAATTGAATCTAATCGAAACAACCATAGCGAATTTGGGACATGTTTCAGATATCCCTTTGTACAGTGTGGCGCTCAAAAAATTTCCTGCCCATAATGTGATTAGTATCAGAGGGAGAATAGCAACCCCAGGGAATGAAGCTGTTCTCTGGGAAAAGATGGCAAAGGAGAGAGCATCGCAAAAAATACAATTTGCAAATCCGCCTTTGAATATAGCGGTATTCCATGATGAAGGATTCAAAGAATATGATTTGGATGTGGAGATACAGCAGGCGGTAGTCGGCAGGTATCATGACACAGAGGCAATGAAATTTAAGAAAATTGAAGAAACAACGGCAGCAACACTTACGTTTAAAGGGCAGTACGGTTTGCTGCCAGAGGCAAATGAGGAAATCATACGGTGGATTACTGATAATCACTACAGGCTTGATGGGAAACGCTTCAACATATACCATGTATCCCCGGAAACGGAACAATCAGTAGAAGATATGGTTACAGAGGTGTGCTTTCCTGTAAAACCACTATGAAAGAAGATGCTGCAATTTAGCGGCATCTTTTTTCACAATATTACTTGACTCTCGGACAATGCAAGGGTTTAAACTTAAGCGGAGCAAAGGAGGAAAGCGTATGAAGCGATTGGAATTGCCGCATCAGTTGGCGGATTATTTATGTCCGGTGAATGGGCTGTGTGATGTTTATGAGTGGAAAACAGGAAAACGGATACCGGAAGAACTGATTTTCTATTCCAAGGCCGGTTTTCAGATGATTTCCCAGAAGAAAGCAGCAGTGCCAAAAATGATTTTCATGGGGCAGGGAAGCATTGGAAAGCGGGAATATGAATTCTGGAAAGGGATCATTGGGTATGAAGTGATAGCAGGTGAAGGAAAATGTTTTCGGACAACTTGGAAAAACGTCAGGGAATTATTGAATCAGGATATACCTGTCATACTGTTTGGCTTGGATATGTTCCATTTGCCTTATCAGGGTAAGTTCTATCATAAGCAGCATATTCCTGGTCATGTTGTTCTGATGATAGGTTACGATGAAGCAAATGTATATGTTCATGATAATTCTAAGACAGAAGTGCAGAGCATCCCGATTGCAGAACTGGAACTGGCATGGGAAGAAGATTATATAGGGATAAGCAAGAAAAATGCGTATTTTGGGATCGATATGAAGTCCCCGGAGACAGATATGGCATGGATTGTACAAAAGGGGATAGGGAAAAATGCAGAAACCTATTTATCCTCACCATTAAGTTTTATAGGGCAGAGGGGTCTTGACAGATTCGTCGGGGAATTCCCGGAATGGAAAAACATATTTTCTGAAGAAGAATTACAGAAAATATATTCCCACTTTATTGAATACACGGGAAGCATTCTCCCGGAACTTCCTTATGAAATCAGTGGGCGGAGATCAGGAATTATCAATCCGCACAGGGCATCCAGGGATAAATTTGCACAGGCGCTTGTGAAGCATAAGGATTCTTTTGGGGAAAGAACCTGGGAAGATGCGGCTCGGCATTTTCAGAAAAGCGGGGAAATTATCGAAGAAATCGTAAATGGCTTCATTGGAGATGTGGCAGGGCATTCTTTCAGGAATCCTGAAAAATATATTCCGCTATTCCAAGCGCTAAAAAAACATGAAGAGGATGCATTCCGTAACATTCTGAACGCATAGAACGGAGTAAAATCATATATTTGTCAGGGCATTTCCTTTCTTCAAAGAATCTGACAGAGGAGGTGAGCGATATGGGAAAACTGATAGTTCTTTCTTTGGATGAATCGGAAAGAAACATATATGACAAAATACTGGAAATTGTTAGTGAAGCTGATATCAGCATAGACAGAGAAGTGGATGTGAATCCGGGTGAAATACAAATTGGCGAATTGGTCATTATACCGGGGCAGCACAGGGTTTTAAGACAAGGCAAGGAAGTCAATCTGACAAACATCGAATTTCGGATTTTGTATATGTTAGCAATTCATCAGGGGATAACGCTTTCTAAAGAAAAGATTTATAATTATGTAATGATTGAGTACAGCATTCAAGGCTCTCTCGTCACCCTCTGAGGCTGCCAGGATCACCGGCAGCGGTATGGGCTCTCTTATGTTTCGGGCCATTCAAATCCCTCCTTTTCCAAATACTCACGCAGTTCTTTAAGGATACCGCTGCGCCGTTTACTGATAGCCTGGCGGACCACATTAAGCTGCTCGCTTATTTCACGGTCCGTCATTCCCAGGAAGTAGGACAGCAGGATCACGTCCCGCTTGTCCTCCGGCAACTGCGACAGAGCCTCTGCCAGCAGATCACCGACCACAAACACTTTCTGTCCAAGCACTTCAAAGACATATTCGTCCTGAAAATACTTGTCATAGGAGGCGGCCTGTGCCAGCTCGTCCGGCGATAGTTCATCCAGAGATTTCTCATGGTCACGCTGCCTTGTATATTCTTTAAGAATATCTTTGGCTGCGTTTTTCAAAACCCTGGTACAAAATCCGCCAAACTGATTTTGAACACGCTGCTCATAGGAGTTTTTCATTTTCTCACCTCCTTTCGCAACCGCGGCGAAAGCGGGTGATAGATTTCCTCCCTTTCGCAGGGGTAACTGCGAAAATTGGTTTTTGGCAACCAAGATCGGAGAAAAATTTTGAAAAGTTCCTGCAGGAAGCCGGATACTGTCCAAAACGCAGAAAAGCCCGACTGCATAATGCAGCCGGGCAAGATAAAAACTGCTATATGATGATGTGTGTGTTCATCTTCATAGCCGTAATGAGCTAATTTATCAGTCTGGCTTTTTTTGATAAGTTAGAAGGATGAAAAACAAATAAGGACATGACGATACCTCCTGGATACCGCCGTGTCCTTAAAAATGGGTGACTTTAATACACCCTCCGTATTCTCATTTTGAAAAAGGAAAACGGCGGCTTTGATTTATAAATTTCAAAGCCGCCGTAAGGTAAACCAGTAGCGGCTTTCCCTTAAATAAAATGCCTATTTTTTCAGTTGGTAGAAATCATAAAATGCAGCGTGTTTTGCAATAAGAGTTTCAAATGTGCCATGCTCAATGATTCTTCCGTCTGCCATAAAAATAATCTCGTCATAGAGTTCAAGAATGTCTTTACTCATATTGTGTGTGATTGTAAGCAGCGTTAAATCAGATATTGCTAATAACCTGCTTTCAATGTCATACGCAGTCTGCATATCAATAGCAGAAGTACCCTCGTCTAAAATTAACAGCGGCTTTTTACGAATTAAAGCTCTTGCTACCGCAATTCGCTGTTTCTGCCCGCCGGAAAGGTTATTACCATTTTCCCCAACATGATAATCCAGTCCGTTTGGTACTTGTTCAATGAAATGCAATAAGCCACTATCAGACAGTACAGATTGTAATTCTTCTTTGCTGTAATTTTCATGCAAGCAAATATTCTCTAAAATGCTTTCGTCAAACATATAGACGTTCTGATGAATAACCGACGACAAAGAGGTTACTTTATCAATATCCACAATAGAAAGATTATCTTCATCATACAGAACATTGCCTTTGAAATCAGAATAATATCCGGCAATCAGCTTGATAAGCGTAGATTTTCCGCAGCCACTTTTACCAACAAAGGCATATTTTTTTCCTTTTTTAATGGATAATGAAATACCGTTTATGACGTCATTTTCTTTATCATAGGAAAAATGCAAATCCTCTACACAAATCATTTCATTGAAAGTAGGGGGCTTTTGGGTATCTGTGTCTTGTTTCTTATAATCTGAAAATTCATTTAACTTCTGTGCAATCGGCTTGATACTTTTAATTTTGGGAATATTACTAAAAATAATTAAAAGCGGATTTGCAAGGTTACTGCTAACCTGTACCATACCTAATAACGCTCCAGCACTGATACGCCCAATAATAATGAAGTATGCTGAAAGGAAAACAACAACAACTTGAACAAGAAGTGCAAGAACCATAGAAACTGCTTCATTTGCAGCAATCGCTTTATCAACGGAATATTTTGCTTTTATCGTGTCCTCGTTGCTTGCCTCAAATCGTGAGAGAACATACTTTTTCATTCGGTAGGACTTAATAACTTCAAAACCGGATAACAGATCTTTTACATGGTTTGTAAAATCGGATAGCATATCAGAATATTTATCCTGTCGTTTAGAGAGCAGTCCTCCGAATAGACTGGGTACAATAAGCATGATAGCGATTGCAATAATCACGCAAACTGTAACGATAATGTCAAAGTAAATCATTACGGCAAGGGAAGCTATAAAAATAATCGTATACTGGATAACTTGCAGTAGAGGAAGTAAATAGTTATCTTCAATCATTTTTACGTCATTGGTAATTGCGGATAGATAATCAGCAGTATTATTTTTTGAGTAGTCCTCAATCGTGTGCCGTTCAATTCCTATAAAGGTTTTAGAACGGACAGCTTTCATGATTTTACAAACAAATTTTTTACTGAACAAAGATTGTAGGTACATGAATACTCCCATAAGAGCAAAGTAGACTAAAGAAAAGAGCAATATTCTGATAAAGCCGTCCATATCACCCATAGCTACAATATCCATAACCTGTTGCAATAAGATAGCAATAAATACATAGGATAGGGAACTGATTGCAGTAAATAATACCGTAAGGAACAGCAACAGTTTGTATTGTTTCAAATAGCGTATCATATATCGGTGTCCTCCTATTTCCTGTTAAAAAGTAAATCACAAACAAGTCCTACTGCCCCTAAACCAAACAGACAAGTAGCTGTTGATTTATAGCCTTTTTCAGATAAGTGTGCAGCTCCTATCATCAGTCCGATTTCTGCCGCAGCAGATATAGACTTAGATACAATGCGGAATGACCGCTTTTTCCATGCTTCATTTGCGGCAACTTCAATTTTGTTTGCAGCATTTTCGATTTTTTGGTCTAAGTTTGACATACTATTCTCCTTTCATACATTAAGACGGTATGTATCTGTTGAAAAAAATAATACCTTACGAATGAATGTAATGTTTAAAAATAAAACTGCCTTTTTCAAGGCAATTTTATTTACTCGCCTACATTTAAGTGTTCAAAGTAATTCTGTGCCATACCGAAAATTTCATCATCAATAATCGGTAAGTTCATACTATCCAACAGGTACTTAATGAAAGCAAACTTTGAAAGTAATTCTTTCGGAGTTGTGGGATAGACCGACGGAATTAACCAAAAATTTGTAAGCAATGGCAAAAGTTCTGAAAGTTCTTTTGCATAGTCGGTTTTGATAGAGCCGTCTGCTATTCCCTCTTGAATAAGCTGTAACCAAAGCGGTGCAATCAATTTTCTGTTTGTGTCAGCCAGTTCTGCTAACAAACGAGGATTTTTCAAAAGAGGAATACTTTGTTTTCCAAGTTCTGTTCTATCAATATCTATATGGTTTAACTTAATGACCTCACGCATTTTTTGTAAACCGTTTAAGTTCTTTTGCTTTTGTACGGTAACAAATGGGTTATTGTCAAAAAAGAGTTTTTCCCCCAATGCGTCAATAATTTCCTCTTTCGATTTGAAGTGATGATAAATCGCTCCTTTAGTCAATCCTCCAAGCTCATTTACAATATCTTGAATAGTTGTATTATCGTAGC
>BLLW01000100.1 GCA_011959285.1 Lachnospiraceae bacterium | reverse complement strand
ATCAGCATGAACTTTCAACTTTTTGTGTCCAAAGTATTGACATAGGTCCACTAAATCTTCTCCTTCCCTTTATGTTCACCCACAAATCAAAAATCCTCCCTGCTCCCCAATTCCCCAATCTACTGGAACGCCGGGGATGCCCACCCTGCCTTGTCAGGCTGTGGCTTATCAGAGATATAAGTTTTATTTCCCACTATGCCTTGACGTCAAAGCTATTCTGCGGATTCTGCGGATTCTCCGCATTAACCGCTTCTTCACCCGCCAGCGGAATGCCCCTCTTGGCGTTTCCCCATGCTTCGTTGTAGATCATGCACATTTCCGTCTGCCTGACAGCCTCCGCATTGGTGGTATACATCGTCCACCCATTATTGGAATAAGTCGCCACCATCTCCCCGTTCTTATCATAAAACTCTATGTAATCGCTGTTTCCGTATGGCAGTTTCTGATATTTCACTTTTCCTTCCAGCAGCGTCGCCACAAAATCTATGGGCTTAAGCACATTCTGCCTGTTTTTGGAAACAGCTTTCAGGCCGGAAGTGATGATCCCCTTTCTGTCCGGGGACACTTCCGATGTGTAGCTTTTCATCAGCCTGTTAAACCCTTCGGATTTGTTCTGAAACTGCCCTTTTACAAAATCCTCATATGCCTGTTCCCGAATCTGCTTCCGGTATTCCTCATCACTGGTGCCGCTTTTCTTTTTGGAGAAAACATATTTATCATTAAAGTCGGGCAGATGGATACCGCCTATGCTTCCTGTTCCTGAAAAGTATCTTTTCTGCAATGTGCCATTAGACGAATTGACCTGCATTATTTCACCCTCTCCTGTAAATTTCCTAATCTATTCAGCATTTCATACATCCGGCTGTTCCCAAAAATAAAATTCTGTAAAGCAAGCGGCCCCCTGCCTGCCTGTTTGCTTTCATTGTACAGCTTCATATAAGCGTTCCTCGCCTGATAAAATGCATCTTCCAATTCTTCAATTTCTTTTGTCGGCGTTTCAGGTATATTCCCCTGGATGACCTGCCCTTGTGCTGCTATTCTGGCACAGGACTTCTGCCACTCTACTTCCTGTTCATACTGCTTATCCAGCCACTCAATTTCTTCTTCCTTTGTCAGCAAAGTGCCATCTGCTGCATTATAGTACTGCTCCTGTTCATTATCATGGCGCTTTTCAATTTCAGAATACAGCTTCGCATAGCTAAGACCACAGGCATTCACAATATCTGAATAACCATATTGTCCTTTTTCTTCCCTGGCTCCCTTTAATATTCCAGCCCTCGTATCGCTGAATGATGTTGCCGACTGTATCACCGTATTGTTAATTTTATCCATTAAGATTTCCCTGTTTTTCAATAATTTGGAAACTTCTAAGGAATCCCTATGAAACACTTTCTGGTCCTCATTTTGGTTCCCTTGAGACCTCAAACACTCTCTATTTAGTTTAAGACCTTCCTGTAAATACACAGGATAATTTGAAATACTAATTGGCATACTTTCTTTTCCCTCCAAACTCTAAAATAATTTGTGGTGCTGCTTTTCATCTGCCAGACATTAAATAAATGCCCATAATCATTTTCATAATAACCTTTGCCCTACAATGAATTATTTGTTTTTGCCACAAACCATACATTCTCATTCAGCACATCTGCAAATATGCCTATCGCTGTTCCTTTTTTGTAACCAAAACTCTTGAACGCCGCCAAAAACTTTTCTCTTGTCTGCTCCATTATTGATACTGCCAAATCCCGATACTCTGTATCGAAAATCTGAATCCTGTCTTGTGTTTTACCTTCATTTTGGGAGCTGTTTCTATTGAAATACCATGAGCTGTCCGAATTTTCAAAGGCTTTGTTTGTCTGCTGACAGGCAATATATCCTTCCAGATTTGCCAGACGCATCTTAAAAGCCTCATCCAGTCCAGCCAAATCCTCGTCAAGTGTCAGCGACCTTTTCCCCGTAAGTTCATAGGAAACTTCACGGTCTCCATTTTCATGTTCTTTGATGATTTCATTATAACGGGCCTCATATGTATCCATGATTGATTTCATTAGATCTTCCACATTATAGTTTCCATCTTTTAATGTCTGGCTGCTGATTCCCCTCATTGCCGTATAATGTTCCCATGCTACCTCATTTGTATTTTGTATTGTCAGCTCCCTTGCATTGACATAATCCGAATCAGGCTCAAATTTGTTTACCATTTCCCGCAGCATATTTCGCCCCCCATCAGAAATAGAGAGATTAACTGATTGCTGCGTCACTTTCCTGCCTGCATCTTTAGCAGATGCTTTGTCCTGCACATGATTTGCAATAGCTCCCATATAACAATAATTACTTCCAATTCCATTAACACTCATTTTCAAATATCCTCCATCTTTGATACAGCGCCCCTCTGTCGGTCAGAGCCACATCTGCCCCTTGCAATATGCCTAAACAGTCTGCTGCAAAATATTTCTTACGCCTTTATATCAAAACTTACCCCTGTAGGCACTGGTGTACCAGAAACCGCTGCTATGAGGTTCTGCGTGACGCTTTTCATATCCATACCAGTGGCAGATATCGTGAACGATTCTGCTTCTCCCTCTTCCGTCAGTTTATCCATCTGCTCTTTTCTTTCTGCCCGCCGTTTCGCTGCTTTTTCTTCTAAATTTTTTCTCTCCTCACGCTTTTTTTCTAATCTTTCTTTCTGGCTTTTTTCCGTATTCAGTATGGATGCGCTTTGTTTTGAGCCACTGGTTCTTGTTGAACCACTACAGGAGCATTGCATACTTCCATCTGCATTGATCCTCACAGCAAACCCATGTATCTCAATACCGTCACTTTTTGCCTTAGCAAACATCTGCTCATGCGCTGCTGGTATGCCCGCTATGTCATTTTCGATTTTTCTTGCAAAGTCCGGATCACTTGCCATTTTTTTCAAACAGTCATTGGAGAGATTCAAAACGATATTATTTTTACCGCCATCTGCAATGCCCCTACTCGAATTAATATTTATCTGCGGAAATTTCTCACATAATTGTTCATAGTATTCCTGTATCTTGCCTTTGCTGCTTGTCTTTATCTCCGTTGCCGCATTACTACCAGATTTTTTCGTAGTATCAGCGTAATTTGCCGCATAGTTATTGTAATTGTTTGTAATTTCCATTGCCATAGTCTTTGTCCTCCTGATTACTAAAATTATTATACTTATCGTAACGGCGGCTCATCTGTCATTCGGAACCGCCCATGCCCCCTTATGGTAAGTCCGGGCATGATGCCCTTCATTAACCAAGCAGCGTATCTCCGCCTGCCGCTGTTTCAGTCATGACATTTGCATCATAAGCATTGGATGCCGCCGCCATCTGCCTTTCACCAGCCCATGCCTTTGCCAGCCTGCTTCTCTCCTGCTCCGCCTTTGCAACCTTTTCATCCAACATCTCCTGCTGCTGTCTCTTAGCCTGCGCCCGCTTTTCCAGATATTCTTCCAGCAACTCCTTCTGCCTATCCTTTTGCCCGCTTGTTTTCTTATAAAAACTATCCTGTGAACGTGCATAAAACTCTGAATCATTGTTAACAGACCATCCATCTGCCCTATAATCTTTGGCTGTGGCTCCTACCGTAATCACCAAAGAACAGTCTGGAGCCGGAGCGACAGAGCCAGTCATATCACGCCTGATTACAGACAACATTTGTTCCCTATACTTTGGATCAGCTTTCATATTTTTAAATGCTTCCTCCGATATATTAACTGCTACATTTGCTATGGTTCTGTCTCGTGGTATTCTATCAAGTTCTGCATAAAATTCCTTCTTAAACAGCTCCATTTCTTCCGCTTCCGATAATTCCCGTGTACTGCCTGTTTTTTCCAGTGCGAACTTTTCCGTATTGTTCACATTTTTCGTGTTTCCCTTTGTTTCCACATTGTTCCGATAAAAATTCTGTCCTACTCCACTGATAGCCATTTTTTAATCCTCCACTTTAATCTATTTTCGAGTTTCATTTCATGCATAGCCATTTACTTATCTTCTCCCGTCTCCCCCTGCTGCAGCATGACTGTCACATGGAACACATCCCCTTTCACTTTTATATTTACACCGCCGAAATACTTCTCTGCCACATCACGCACGTTCTCCAGCCCAATCCCATGTTCCGCAATAATCCCCGGCAGGATACTCTGTTTCGTTGTAGGCAAAGCCAAACCTCCGCCCGACTGCACAGGTACAGCCCCGTCAAAGCTGTTCTCAACTTCCAGCAATAAAAACTGCTTTTTTTGCTTTAACGAAAGGTGTATAAATCCTTTACCTGTTTCCAGTTTTTCACAAGCTTCAATAGCATTATCCAAAAGATTGTTCAGGATGATTCCCATATCAAACACAGGGATTTCCCCTCCATACCGGAAATCTGCATCAAACCGGATTCCTGCCTTTTCCGCCCTGCGGCATTTGTCATTGATGATGACATCTGTGACCGCATTTCCCGTCACATACTTATATTCCAGTTCCTGCATGGTTTCGTCCATCCGCCGTACATAGTCCTCTATTTCCCCATACTCCCCGGCTCCTGCCAGTCCTTTGATATTTGCCATATGGTTCTTCATCTCGTGCCGCACCTTTCGGATGCTTCCATAGAAATTCTCCGCTTCCTCCAGACGCTTCTTCATTGCCTTGACCTGCTGTTCCTCTATAAAATGTTTCTGCCTCTCAGCAAGCAGGATGCGGTATTTCTGCCAGAAATAAATCAATGTGGCTTCCCCTATGAAAATAAGCACTGCTATCATTGGAACTTCCCAAAGCAAATCCGGCTTTTTATCAAATAAAATGAAAAACTCATCCTCTATCTTTACAGTAATCAGCCCACTGATGATTCTTGTAATCATGCTCCCGACAAAATTCAGAATGGAAAGCAGGATAACATCCTGCCAGGCCATTATGGCTACATCCTTCATAAATCTGTACAAAATAAGCGCCATTGCCACAAATAATACCGAATAAGCAAATATCAAACAGAACATCCCAACCACCATACAGCAATCCACTTCTTGCTGATAACTATTCTGCAAAAAATCAATCCTTTTCATCATCACACTCATTATTTTCATGTAGATGCTGTTTGCAATCAGGAAACTCAAGCAATGAAGGTTATAAAAAGCGAGCATCACAAATACAGCTTTCCCAATCTGTTTCTTATAACATATCCCCGCATACCCCATTATTGCAAAAGCAGAAACGCCATACCTTACCCAAGCGGTACACGGCAGAAATCCAGTCCCTATATTGGCAAGAATAAACAGCGCTGCCGCAATTCCATCCATTTTTCCTTTTTTCCCTCTGAAAGCCGCCGCCCACAAAACAAGGAACATGATGGCTTGTATGGCAATCTTCCATATATCCAATATGCTGTTGATCGTTTCAAACGCTGGCTTGCTCATAGGCTTTCCTCCGAAATGTAATCCATGTATGCCTGCACAAAGCCGTCATATTTATACCTTGAAAGCAACAGCTTATCCCCGTTTACCATCCTTACCTCCGTCTTATCGTAACCCTCCACATGGAAAAGGTTGATAAGGTATCCCCGATGGATGCGGTAGAACTGCCCCGCCAGCTCCTTCTCCAAATCCCCGATCTTTGCATAGTATTCTATATTTCCGCTTTTTAAGTACAGGATGATATTGTGATTCCGGCTTTCCATGTAGTAAATGTCATTCAGCGGTATGGCCTTTCCCTCGCCGCCATACTGGATCACAAGTTTTTTCTTCCGCTGCTCCGCCTCGTATAAAACCTGCCCCGCCGCCCGTCCGAGCACCTCTGCAAATTTCTGTTTGTCCACGGGCTTTACAAGATACTGGAACGCCCCTACGTCAAATGCGTCATACACATATTTTTCATACCCTGTTACAAAAATGATGATGGGCTGTTTCTGCGCCTCCATGCCCCGGATATGCCTTGCCAACCCCATGCCGTCCATACCTGCGCCAGAGCCTCCCATCTCTATGTCCAGAAATATAATGTCATGCTCCTTACCGTCCGAAAGGTACGCATCGGCAGAGGCATATTCCGTGATGCCATATTCCCCTCCCTGCTTTTTGATGAGCGAAACAAGGTAAGACCTTATATTTTTTTCATCATCACACACCGCAATTTTTATCGTTTCTGCCACCTCCAGTCCTCAACTAATTTATCGGAAAAATAAGGGCGATTTCTAACGCCTACTTCGTGAATGGTTAATCTGGCTACGTGAATCGCAGATTTTTTATTTTTAAACGCCCAAATCAGCCCTAAAGTTTTTCGCCTCTCGTCCGATGTAGGGGAAACGCAAACCGCCGTGTAAGCATATTAACTCTGATTCCCCCGCTTTCCAAGCGGTTTCTGCTGTCAGACGTGCCTGCGGAAAAGGCAGACCGCCGCATATGGCGGTAAGCCATCTGCGGCGGTTAGCTTTTGTATATCCTTTATCTGAGCAGCGCCATACTTCCCGTCAATTTGTTGACCTTCTTTTTTGCCCCGCAGATAGCAACCCCATAATAATTCAGTTCCGTTTCTGGAACGTCCTTCATCTTTTCAATAAACTCATCATATGTCTTACATCCTTGTGCAAGGTCTGAGAAATCCACCACCGTCAATTCCGAAAACTCCGGCTCATACAGCTTCTCGCGGATAGACTTGATCACCTCCACATTTTCCTTTAAGATCGGCACCGGAAACTCTATAATCCCCAAATGCCCGTTGCCCGTCCTGTCATACACATCCGCACCTACGACCTCCGGCATCTGCTTCCCCAGCGTGATTCCCATGATTGCCGCCGTATTCGCTATGATGCCAAGGGGCAGGTTCTCATCAATCACCATGACACATTTTTCATTCTTTAAATCCATTTTCTATTCCTCTTTTCCGGAGGATTTCTCCTCCTGTTTTTTCTGATAACAGCGGTAGAGATAAGCCCTGCGAAAGCCCAACCACCCATATTGCTCCGGCAGTCCTTCCCTTCCCGGAATGTCTGACAGTATCCTTACGATTCCATTTGCAGCTGCAAACCGCAGGATGTCCTCCATGCCTATATCCGGCAGGTCCCCGTCCGGCATTTTCCCTTTCATACATAGTTTTCCAACATCCCCCGTTAAATTCCATTCACCGACCACGCCGCATTTTTCCAGCCCGTATCCATTGTCCGTAAGGATGGAACTCAAGTGGTAATTGGTATGCTCCACGATACGGAACACGCACCCTGCCCCGCACTGGCGGCTAATCTCCTCGCATCTGCGGATGTTCTCCGGAATATCCCCATCCGAAAATTTGTAATACAGCGGATAGACCACAGTCCGTCCTTCCATTTTTTTCAGCACCCATCCCCGGCAAATTAAAGTTTCCCTGTCGGGGAACAGGCTGATGATCTGCTCCTCCGTCCTTATCGCAGACTCATTCACTGTTCCCACTCCCCTTCCTGTTATATTCAGAAAGGAAAAGCCCCGCAACCGCCAGAACCGTCCCCATAAGGGACACCCACGTCACCGGCTCCCTCAGCACCAGCACGGAAGTCACCACCGCCGCATATGGAATAAAACCATAGCGGCGGTCTGCACATTTCCTCTTATACCCTTTGCCACAGCAGCATACTGTCCTGAAATTCAGCCGACACTTTCCCGGTATCCTTCAACCATGAAAGATAAGACCGCACCGTGCTTCCCACCAGCACATACTGCTCAAAATTCATGGAAAGACCATAGCCTTTGAAAACTTCCTGCAAAATACGCTCAAAGCACATCGACTCCCCACAGATGGACAGAATCCTGTCCGCCACCTCATGCACCTTATCCCTGTTATAACGGACAAGTCCCTTCACATCGGCAGAGGCTTCCGCATGGGCAGGGACGAACATGGCCGCCTCCATCTGCTCTACTTTATCCAGCGTTTCCAGATAAGCGCCCACGTCATAGATGAAGGAAACCGCATATTTATCCAGCGTCTCCTTTCTGCTGATGCAGTCCGCAAGGAACACCACATCGTCCGGCATACGGAAACCCACCATGTCAAAGAAATGCCCCGGCAGCGGTATCACTTCAATCTCCTTCGGGAAACTTTCATCAGAGAAATCCGCCACATCGCTCTCCTGCGCCATCAGGAACTTATGCCGCAAATCCTTACAGGGGTAACCGCCGTAAAGGAAGGACGGCTCCAGTACCGGGTATTTCGTGAAAGCCGCCTCTATGCCGCCGGAATAAACCTTACATCCCGTCTGCCCCTGCAGGTATCTGTTCCCGCCGATATGGTCTGCATTGGAATGGGTATTCAGGATTGCCGCCAGATGCCATCCGTTCTTATCCAGTATCTGCCTGACTTTCCTCCCGGCATCCTTATCATTCCCGCTGTCAACCAGATAGACATTCTCCTTGTCCGCCAAATAGACGCCTATTTTCGCCGGGCAGTTTATGTAATAGCATTTCTCACTGACCTGTACCAATTCATACATTTTTCGCTTCCTCCTTATTCTGCTGCTTCCTATTACTTCGGCAGAAAGCCGTTCCTGCTAAAGCAAAAGCGTTCACTAAATTATACCATAGAACTTTTCTATTTTTTACCTGATGGCACGAAACGACTATTTTCCGGGAATGAAAAGCATAAAATTCCCAAAGGTGAACAATTAAACGTATCTCCAACCCATAGAATTATCCCTGTACTTATGGTATAATCCAAATTACCATTACGAAATTTGGGGGAAATAATTATGGAATTTACAAATCTGCTCGATGCGAAAAACCGCCATGAACTGAGGGAATGGCTCATAAATAACCATGATAAGAAAAAGGAATGCTGGGTAATCGTGAAGCGTGGCCGCCCGGTTGACGATGGCACTTTCTGGTACATAGATTCCGTTGAAGAGGCCATGTGCTTTGGCTGGATAGACAGCACCACAAAAAAGAGGGATAACGGCGTGACTGCCCAAAGGCTTGCTCCCCGGAGAAAAGGAAGTTTATGGTCTGAGTTAAATAAAGAACGCTGCCGGAGAATGGAGCGCCTGGGTCTGATGACCGATGCCGGGAGAGCCGTACTGCCTGATATGTCACCAAAGGGATTTTTCATTGACGGGGATATCGAAAAAGCCTTAAAAGCAGATTCGGAGGTATGGGGCAATTTTCAGAAATTCCCTCCCCTGTACCAGCGGGTGCGGATTGATACCATACAGATCAAAAAGAAACAGCCGGAACTGTTTCAGAGCAGGCTGCAGAAGCTGATTGAAAATACCAAAAAAGGTGTTATGTATGGGGAATGGAATGATAACGGAAGATTGATAGAATGAGGGATTATTTAGATGTATCTATTTTCCATTAAATTTTTACTGTTTTACTCATATACAAACAGGCAAAACTCCAAACTATCACGGAAACCCCTGACTTTTGCGTGAAAGTATACTTTTGCCTGATAGTACGATTTTGCCCCTATCGCCATCCTATCAGCGGCATCCAAAAACATGAAAAAGCGGGGCCCACCACCCACCGTGATGAACCCCACCAAGCCTTAAAAACCTTGATTTTAAGCCATTCTTCCATACTTTTGCTTGTTAGTACCCAAAATCCTATGGCATCAATTTAAGATTGCCGCCTGTGCGCTGTGAGATTTTGATGACTTTTACCCCGGGGTAAAAATATTTACCCCCTTTACCCCACCTGTGCAGAATTTACCCCACCCTATTTTGCGATTCGACAAATCGACAAATTGCGGTTTTGCCGTGCCATGCTATTTTACCCGGTACTGCTCGGCTTCCTCGTCCGTAAGCGGTCTGCCTAACGCCTTTACCGCATCAATCATTTTTTTGCCACTCATA
This sequence comes from Lachnospiraceae bacterium, assembly GCA_011959285.1. Lineage (GTDB taxonomy): Bacteria > Bacillota > Clostridia > Lachnospirales > Lachnospiraceae > Suilimivivens. Next base: position 1,753 of record BLLW01000100.1, on the reverse strand, counting down.
ACGCTTTCCGTCTGACGGTTCCGTCAGCCTCCCGTCTTTCGCATAATCGGCAATATCCCTTTCCATTTCAACACACCTACTCCCTATAAATGTTTCTTCAATAACGGCTTAAGATAGTTCTTTTTAAAGTCACGTACTGAGCAGAAGAATTCCTGCTCTGACCTCGAAAATGAGTTGGATTCTGCTTTTTCCGCAAGTAACTCCATCGTACAGATCAGGTCAGCCGCCTGAAACAATTTATAATCTACAGGCTTAACTTTTCGGAACTCTACATGGGCATAAAGCGTATTAAAAACAGAAGTCAGAATTTTGGTAAGCTCAATCTGCCCATTGTCGTAATAGATTATAATGCGGTTAAACTGCTCCCAAAAATTTTGATGATCCTTTAGTATTCCTGCAATCGCTTTTGATATTCTCGCTGTTAAAGTAATTACATCCGGACATTCATCTTTCCTTATTTTGGCACAAACATATCGGAAATCCAATTTACGGGCAAAATTAAATAATGCATTAAAAAGGCGTTTTCTTTCTTCCATAAGGTCATTAGCATAAACGGATTCTCTGCGAATCAGTGGTCCCGTATGGATGGCATGCTGCTTATATCCGATGTTCGCCAAATGACTCTCCAAATCATCAATATTTTTGCTAATATCCACATCCTGATTATGTAAAACCATTGCAACCAGATAAAATGGCGCATGAAAATCATATGGCCCAAAATCGCCCGATTCATCTATAAAAACACTTAAAATCTTTTCAGCCATAGATTATTTCCTTCATCCTTCTCAGATTTTCCTAACAAAAATAGCGGGGAAATTCCCCGCCGTTCGGTGGACCAGGGTCTTTCGACCAGCCCAATCAGTGATACCACTGATTTATTTATATGTCAATTCTAACGAAAATATGCTGTGCTGTCAATACAATTTAAAGTATATTTATAAAATATACTTCTAAATTTCTTACCTACGTCCGGTAATTCTTCCCATAGCCCACTGGAAACCCAAATTTAACCGATTCTATCCCTCTTTTGGCAAAGATGCCAATGCACAGGCTCAAGATTGCAATCAGATTTTTTAACATCGACTTCCATGTGATATCCATATTCTCTAAGATCTTTTTCAAAGCGCCTAGGATAACCCATACTCTATTCCCCTCCTTTTTATTAATAATTCTGATAAATGGGTAAATTCAAAAAAGAGAGCCTAAACACTACCTTTTTATTTACAAATTTACTCATTTATACACAACTCAATAAAACTATTTATATAATACTATAAGCAACAAAATTTTTCAGTAATAACCAGTATTTTATTTATTTTTCCGCTTGCTAACCCGCCAAAACAGAGGTAAGCTACGACACCACGGAAGGAGGGATTGGATTGGAAAAAGATTCTGCATTGTACCAGCTCATGGACACCCGCATGAACGGCATTGTAAGCGGTGACGGGGAATACTAGGCGATTCTCCGGAAGTCGGACATATACTCCGGCGAACTGGACTGTCAACGCCGGGATGCCCACTTCCTCCAAGACATTATCCCGCCACGCCTCGTAGGATTCTTCCGTATAGCCGTTCTGCTCCATCGCCTCACGTTTCCTCTGCTCATGCTTTTTCTGCTGCCACCACGGGCGGTAATATTTCAGATATTCTTCTTCCGTAACTTCCAGTGTGAATTCTTCGTTTCCTGACTTGACTGTAATCTTCCTAAAAGACATAAAGCGTTCCTTCCTTTACGGCTTCGTAAAGTTAGGAA
>BLLW01000099.1 GCA_011959285.1 Lachnospiraceae bacterium | reverse complement strand
GGGGGGGAGGCAGAGCAGATAGCGGGGCAAATGAGCTTTGAAGATTACCAGAAAGGCGGGCAGGCAGGAAATGAACAGACGGCAGCGGAAAAAGAAGAGTAAGCAGCAGGAAATAACAATTTTCATAGGCTGCGAAAGGGTAGCCAAAGTAGAGGACTACCGAAAAATGAAAGAAAGCATAGAGTACCAGCTTAGAGCGGGCAGCGTAGTTTTGCTGCCTGCCTATCTGCACGTTGAGGCAATTATACAGCAGCGGGGCAGCAGGCGTATTGAGATTAAGCAGGAAAGCGAGGTAAAACGGCATGAAGTATAGGCAGTGGAAAAAGAATTATAAAAAATTGCATGGAGTAAACCCGCCTTTAGAACTGGATAAGCGCAAGCAACGCAGACTTGCGAAAAAGGCAGTTAAGACTATAAGACTTGTGGACTTTACGGCAGCAGCCACAAGAGCGGCAGAGGCACTTACAAACGCTTTTGCATCTGTAATGCGGGGGCTGGGCGGTGCTTTTGATACGGCGGGGACGGTATGCAGGAATGTTGCGGATAATGTGCAGCCGATAGAGATTAGAGGGCGTGTATTTAGCTGGCAAGTAAGGGAATACGGCAACAGTCTTTATGCTGTATATGAGATAAACGCACTGGGCGGCGCTGACGAGCTTAGAGCCATTACACACAGCCAAAAGGCGGCAGAAAAGATAGCGGAGATATTAGAGAGCGACCATTTAGAGCATACAAGGCAGACAAGCCCAGATAGGATACAGCGCAGAACTGATGCGGCAGACAGCCTGCGGGCAGCAGTCATTATGGCATACGAAAGCGGGGCGTTTGGGAAATGATAAAATTTATGGACGAGATTGTAGAGGCGGTAGAGCAGTTTGTAGAGGGAGTAGGCGAAAATGCGCTTATCATACTGGGGGTACTGGCAAAGATAGTGATTTTAATAACTACGCCAGCATGGATAGTGCCATACAAAGCGATAAGGAGAGCACTGGAACGGCGGGCAAATTACAGCTATGCAAAAGAGGTGGCTAAAATGGGGGAATATGCAATAGCGGGATTTAAGGCAGGGCTTGAAAGTGTGGAAAAGCCAAAATGTGAAAGCCCAGACTGCGACAGCTGCCCGTTTCCACCGTGCCAGAAAGGAGCGGGCGGGCATGACTAATATTTTATTGATTATTGTTATTCTGCTGCTGGTAGACATTTACGGGCAGCTTAAGAAACTGAATGAAAGGCAGGGCAAGGAAGATGCAGGAAACAACGATTGAAGTAACGCCAGAGGTAGAGCAGCTGATACAGAAAGCGGCACGGGCAGCAGTAGCCGAGTATAAGCGGCAGGAAGAAAAAGAGCGCAAGCGTGATAAGTACCACAATACTTTTACGCTTATGAAATGCTACCGTGATGCCGCTTTCCATATCGAGAACGCCATAAGCGACGGCGAGCAGTTAGAGCTTAAGGGAATGACCGACGAACAGCAGAGGACGTACTTAGAGAGCGTGAGGCGCAGCCGCTTTAAAACTCTGATTATGACAGCACACATAGACAAGGCGGTAGAAGAGATAGAACATAGGCGCAGAATGGCTGGCAGGGAAATAGAGCATAAGGCTTTTGAGCTGTATTTTATGCAGGGCTGGGGCTATGAGGCAATAGCAGAGAAACTGGGAACGGGGAAGAACACGCCGAGGCGCTGGGTAACTGGCATAATCAATGAGCTATCGGTACTGTTATGGGGCATAGACGAGGATAAGCTAAAATAGCAGGCTGGCAGCAGGCGTGGTAATACCGTGGTAAAAACGTGGTGTTTACATGGGAATTTGAAAGCTGTATAATGGTAACATGAAAAGAGTAGGCGATAGCTTAAACCGCAGCAGGCGGCAGCAGTAGCCTACTCTTTTTTGTTTTCATTCTTTAGCCTCTACCCAGTGCATGAAACTTAGGGCGCTGGGAATACAAAGAGAAAGGAGCGAGGAAAGTATGAAAGCATGGGCTAAGAGTTTCTATCTATCGGCGGCATGGGAGAATACCAGAGCCGCTTACTTAATGTCACAAGATTATATATGCGAGCGCTGCGGCGAGCCTGCAAAGGTGGCGCACCACAAGTGCTACATAACCAGAGCGAACATTAACGACGCAAACATAACGCTTAACTGGGATAACCTAGAGGCGCTGTGCCAAGACTGCCACAACAAAGAGCATCATAAGCGCACGCCGCAACTGCGGTACGGTTTTGATGCAGACGGGCGCATAGTCCCCCCTATTCAGAAAAATAATTAAAGGGGGAAAATACCGAGGGGGATACCCTAAAATTACCCTACGGGCGTGCGCATACGTGGTGTAGGGGGTGTGGTGGGGCGCAGGAGAGGAAAGCGGGGTAAAAGGAATGGCGACAAAGACAGAAAAGACAAAAGAACAGCGTATCAAGTCCGAGAAGAGCAGGCTTAAGAAGATTTTCAAGGACTTAGACGAGAATAAGAAAAACTTAGTAACGCCGCTGATAGAAAAGGCTGCATTTATGGGCGTGGAGCTGGACGACTTGCAGGAAACCATAGAGCAGGACGGATGGACGAGCGAGTATAAGAACGGCGAGAACCAGTACGGGACAAAGAAAAGCCCAGAGGCAGACACGTACATAGCGCTAAGCAAGAATTATGCAGCAGTCATTAAGCAGCTGACCGATTTAGTACCAGCTGCGAAACGGAAGAAAAGCAGGCTAGAGGCGCTGCGGGAAGAGTAAGCGCAGATGCCGTACAGAAACTATATCTATGAGTACCACGCTAAGATTACAAGCGGCGAAATTGTAGCGGGAAAATGGATAAAGGCAATCTATAAAATCATTGTGGACGGGCTGGAAAAGCAGGAGTATTTTTTCAATGCAAAGGCGGCAAACAAGGCTATAAAATTCATAGAGAACTTTTGCCACCACAGCAAGGGGCGCAATGATTTAATCAAGTTGGAGCTATGGCAGAAAGCCATAGTTTCTATCATTTTTGGCATACAGGACGCAGAAAAAACACGCATTTTCCGTGAGATTTTTATAGTAATCGGCAGAAAAAATGGAAAATCTTTGTTTGCGTCTGCGATTATTGCATACATGGTATACCTAGAGCCAGAGTACGGGCAGGAAATCTATTGCTTAGCGCCAAAGTTAGACCAAGCGACGCTTGTATATGACGGATTTTATAAAATGGTGCAGGCAGAGGACGAGCTAAACGAGCTGGCGAAAAAGCGGCGCAGCGATATTTACTACGAGGAAACAAACAGCTTTGTAAAGCCTATCGCATTTAACGCCAAGAAGTCTGACGGCTTTAACCCGCAGCTGGTAGTATGTGACGAAATGGCGGCATGGAGCGGCGACGCAGGACTAAAGCAGTATGAGGTTATGAAGTCTGCTTTAGGCGCACGCCGCCAGCCTATGATTCTGTCTATCAGTACCGCAGGCTACATAAACGACAGTATTTATGATGAGCTGATGAAACGCAGCACCAGCTTTTTAAAGGGCAACAGCAAGGAAAGGCGGCTTTTGCCGTTCTTATACATGATAGACGACGTGGAAAAGTGGAACGATATAGAAGAGCTTAAGAAAGCTAACCCTAACATGGGTGTATCTGTACCAGAGAGCTTTTTCATGGACGAGATAGCGGTAGCAGAAAACAGCTTAAGCAAGCGGGCAGAGTTTTTAACAAAATACTGCAATATCAAGCAGAACAGCTCTATAGCGTGGCTGGAATATGCGACGGTGAACGGCGCAGGCATTGAAAAGACCTTAGAGGACTTTAGGGACTGCTACGCCGTGGGCGGCATAGACTTAAGCCAGACAACGGACTTGACCGCAGCCAGCGTGGTAATTGAAAGGGACGGCGTGCTTTATGCGTTCACTCAATTCTTTATGCCACGGGGCAGGGTGGAAACCTTGCAGGCTACGGACGGCGTGCCGTATGACATTTTTGTTAAAAAGGGGCTGATAACCTTAAGCGGCGACAACTACGTAGACTACCACGACGTATACGCATGGTTTACGGGGCTGGTGGAGAAATACGGCATTTACATACTCAAAATAGGGTATGACCGATACATGGCAAAATATTTGATTGAGGAATTGAAAGACTACGGATTCCAGACAGACGACGTGCATCAAGGGGAGAACTTAACGCCAGTCATACGGGAATTTGAGGGCATCATAAAAGACGGCAATTTTAAGATTGCAGACAACAATTTACTAAAGACACATTTCTTGAATGTTGCGCTTAAGCACAACATGGAAACAAGGAAATTCAGACCGATAAAGATAGAGCAGCGGGCGCATATCGACGGCTTTGTATCCGTCATAGACGCTATGACGGTACGGCAGAAATACTGGGAAGAGTGCGGCGAGCTGCTTAAAAACGCCGCATAGAAAGGAGAGTGGACGGTATCAAATTCTTAGATTATCTTTTTCACAAAAAAGAATTAAAAGCACTGGGAAATTATTTCAAGATGCTTAACGGGTACAGCCCTACATTTACCAGCTATAGCGGCGGCGTATATGAAATGGACTTAACCAGAACGGCAATAAACAGCTTTGCAACGCATTGCAGCAAGCTAAAGCCAGAGATAGAGGGCAGCGCATTAAAGCGGCTGGAAAAGACGCTACAGTACAAACCTAACTATTTCATGGATACTACAAAATTCATAAAAAGGCTGGCGACCTATGTAGCGGTGGAACACACCGCTTTTATTGTGCCTATCGAGGACGAGAACGGGACGCTTTGCGGCTGGTATCCATTGCGAGCGGAACGGTGCGAGGTAAGGGAAGTAAACGGCGGCATATATCTACGCTATCTTTTTGCAAATGGCGAGTATGGCGCTATTGAATTTGAAAAGGTGGGGATACTGACAGACTTTGAATATAAAGACGACCTTTTCGGAGAGGACAACAGCACGCTACAGCCAACAATGCAGCTGATACATACGCAGAATGAGGGCATTATAAATGCCGTCAAAAATTCTGCAAATATACGTTTTCTGGCAAAGGTGGCAAATATGCTGAAGCCAGAGGACATAAAAAAAGAGCGGCAGAGGTTTACAGAGGAAAACTTAAGCGCAGAGAATGACAGTGGCATGATTATTTACGACAATAAATTCAGCGAGCTTAAGCAAGTGGAAAGCAAGCCATACACGCCAAACGCTTTGCAGATGCAGCTTATACAAGACAATGTATGTACGCATTTTGGTACAAACATGGATATTCTGCAAAACAAATTCAATGAGGAAACGTGGAACGCCTACTATGAGGGAAAGATAGAACAGTTTGCAATACAGCTATCGCTTGTAATGACAAACATGAGCTTTACCGAGAGGGAGAGGGCGTGCGGTAACGCTATTACGTTTTCGGCTAACCGCCTGCAATATGCCAGCAACGCAACAAAGCTGCAAGTAAGCACACAGCTTTTTGACCGTGCATTATTGAACCGTAACGGCGTGATGGATATATGGAACATGGCACACGTTGAGGACGGCGACAAGTATTATATCCGCAAGGAATACACGGAAGTAAGCCAGCTGGGTAAGGGAGAGGAAAAGCCGCAGATAATCATACAGCAGATGCCGCAGGAGAGTGGCAAGGGACAGCAGGCGGGAGAGCCAGCAGGGGACGGACAGACGCAGGAAACACAGACAGAGCCGCCGCAGGACGGCAGCGGGCAGAAAGAGGGTGTAAAAGATGCCGATTAAGAAAGAACGGGAATATAGGACGCTGGCAGCACCGCTGACCGCTGGGGCTGCCGAAAAGCGGATACAGACGGATTTTTACGTAGAGGGCTACGCCACTACGTTTAACGTGCCGTATCTGCTTTATGAGTTTGAGGACGGCACAAAATACTACGAAAGAATAGACGCACACGCACTGGACGGCGCAGACATGAGCGACGTTATCATGCAGTACGACCATGAGGGCAGGGTATTTGCCAGACAGTCAAACAAAACGCTTATCTTAGAGCCAGACACAAAGGGGCTTATGATAGCAGCTGATTTAGGCAGGACAGACTTAGCCCGTGGGCTGTACCAAGACATAGAGGCGGGCATGATAACTAAAATGTCATGGGCTTTTACAGTGGCAGAGGAAAGCTACGAAAGAGCCACGCACACCAGAACAATATTAAAAATCAAAAAGGTTTATGACGTATCCGCAGTTAGCATACCAGCAAACGGCGATACGGAAATAAGCGCCCGTGCTTTTGCGCATAGGAGTTATGAGCAGGAGCGGCAGGAGTTGCTACAGAGGCGTATAAACTTACTAAAGATTATGGCAAGCCTATAGGAAAATCAAAACAAGAAAAGGAGAGCAGAAACAATGAGATTGAAAGAGATTGAGGCGAGGTTAGCCCAGATTAAGCAGGAGCTTACTACAAGGGCAGCAGAACTGACGGCGGCAGAAATTGAGGCGCTGGAAAAAGAGGTAGAGGCATTGCAGGAAGAGCGGGCGGCATTGCAGGCGGCAGCGGAAAGGCGCAGCGCCTTACTTGCCAGAATTGCGGCAGGCGAACCCGTAGGCGACGAGGGAGAGGGCGGCGGCACGCAGCCCACGTTACTTAGGAGCTTTGCAGGGGCAGGCGGGACACAGCCGCAGGCGAAAGAGCCAGAGGACAGATACGACACGGTAGCATACAGAAAAGCATTTATGAATTATGTATGCAGGGGTGCGGCTATCCCCGCAGAGTTTAGGGATGCGGAAACGACCACGACGGCAGACAGTGGGGCGGTTATCCCTACGTCCATTATGAATGAAATCATTCAGAAATTGGAAAGCTACGGCAGCATTTATGCACAGGTGCGTAAAATCAATGTGCAGGGCGGCGTAGCAATCCCTATTGCCGACTTAAAGCCTACAGCGCACTGGATTACAGAGGAAAAGACCAGCGACGACCAGAAAGCCAGCGCCAAAAATTCCGTGACATTCAACTACTACGGCTTAGAGTGCAAGATTTCCCAGAGCATCTTAGCAAACGTGGTTACGCTAAAAATGTTCACGGATTTATTTATCCCTATGGCGACAGAGGCAATGGTTAAGGCTATTGAGATTGCAATTTTCAATGGAACGGGCGAGGGGCAGCCGCTGGGCGTTCTGAAAGATGCAAGAGTGCTGGCAGTGGTGGAACTGACAGAAGAGGAATATGCAAGCTGGAAAGGCTGGCACAAGGTAAAAGGAAAGATTAAGAAAGCCTACAGAAACGGCAGCTTTATTATGAACCAGTCTACTTTTGACGCTGGCATTGACGGCATGGAAGATAAGAACGGGCAGCCGATAGGACGCACGAACTACGGCATTAACGGAGAGGAAAGCTACCGCTTTATGGGTAAGACGGTGGAAACGGTAGAGGACGAGATTTTACCGAGCTGGGACGACGCAGCAGCGGGCGACGTGTTCGCAGTGTTTATGAAACTGTCCGACTATGTGATTAACACCAACATGGAAATGCAGGTAACTAAGTGGACTGACCACGACAACAACAAGATTAAGAATAAGTGCTTAATGGTAGTAGACGGCAAGGCGGCAGACACCAACGGTATTATTCTTATCAAAAAGGCAATCAAGGCAGTGTAATAAAAATACGGCGGCTGGCGTGCCTGCGCTGGCTGCCAGAAATGAGGTAAAGGGCATGAAAGGACATTTAGACGCAGAGCAGCTGAAAAGCATGGATTATAAGAGCTTGCAGGCTTTGGCAAAGGATATGGGCGTAAGCGCTGCTGGAAAGGCAGAGGATATTATAGCCAGAATTGCAGCAGTAGAGGTGGACGTACCAGAGGGAGAGCTTACAGAAGAGGAAAAGGCGCTTTTTGAGGAAGAGGCGGCACGGCAGGAAGAGGAACGGGCAGCAGGCGGGCAGACAGTGGAAGAGGCAGAGGACACCGCAGGAGAGCCGCAGACGGGGCAGGAAACGACGGAAGAGGGCGCAGCAGAGGAAAATACCAAAGATGCCAAAAAGCCGCAGGAAGAGGCAGGAAAGGCGGCAGGGATGGTAAAGGTAAAAGCCGTCACAAGGTTTTTAGACAAGCAGCTTAACCAGATTAAGGACGCAGGAGAGGCTTACAGCGTAAGCGGGGAACGTGCGGCAGAGCTGGTGGCAGCAGGCGTGGCAGAGATTGTGGGATAACCAGAAAGAGGGTGCAGCGCATGGCGGCAGATGCCACAACATTAACAGAGAAAATGCGGGCGGCGCTGCGTATCAGCAGCACCAGCGAGAAAATAACGGCAGAAATAGAGGACTGTATAGCCGCCTGCAAAGCTGACCTTGCAAATGACGGGGTAAAAGCCATAGACGAGGGCGACGCACTGATTATAAGGGCGGTAACGCTTTACTGCAAGGCAGAATTTGGCTACAACGACAAAGCGGAGAAGTTTAGGCAGTCATACGACACGCTGAAAATGCGGCTTGCCTTGTCGCAGGAGTACAACACAGCGCCGCCAGTGTCCGAAACGGACACCGAGGGCGCAGAAAGCGGGGCATGATATGGCAGCATGGGCAGACGAGCTTACACTTATCAGCCAGCAGCCGCCAGACGAGCGGGTAAACGCTGGGGGCTTTGAGAATGAGCCGCAGGAGAGCGCCCGTACTGTTTTCTGCAATAAGAAATCAGTAGGATACAGCGAGTATTTTAAGAGCCAGCAGACGGGCAAGGTGGTAGAGGCAAAATGCGAGGTACATAAGGCAGACTATGAGGGCGAGGACACCGTAGAAATGGACGGGCGGCGCTTTTTCGTGCTTAAGACCTACGACATAGACGACGATACCATAGAGCTTACGCTTACGGATTTGCGACATAAGGACGAGGGAACATAAAAGCGGCGGGGATACCGCCGCAGGAAATGTTAATCATTTATTTTCAGAGTATCTGGAACATTGATAGGTGGATTGTCTTTTAAAAAGCGTAATGTGATTTTACAGCCGTAAGAAATAGGTTTACCGTCTTTTTGACCGCCGCCGTATACATCAATATAACTTATACTTTCAATGCGTTCTATATTGTCCTGTATAAAAGGTATCAAATCAGCGGGTATGTTTCCTATCTGCATATTGTTGACATAGACACCGTAAGCGGGCTGCCCTTTATACTCATATTGCTTTATTTCAACGTCGGCATATTCATTAAACGGGCTATCGTGAAAATGAAGTTTGCGCAAAATAAGTTGGCGTGAAGAGCCGTCGTCATTATTAAAAGTTACACCAGTGACTTTTATAGGCGCAAATATGTATTTTGATTGACGTTGTGCAGGAGCGCTGGGTACTGGCGCTGCGGCGGGAGCTTTTGCCGTATCGGTATTTACTGTATTATCATGCAGGGATTGAGAAAAAGAACTTTTGTTTGGTGGTGTGGTAAAACTGTTAGGAGTTTGTGACACTTCGCTGCTTGTTTCTGCTACCGGCTTAGCAGAACGGAAAGCCAGAAATGCAAAAACGCCGCAGATAACAAGGCAGCCAACGCCACCAGAAACAAGACCGCCTGCAAATCCGCTAAAAGAGGATAAAAGGAATAGAGCGGCAAGGCAGGAAAAGACTATAGTTTTCTTTTTCATATAAAACACAACCTTTCTATCGTTTTTAAGAAAATTATAGAACAATGTCGAATGAAAATCAACAGAAAGGGGGCAAATAAAATGGCAGAGTTTACTACGGTGGGGCTGGAAGAGGTAATAGAGGCATTTAGCAGGAGAGAGCAGGCAGCAACAAGGGCAGTGCCTAAAATGCTGCAAGCAGGGGCAGCAGTGCTGGTAGAGGCGCAAAGGGAAGAGGCAAAAGCTATGGGGATTGAGGAAACCGCTGGCTTTATCAAAGCAATAAAGCCTACAAAAGTGCAGGGCGGCGACAGGGAAAAACATATTGATGTATACCCGCAGGGCAGGGCAAAGCACGGAAATGACAGAAAGGGCGATAAAAGCAAAGTAAGATATGCAACGATAGGATTTATAAACGAATACGGCACAAGTAAAAAAGCAGCCCGCCCTTATATGACGGTAGCAAATGCGAAAGCACACGAAAAAGTAGTTGATGCACAAATGGAAGTATGGGAGCGTGAGCAGGGACAATGAGCAGCATAAAAGAGATTTTAGAGAGCGCAGGGCTACCAGCACAGCGGGGCGTATATACTGGCAGATGCAAGCCGAAAGCCTATTATACTTTCCTGCGGCTGAATGGCGGCGCTGCCGTAAGCGCAGACGACGCAGAGAGCGAAAGCAAGGAAATGTATAGGGTAACGCTTTTCTATAAGGGCGACTATGAGGCACAGCTTAAGAAAACTCTGGAAGTGCTGCGGGCGGCAGATTTTTACATTAACAGCGTGGATATGGAAAGCTACGAAACAGAAACGGGGTACTGGCTAGTGCCTATCACAATCGAGATATTAAAGGAGTGAAAAGACAATGACACTGGGATTAAGAGATTTATTTTACGCAGTATGCACAGAGGCAGACGGCGTGGAAACTTACGGAACGCCTAAGAAAATGGCAGAGGCTATGACGGCTGATTTATCTGTAAAGACGGCAGACGGCAGCTTATATGCAGATGACACGTTGAGTGAAAGCGTATCCGAGTTTGCCAGCGGCACACTTAAGCTGGGAGTAAAAGACCTTACGCCGGAAGTGCTGGCAGAGGTACTGGGGCAAATGGTAGACCAGAATAAGGTAGTATGGGCTGGAAAAGACGACGAGCCGCCGTATGTGGCTATCGGCTTTAGGGCAAAGAAAACGGGCGGGCGTTTCCGCTACGTCTGGCTGCTTAAAGTTAAGTTTAAAGTGCCGTCTGAAAAGTACGAAACCAAAGGGGAAAGCATCAAATTCAACACGCCAGACATTGAGGCGGATTTTACCGCAAGAAAGAAAGACGGGCGCTGGAAAGCGGACTTTGTAGGCACAGAGGAAAGCGACGCAGCTAAGACGTGGTTTACAGAAGTGCCAGAGCCAGCGGAAACCATAACAGAGGCATAAAAAAACAGAATAAAAGGGAAAGGAGAAAAGGCGCAGCGTATGGCTGCGCCTTAATTTGTTGATATGAGCGCAATTAAAGACGGCGGATATACAGTAACGCTGAAAGGAAAAGAGTACAGACTTCTTTTTACCCTTAACGCACTGGACGAGATACAGACGAAATTTGGCGGCTATGACAAGCTGGACGAGGTTTTTAACCAGAGTAACCCAGACTGGGTAAAGGATACAAAGTGGTTACTTACAACGCTTATCAATGAGGGGCTTTTAGAAGAGGACGAGAACGCCCAGCTTTTCACAGAGCAGCAGATAGGCAGGCTGATACATATAGGCAATCTGGCAGAGGTGCAGCGGGCTATTTATGCGTCGTTTGCGGCAGGGACGGCAGGCGACGGAGAGGACAGCGGGGACACCGAAAAAGAGGGCAGCAAAGAGGCGGGGGAAACGACAGCCGTGCAGGAAAGTTAGATACTGCACGGCTTTTATATATCGCTATGGTACTGCTGGGGTATAGGGAGCGTGAGGCGTGGAGGAAAACGCCGTACCAGATTGTGACACTATTCAGATACCACAAGGAATATAACCCACACATTTTCAAGCAGGAAAAGGCAGCAGTGCCGCAGGCGGCAGAGGAACTGGACGACATTGACATAGCATTAGGGGGACTGTAGCAAATGGCTGATAAGACGGAAAATATAAAAACAAGGCTTAGCTTTGACGGCGAGGCAGAATACAAGGCAGCCTGCAAAGATATAAACAATAATCTGAAAAACCTTAATGCTGAAATGCGCCGAGTAACCGCAGAATACAAAGGAAACGAAAACAGCATAGAGGCATTAAAGGCAAAGCAGGGCGTTTTATCTGAAAAATATGCAGAGCAGGCAAAGAAAGTAGAAGAGGCACGCAAGGCATTAGAGAGATGCGCCCAGCAGACGGGCGAGAACAGCGAGGCAACACAAAGACTGCAAAGAGATTTGAACTATGCGGAGGCGGCGCTTTTTGATACGGACGCTGCTTTGCAGTCTGTAGAAAACGAACTTTCAGAGGGCGTGCAGGCGCAGCGCCAGTATGAGGCGGCTTGTCAGGGGATAGATAAAAACTTATCCCTTTTGGGCGCAGAATTGC
>BLLW01000098.1 GCA_011959285.1 Lachnospiraceae bacterium | reverse complement strand
GTACGTGAGGGGTGGGATATGTGGGGAAACCAAGCTACTGCTGATTATGAGCCGACTTGGGATACATACGCAAATCACACTATAGCAGGTGGCGGCAAAGGGTAAAATTAATTATAGGATGAGTGACGACATACGAAAGAGAAGGGGAGGTATAGATGATATGCCAGCAAATCTTAAGATGCTTCGGGTGCAGGCAAAACTTGACGAACTTTTTAAAGAAAAAATAGATCTGACTGACACCAATAATGCTGAGGAAAAATGCAACAAGTATTATACGCGGTCTGTCGCGGCGTTAGCAATAATTATGCGTTGTGGTATTGACTACGATGTTGCGGCGCAGAGTGTTACAGACGGTTATCATGACATGGGAATTGATGCAGTATATAGTGATGCTACTCAAAAGAAATTATTCATTATTCAAAGCAAATGGCGTAAAGATGGAAATGGGGGTGTTTCGCAAGAGGAAGCAGGCACTTTTGCAGAAGGTCTAAAAAGAATTATCAATCTTGACTTTGGAGGTTGTAATGCAAAGATAATGGCGAAACAGCAAGAAATAATTGCCGCTATACGAGACACGGATTATCAAATAGAAATGATATTTTGCCATACTGGCAATCAGGGTATGAATGATTATGCGAAACGCCCTATAAAAGAGTTATTATGTCAAGTTAATGAGGATGATTCAACAGAACTGCTTATTTTTAATGAAATTAAACTGCAAGACATATATAAATATTTAGCGAATGGTCAAGATAATGACAATATTATCTTGGATGATGTTCTTTTAAGCAACTGGGGAGTGATGGAGTCTCCCTTAAAAGCATATTATGGTACAATATCAGTTTCTGCTGTTGGTGAGTGGTATAGTCAGTATGGGAATCGACTTTTTGCAAAAAATATTAGGTATTATAAAGGAAGCACTGAGGTTAATCAGGGAATAAAAGAGGTTATAAAGAGTGAACCTGAGAAATTTTTCTATTACAATAATGGTATCAAAATTTTATGTAAGAAAATCAAAAAAAAGATTCCGTATAGTACAAGCCGCGAGATAGGGTTATTTACCCTTGAAGGGGTTTCCTTAGTGAATGGTGCGCAGACAACGGGGGTAATTGGTTCAATATTTATGGAAACGCCGGAACTAATTTCTGATGCGAAGATTTTTGTACAAATAATTGATGTGGGGGATTCTAAAGAAGAACAATCAACACAAATTACTAAATTATCGAATACACAGAACAGAATTGATAGTAAAGATTTTGCTTCATTAGATCCAAATCAAGATAGGCTTCGGATGGAACTGAGTCTTGGAGGAATTCAATATCTATATAAAACTGGTGCAAAAATAGACGATCCAAGCCGCCAAATATCTTTGGATGAGACAATAATTTCACAAGCATGTCTGTTGTCAGATTTATCAATAGTCGCGCTTGCAAAGAGAAATGTAGGTGCATTAACTGAAGATATTAAAAAAACTCCATATCAGCAATTATTTAATGGGGCAACGAATAGTTTTTCTCTATATAATGGTGTTCAAGTTCTTAGGGCTGTTGAAAAATGTATAAAACAAAATGAATGTGGATCATCGGGGCGAAAGCGGTTAGTGCTTGTGCATGGTAATAGATTTTTGTTACATTTGGTTCTCGGTAAGGTAAAAAATATGGAAGGATTTGACACACAATATTTAAGTGAGGAGCATTTTAATAATATAGTTCCACTTTTGTTCCAAGAACTTTGGGACTGTATTTACACTTCTATGGAAGAGCATTTTGCGGAGGCATATCCTGCGCATATTTTTAAAAACGTTGGTCGTTTAAAAGAACTTATGCAGCTGATTTTGAAACAGCCATAATAAAAAGCAAAAAATTTAAATAGTTAGGACGTTTTTGCTTATATCTATGATGCTAAGGGCATTTAGTATTGGAACAGTACGACTGGAACGAAGCTAAATGCCCTTTTCATTATAAGTGATAAGGATTTTTAGTATCACGTTAGTTTTGTAGTAACGCTGGAAATTCTGGTTCATAATTGTTATAATGAAGAACATATCTATACAAGATTTGTGAATGAGGTGTATATGACAGGACTTGGGGGAGAGTACATCAGGGTAAAGCGGAACAAAAGCGGAATCATCACGTATGGCGGCGATCAGGGCTTTTTTTCAGATGCATCTGCAGATCCGGAGGAGGTGCGCAAGAGGCGTATGGGATGTGGGATTGTAGCTTTTGGCGACCTGCTCTTATATGTGGCGGGGCGGAACAGTCAGTATCGCTTCAAAGGAAGTGAATGTTATGTAAACCGTGTTCTGGCGGAAAAGGAGTATAAAGATTATTTTGATGACAGGTATGCATTTCTTGGCGGTCTGTCTGCAAGGACAAGGAATGGATTGAGCGGCTTTAAGCTGCAGAGCAGGTTCAACCGTATGGCAAAAGCAGAAGGCTGGAAGCTGCGTGCGAAATGGGGATTTAGCGGCAGAAGAATGTATTGCAGGATGGAGGAGATGCTTAGGAAGGATATTCCGGTTATTTTATGCATTCCTCTTATGATTTTTAAGAAGGATAAGAAACAGGGGATTACTTTTTATAAAAAAGAGAAAGATGGGTATAGCAAGGCATGCACAGTTTCCGCTCACTATGTTGTGGTGACAGGAATTTTTAAGGAGCATGATGGGATCTATATGAGCATTTCTTCCTGGGGTGTGAAATATTATATAAGCTGGGAGGAATACGATCAGTTCATACATACCCATTTTCTGGGGACAATATTGGGGAATCTATTGTATATCAAATGAGAACGGCAGGTTAAAGGTTATGAAAAAATACAGTATGCTTACCGACAGCCCCGGTAAGTCATTATTCTTTTTTGCACTTCCCATGATTTTGGGAAATCTGTTCCAACAGTTTTATTCCACAGTGGATTCTATTATTGTAGGGCAGTTCGTGGGGGAGGAGGCGCTTGCGGCGGTGGGAGCGTCTTATTCACTGACGACGGTTTTTATCATGATTGCCATAGGGGGCGGAATTGGCGCATCTGTGATTACATCCCAATATCTAGGCGCAACTCTTTACAAAAAAATGAAGACTTCGGTGTTCACAGCGCTTATCACTTTTTTTGCGGTAAGCATAGTATTGGGGGGATTTGGGCTAATCTTCAGCAGAAGTATATTGACAGCTTTAAATACGCCGGGAAATATCATGGAAGATGCGATACTATATCTGAAGATTTATTTTTTGGGACTTCCTTTCCTATTCATGTATAATATTTTATCTTCAATTTTTAATGCGCTTGGAAATTCCAAAACGCCATTGTATTTGTTGATTTTCTCGTCACTTTTGAATATTGTGTTGGACTTGATTTTAGTAGGCGGTTTTGGATTTGGAGTTGCAGGTGCGGCGGTGGCGACAGTATTTGCCCAAGGGCTTTCAGCGGTTATTTCTTTTTGCCTTTTGGTGCGTACCTTGAAGCAATATGAAAACAAGGAAGGGGAGGCAGGGAAACAGATTTCCCAGAGCAACGTTGATGAGGATAAGGGAGAAAAAAAGTGCAGGCAGCCGTTGTATGATATGTATATGTTGGGAAGTATGATTAAAGTTGCAATTCCCTCTATGCTGCAGCAGTCAATCGTATCGATTGGAATGCTGCTGGTGCAGTCTGTAGTCAATGGCTTTGGCTCATCTGTGCTGGCAGGATATACGGCAGGTATGAGGATAGAGTCCATTTGCATTGTGCCGATGATCGCTTCGGGCAATGCAGTTTCAACCTTTACCGCGCAGAACCTGGGGGCAGGAGCGCCTGAGCGGGTGAAAAAAGGGTATTTTGCAGCCGTCAGGATGGTAGCTGCCTTTGCAGTGGTAATCTGCGTGATACTTTCCTTGTTCCATGGGAGCATTATACGTGCCTTCCTGGAAGCGGGAAGTGATCAGGCAGCGTTTGAAACTGGAAATTCCTACTTGTCATTTATTGCTTTTTTCTTTGTATTTATTGGACTTAAGTCAATTACGGACGGCGTTTTGAGAGGGGCAGGGGACGTGGTAGTATTTACACTTGCAAATCTCATCAATTTAGGAATACGAGTGATAGCGGCATTTACGCTGGCGCCGATAATCGGTGTTCAGGGTGTATGGTTTGCAGTTCCCATGGGGTGGGCATCCAATTATCTGATTTCATTTATCCGTTATGTATCTGGAAAATGGAGTAAAAAGAAGTTGATACAGGTAGAAGAAGCATAGTAAATATACTTTATATACGAACATAGGAGGAGCGTGTGATGCAGCTTTTAGAAGAAAGGATTCGCAGAGACGGGATCGTGAAGCCAGGTAATGTACTTAAGGTGGATGGATTTTTGAATCATCAGATGGATGTGGATTTGTTCAATGAGATGGGAAAGGAATTGAGACGGCTTTTTCCAAGCGAGCAAATTAATAAGATTTTGACAATAGAAGCGTCGGGAATCGGTATTGCCTGCATTGCTGCGCAGTACTTTCATGTACCAGTGGTGTTTGCCAAGAAGTCACAGAGTATCAATCTGGATGGTGAGCAGTATGTGACCAGAATAGAGTCCTTTACTCATAAACGGGTGTATGATGTCATCGTATCAAAAAAGTATCTGGGTGCAGACGATCATGTATTGATTATAGATGATTTCCTTGCAAATGGATGTGCTGTGGCGGGACTGATTGATTTGGTGGAAAATGCAGGAGCAACGGTGGAGGGCGTGGGAATTGCCATTGAAAAGGGATTTCAGGAAGGCGGGAGGACCTTGAGAAACAAGGGAGTCCGAGTAGAATCACTTGCCATTGTAGAAGCGATGAATGATGAGACGGGAGAAATTACCTTCCGTAGTCAGAAGGAATAGAGCTTAGATAAGCAAAGAGACGGTGCACATCTTGTTTACTGTGCACCGTCTCTTTTATAACAAACGCTTACCGCGAAGCGTTTGTTATTATTGAGCTGGAACTCCGTTGCCATCGTCCGGAGGCGAAGCAGGAGGCTGCTGCCCTGCTGCGATAGCGGCGGCTTCAGCAGCCTGCTGCTGCAACAGAGCCTGTGCCGCTGCAATTTCAGCGCGTTGCTGCTCTATAATTGCTTCTATACCCGGCTGGGTCATAAATTCAGCGTTGTGCGGGCAGAAACCTGTCTGATTTTGAGGAACGGCAATGGTTGATACGCTTCCGTCTTCATTTGTCACCTGCTGCATCACAGAAGAGCCCTGCTGCAAAAGCGGGTGCTCAACTGGAGTCAATTCCAATACGCCGGGAACACCGAAGGGGCATTGTTCACAGGAAGGCAGGTTGGTGTACTGACAAATCAGCCCCTGGTAGTGGACATCACAGCTCTCGGTAGGTACCGTACCTTCTGCAAAATATTCTGTCCGCAAAGTTCCGTCACATAGCCCTGCAATGGGGAGCTTGCCGGAGCGGGCGCATACGGTTGCCTGAACGATACCGCTGGAAGGCATGGGGAAGGATTCGCTGGGGAGATCCTCATGTATTTTGGACATAACGGCACGCCAAAGCTTTTTGGCAACATTTCTTTCGTCGCCCTTGCGCAGTTTGGTATTGTTATCATATCCTGCCCAGGTGGTAGCTGTATAGTAAGGTGTATAACCAGAAAACCAGATATCATTGTAATCGGAAGTGGTACCTGTCTTTCCTGCGATAGACATATTACCAAAATTGACGGAACCACCGGTACCCTGTGTCACTACATCCATCATGGCATCTGTCAATAGCCATGCAGTCGTTTCCTTGATGACCTGTTTAGAATCAGGCGCTGTGTTGTCTAAGATGACATTGCCGTCGTGATCGATAACTTTTGTATAAAGCTTTGGCTTAATGTAAGTTCCGCCATTGGCAATGGTAGCGTAAGCAGCATTCAATTCTTCGTTTGTAACGCCGTCTGTCAGTCCGCCCAAGGCTAAGGATTGCTGAATATCGGAAAAAATCTGGGTTTCACCATTAACAACGATTTCCTTGCGGTCTACAACGGTAGTAAAACCAAAGTTCTTTACATAGTCAAAACCCAGCTGGGGCGTTATGATGGTAAGCGTCTTAACGGCAATGATATTCATGGAGTCAATGATACCTTGGCGGAGGGAATTAAGCCCCCTGTATTCGCCGCCCCACCAGTTGCTGACAGGTCTGCCGCTGGCATAATTAAATGGTGCATCATTCAGAACGGTGGCAAGGGTCAGTCCTGCGCTGTCAAGAGCAGGAGCATAGGCGGCAACAATCTTAAAAGTAGAACCAGGCTGCCGCTTCGTATCAGTAGCACGGTTTAAGGTTTTACTGCCTTCCTTGGGACCTCTGCCGCCTACCATGGCTACAACATATCCGGTGTGTTGATCTTCTACTGTAATGGATACCTGCGGCTGGGGCGTCAAAGTGACGCTTTCACTAAATACCTCTTCACCAGGTCCCACAACGATGCTCTTATAATCCTCAATCTGTGCATAAGCATCTTCTTGTGAATCGTAAATCAAATTAAAGGAAGGATTCTCTTCCCTATAATGGGCACGGAACATTTCTGTACTGTGATTCTCAAACTCCCCGTTTGCCTTTTTGACAGTCAAGGCATAATTTAAATACCACCTGGTGTTAGCTGGATAATTTTCTTCATTGGAAAAAACTTCGTCGCAGATGGCTTGAATATGGGGATCTTGTGTGGAATAAATCTCCAGACCGCCGCTATAAAGCAGGGTGAATGCCTGCGTCTCATTATATCCGGCAGCCAGAAGATCGTTCATAACATCATCGGTTAATGCGTCAACAAAATATGTATTAACCAAAGAATCCTCAACTTCTTCATTGACAATCTGAATGCGTGAGTAAACATCGTCAGCCATGGCGGTATCATATTCTGCCTGTGTGATATAACCCTGTTCCAGCATATGGTTAAGGACTTTTGCACGTCTTTCGGCATTATCCTCGGGATGAGAAATAGGGTTGTATCTTGATGGATTTTGTGTAATGGCAGCAATAACGGCACATTCAGAGAGAGTTAATTTATTTACTGATTTGTTGAAATAACGGCGGGAAGCAGCTTCAACGCCTAATGTATTTTGTCCCAAGTTGATGGTGTTCATATAATTGAGCAGGACGTCATCCTTGGACATGGTCTTAGTCAGCTCAATGGCAAGATACTGCTCCTGGATTTTACGCTTCATACTATCTGCAAATCCTTTTTCACTTGTCCAATCAGTAAAAACATTATTCTTTAAAAGCTGTTGTGTAATGGTACTTGCGCCTTCTGAAAAGTGAAAGCCATGGGTAATACCTACATAGGCAGCTCTGAAAATACCTTTAATATCAATACCGTTGTGCTCATAGAAACGTTCATCCTCTATAGCGACAAATGCATGGGCAAGATCTTCAGGAATCATTTCCTGGGTGACCGGAATTCTGTTGGAATTCTGAGAGATCAGCTTGGCAATCTGCTGCCCTTCCAGATCATATACAAAAGTAGTGAATCCGGTAGGCGTGACCTGTACGTTTTCAATGCTGGGTGCAGAGTCGATAATGCCCTTAAAAACACCAAAGCCCATACTGATGGTGATAATGCCTACTGACAGAATGAAGAGCAGGGAAAGATTTAAAATTGCCAGAAGTAGTTTCTTTCCAAGCTTCGTCGACTTGGTATGCAGGGATTTTTGCTTGGCACGAATCCCTCTTTTGCTGTAATTCATTTATATTCCTCCGTATAGATTGAAATCAAATATAAAACTGCAATACTTAAAGTATACCAAAATGTGGGAGTGAAATAAAGTTTTTTTATGCTTTATTAAGAATTATTCACATTCAACTATAATTTTATTCCCATATATGATAAACTTCAAGTCATAGAAAAGATAAATTATTAACTGGAATGATTTGCTAATAGGAGGAATGTAGAGCGTGGAGGAGTGCAGGGCGGAGCGCATGCCGTATCGAGTGGTATACCAAGAAGGAACTGGGGAATATGAGGAAAAGAAATCACGTTTCATTGCCAACATAGCGCCTGTATCATCGGAGGCGGAGGCAGTTTCCTTTATTGAGTCTATAAGGAAAAAGTATTATGATGCAAGGCATCATTGTACTGCATTTATAATAGGAAGAAACAAGGAAGTGACAAGATGCAGCGATGACGGGGAGCCAAGCGGAACAGCGGGAAAACCGATTCTTGAAGTGCTGCTGGGGGCTGATGTAACCAATGTGGCGGCGGTAGTGACCCGGTATTTTGGAGGAACCCTTCTCGGAACAGGAGGACTGGTGAGAGCCTATACACAGGCAGCCAGAGAAGCAATTGAAAATGCCGGAATCGGTATTATGCGCTATAAAACAGAAATGACCATTGAAATAGATTATACAGATGTAGGGAAGGTCCAATACCTGCTGGGGAGCAGAAAGATCAATATAGCACAGTCTAGGTATGCGGAAAAAGTAGAATTTGATATTCGTATACCGGAAGAGGAAAGGACAGAAATATCGAGCGCATTGACGGAAGCAACTGCTGCAAGGGCAAAGATGAATATAATAGGCACAGGCTATGATATGGACATTGCATAAATGGCGGAAAATAACATGCGTTTTATATGTTGACAAAGTAAAGCCCTTGGGCTAAAGTAAAAGATGGTAGAAATAGAAAAGCATTTTCGAGAAAGGTGGTGGTTTTTATGAAGAAGAGTACAGCGGGCAGCAGTACCGATATCCCTCCTCATGAACGGGGCATAAAAATCACATATCAAGGAGAAATGCTATGGAAGAGATTAAGGATTTTGATGTAGTTAAGGAACTATTGGAAACAAAGCAGTACACCAGACTCCGTCAGAAGATGGCAGAAATGAACACGGCGGATATTGCTGTGATTATGGAAGAGTTGGATGAGGAGGAACTGCTTAAAATTTTCCGCATTCTGCCTAAAAATATGGCGGCAGATGTGTTTTCTTATCTGGAAGTGGACAGCCAGCAGTTTATCATCACCAGTCTGTCAGAAAAGGATGCAGCAGGAATCATCAATAACCTGATGGCGGACGATGCAACAGACCTTTTGGAAGAGATGCCTGCCAATGTGGTAAAGAAACTGCTTGCAAATGCAAACCCGGATACTAGGCGGGATATCAACCATCTGCTCCGGTACCCGGAAGACTCTGCCGGGAGTATCATGACGGTGGAATACGTGGATTTAAAGGAAAATATGACGGTGGAGGATGCTGTTGCACGAATCAGAAAGGTAGGCGTGGACAGTGAGACGATTAATATCTGTTATGTGCTGGATGCCAAAAGAACCTTAGTAGGGACGGTAGCGCTGCGGTATCTTCTGATTAGCCCTGGGGATGCTGTGATAGGGGATATCATGCATGAGAATGTCATTTATATTAATACGCTGATGGATCAGGAAGAGGTTGCAAGACAGTTCCAGAAGTATGACTTTACAGCCATGCCTGTGGTGGATAATGAAAATCGTCTGGTGGGAATCATTACGGTAGATGATATCGTGGACATTCTCCAGGAAGAGGCGACAGAAGATATGGAAAAGATGGCTGCTATTGTGCCGTCGGACAAGCCATATATGAAAACGAGCGTTATTGAAACTTGGAAGAAACGTATGCCATGGCTGCTCTTGCTAATGATCTCAGCCACCTTGACAGGAAGTGTACTTACCACCTTTGAGGATGCCTTGATGGCGTACGGTGTGTTGATTGCATATATTCCTATGTTGATGGATACGGGAGGAAATGCCGGCGGACAGGCAAGCGTTACGATTATCCGCGGATTGTCCCTCAATGAAATAGAATTTAATGATGCATTACGAGTGTTATGGAAAGAAATACGTGTGGCAGTGCTTTGCGGTATTACCTTGGCGGCAGCTAATTTTTGTAAATTGCTTTTATTGGATCGAGTAGAGATCATGGTTGCACTTGTGGTATGCCTGACTTTAGTTGCTGCCATTATGATTGCAAAGGCTGTGGGATGTATGCTGCCTATGCTGGCAAAGAAAATCGGGTTCGATCCGGCAGTCATGGCAAGTCCTTTTATCACAACAATCGTGGATGTGTTATCACTTCTGGTTTATTTCCAGATTGCCACTCATCTTCTGCATATTGGATAAAAATAGACTCCGGTCAACTTGTTGACCGGAGTTAAATTTTGATTTAATTATTTAGTTATTCTGTGAAAGAGAAGCAGAGCGCATTGCGGCGCGTTTTCTCATGGTCGGGTCGAGAATTTTCTTGCGGATTCTAAGTGAATTTGGGGTGACTTCTAAAAGTTCATCTGTATCGATAAATTCAAGAGCCTGCTCCAGGCTTAAAATCTTTGGAGGCGTCAGACGCAGGGCTTCATCGGCGCTGGAGGAACGCGTATTGGTGAGCTGTTTCTTTTTGCACACATTCAGTTCAATGTCTTCTCCCTTGCCATTCTGCCCTACAATCATGCCGGAATAAACCTTTTCACCGGGACCGATAAAGAGGGTTCCGCGCTCTTGTGCATTATATAAGCCATATGTGATTGCCTCTCCAGCTTCAAATGCAATCAAAGAGCCTTGTTTGCGGTATTGGATATCGCCTTTATAAGGTCCATAACCGTCAAAAATGCTGTTCATGATTCCGTTCCCTTTGGTATCAGTCATAAATTCACCCCGATAACCAATTAAACCTCTGGAAGGAATGGAAAAGGTCAGACGTGTATATCCGCCGGAGGCAGCCCCCATATTCTGCAATTCTCCCTTTCTTTGGCTTAATTTTTCAATGACGGAGCCGGAGAATTCTTCAGGCACATCAATATAACAAAGCTCCATGGGTTCTAATTTCTTTCCATTTTCATCTGCTTTGTAGAGAACTTCTGCTTTGCTTACAGCAAATTCGTAGCCTTCTCTGCGCATATTTTCAATCAGTACAGATAGATGCAGTTCACCTCTTCCCGACACCTTGAAGGCTTCCGTAGTATCGGTTTCTTCTACCCTGAGAGAGACATCCGTATTAAGTTCACGGAATAATCGGTCTCTTAAGTGACGACTTGTCACATACTTGCCTTCTTGTCCAGCAAGAGGAGAGTCATTTACGATGAAATGCATGGCAATGGTGGGCTCTGAAATCTTCTGAAAAGGAATGGGGGAAGGATTTTCAGGAGAGCAGAGAGTATCGCCGATATGAATGTCGGATATACCAGAAATCGCAACGATAGAACCAATTCCTGCCTGTGTGACTTCTACTTTATTTAAGCCGTCAAATTCGTAAAGCTTGCTGACTTTTACTTTTCTTGATTTGTCAGGATCGTGATGGTTGACGATGACAACTTCTTGATTGACTTTAATGGATCCATTGTCTACTTTGCCTACGCCGATTCTTCCCACATACTCATTGTAGTCGATGGTACTGATCAGCACTTGCGTGCCAGCGTCCGGGTCACCCATAGGTGCGGGAATATAGTCAAGAATCGTTTCAAACAATGGAATCATATTGGTGCCAGGTTCACTTGCGTCAAGGCTGGCGGTGCCTGTCTTGGCGGAAGCAAACACAAAAGGACAATCAAGCTGCGCCTCGTCTGCGTCCAGTTCAAGAAAGAGTTCTAGCACTTCATCCACGACTTCGTCGGGACGGGCTTCCGGTCTGTCGATTTTATTTACACACACGATAACAGGAAGCTTCAATTCAAGTGCTTTCCTTAACACAAACTTGGTTTGGGGCATGGCGCCTTCAAAAGCGTCTACTACCAAAATGACACCGTTTACCATTTTCAGGACACGCTCCACTTCTCCGCCGAAATCCGCATGTCCGGGGGTGTCAATAATGTTGATTTTAGTATCTTTGTAGGTTACAGCTGTATTTTTAGAAAGAATCGTGATGCCTCTTTCACGTTCGATATCGTTGGAATCCATGACACGTTCTGCAACTGTCTGATTTTCGCGAAAAACACCGCTTTGCTTAAGAAGCTCGTCCACCAGAGTCGTTTTTCCGTGGTCAACATGAGCAATGATTGCTATATTTCTTACATCTTCTCGTTTTTGATTCATGTTTCTCCTCATTTCTGCGCTAATTCAAATATTGTCTTTATTACATTTCAAACTGTTTCAGTATAGCACCACCTTTGAGACTTGTAAACATTAAATATAGAAGTTAAGGGCGCAAAAGTGATA
>BLLW01000097.1 GCA_011959285.1 Lachnospiraceae bacterium | reverse complement strand
ATAGAAAATCGCAATGAATGCCATTACCGCCATCGGTATCCATGCTTCCTTTAACGGAAATTTTCTTTCCTTGGTAAATATCATAAATAAGATCATTATCAAAATCAGACAGAAAACTCCTGTAATCAGCAAAGAAGTCCTCATCGTCCCATTGCGGTCCGCGCTATCCAATACCATCATGTTAAGATTATAGTCCAGCACAGCTCTTGCTGCAGCCGCTGCTATTCCCATTCCTGCCGCACCCAGAGCTATCCGCCACCATCTTTTCCGGGTTATTTTTTCCCATCCCAAAGCCAGATACAGACCTCCTCCATATAGGAACCATCCCTGGAGCGCCAGCCGTTCATTTCCGTATATCGTCATGCTTCTGATCCTTAACATGCTGCCTAGTGAATAATGCAGACAAAATGCCAATATCAAATGAATGAGCACAACCAATTCTATTTCCCATTTCCTGCCATTTGCGCCGGTCTCTGCATCAGAAACCTCTTTATAAAAGAAATCTTTTCTTTTGTTGTAATACAATATCAGCAGCGCCAGTATGATTTCCTGAATCAGCACGCTCCAAAAGGATATCTCCGTATTCATGACGCTCGCTATTGTCTGCAGGACCAGCAGCGCAATCCAGCTGGGATAACTGTATCTATTTCTCGCAAGTGTCATAACTGCCAGGACTATCCATGCAGACAAAATAATTATCATCAGCCAGCTCCTCACTGCCTGGTCTCCTGCCAATAAGCTGCTTACAAGGAAATATGCCAAACCGCACAGGCTGACTGGCTGGCGAATAAACAGCTCGAACCACATCCACCTTTTCCCTTTTTCATAAGCCTTTAAATCTTTAAAAAGCTGTTCCATTATCTTCCTCCTTCATCATATTTATTTTATCGCTCTATTCGGTATACTGCTTTGACTCCAAGTTCCGGTTGACCAGCTTCCAGTTACACCATTTGATATATTCATCCATATTTGAAACCTCATGTTCCTTTCCATCTATAGACAATACACTATCCAATATACATCCTTCATATGTCAGTTCTGTCCCATCCTCCATTAACATCCCCATAATCTCTTCCGCATCAGGATAGCCCGCAAAAAAGAGCCTCACACAGTCTCCTGCTTTTATGTCATACTCTTTTAGCCGGGGGAACTCCGCATAAAGCTTAACATTATTTTCCGGCAGCATGGATGCCGGCATCTCCACTATTATGACTCCATCCCGCCAGCTGTCAGTATAGTCTACATATATGCCTTTTTTATCAATCGACTCCCTGATAAATCCGTTAATCTCAAGGAAATTACACCAGCTATCATCAATCAAATAGAAGGACTTATAGTATCTCTTTTCTTCCTCGGTATACTGAGACGGTGGTGATATATCGATATAATCCACTACCCTCTCTTCGTTAAGATCATACGTGATAATCTCAGCGCGTTCCACATTGTGTGGTTCTTCTACCGGATAGACCTTCCATTGCAGATACGGCTTTCCGTCTATGACTTCCGCTTCGATGAAACGCTTGAACTGTTTCCCCGGCGTATTCTCCTCGGCTATGGCTGCAAAATCAATCGTCTTCTCTGTCTCACCAGTCTTGAAATTATAAAGTTCAATAATATCTTCATTATATTTTTCTATACGGTCAAATCTTGTCTCCCCCTCTGCCAGCGGATATCTCTCTCCTTTTATCTTCCGGAAATAAATATAGTCATCAAGGATTATATTATAAAAATATAATGTTATTCCCTTCGGTTCCACTAGGCAGAGACTTCCTTCTGTCACCTCTCCGGCTTCTATGAGCGCAAGCTGCTCTTTGCCATATACTTTTTCAAATGCAGTCGGAACAATTTCTTCCTCGGTTTCCATGCTGGTACTTAATACATCCGCAATGCCTGCAATTGCAATCATACCTATGATTATAAACGTGCTGAATATTATTTTTTTCATTTCATTCCCCCTAAATCAATGAGTTTCTTTACACATGCCTTGTTCATACGCTATAAATTCCATGAATTAGGTCTTATGATTTCTTTCTCCGCATCGTAAAGCGTCCGCATCAGCCACCAAAGCCTAGAGAAATTTAGGCATATCTGTCTCTGTCAGGACTTGCACATTATTTATCCAATTCCGGGTCAACTTGTTCCCAGTCACGCCATTTAATGTAATCATTTACACTTGAAATCTGATGCCTTTTTCCGTCTATGGAACCACCTCGGAGCATTATACATCCTTCATAAGTCAATTCTGCCCCATCCTCTATCAGCATCTCTATGATCTCTTCTGCACTCGGATAGCCTGCAAAAAACAATTTTACCCTATCCCCTTCCTTCCCATTATAACCCTTCAGTTCCGGAAATTCTGCATACAGCTTTGCATTATTTCGGGGAAGCATCTCCACAAGCATTTCCACCTCTATGATTCCATCCCTCCAGCTATTAACATATCTAATATCTATGCCTCCCTCTTCAATCGGAGTTTTGGTTGATTCCCCGACCAGATTATTGCATTCAAGGAAATTGCATCGCTGGTCCGCAAGAATAAAAATGGATTTGTAATATTCTACTTCCTCCTCTGTATATTTGCGTGAAGGTATCAAATTGACATCCCTCACCACCTTGTCCGCATCCAAGTCATACGTGGTAGCCCGCATCGTCCTGTAATTATATGGATCATCTATTGCATAGACCTTCCATCCTATGCAGCGTCTGCCATCTACAACCTTTCCGTAAATAATGTCCCACGAGCTGAACTGTCTTCCCGGCGTATTTTCTTCTGCTATGGTGACAAGATCCAGCGTCTTCTCCACCTCTCCAGTCCTAAAATTATACAGTTCCAGGATATCCTCATCAAATACGTCTATATAATCGTCAATCCCATTTCCTTCCGGCAGCGGATATCTTTTTCCCTTTATTTTCCGGCAGTATATGTACTCATTAAGAATAACCTGATAGAAAATCAGCGGTTCTCCTTCAGGCGCTATCAGACACAGGCTTCCTTCTGTCCTGACACCAGCCTCTATGAAAGAAAGATTTTCTATGCAACGTATCTTTTCAAATTCAGTCGGAACAATTTCTTCCTCAGTTTCCAACCTAGTACTTAATACATCCGCAATGCCTGCAATTGCAATCATACCTATAATTATAAGCATGCTGAATATAATAACGGCTACTTTCCTCTTCACTATTTTTCCTCCTCGCCAGTAAGTTCTTCGACAACCCCCTGCTCATCCCATATAAACTCCTTGAACTGCGTCTTTAAGCTTTTCACACTGCTCGCATCTCTTACTTTCGTATTTTCCACTCTTTCAATCATCTGCTCTTCATTTTTTTCTGTTCTTCCTTCATTATCACTATTCTTTAAGCCTAATTTTACAGTTATACCTATTCCATCAACTTCTGTTATTAAATCATTGAAGTATTCCATATCGCAATTTTTTTCTGAAATTATAATCCCCCCCGTAAGCATATCCCTACACGAGTTCCACATTTCTTTTTCTCTAATATTACCTGCATCCCTTATACGATTATCCAAAATTTCGATCATAGATTCCATCTCGCCATCATTATATTCTGACCACTCTAAAGCACCATGTCGAGACCAATAGTCAATCGCCCGCAGCGCATCAGGGTTATAAATGCCGACAAATGCAATGTTATAGTCAGATTCTTTTAATGTTCCGCCTTCTTCCGTTTCATAGTAAGCTCCATTGCCCACCATCTCCATCAACTTATCCCTGTTCAGTGCATCCATCCTTCCTACTGCCTGATGAAGATTTACAATAGTATTAATCGTGTCCTTTGCAAATGCATTCCCTGCCCCGAAAGCTGCTTTCTGCAGATTGTCACTCATGAAAGCTGATGCACCAGAAATGGTTCCCACACTTTCTTCCAATGTCATGGATAGAAGACTTAACGCCACTGCCGCCATGGGCGCATAGACCGACATTACGCTCAGCCCGCCATCCTTACAGAGGTTGTAAATATAGTTATTTATAAGATTCTCCCTCTCTTCCTTCGCCCTTCTAAGCTCCGCCTGGTCATGAACCAGCAGCACATCATCACTGGTAGCCATCCAGCTTATTGTTACTGCTTCATCTATATTAGTTCCTCCCGTTGGTGAAGAATGGTTGATGGTAAATTGAATCGTCCGGTTCGCATTAAAATGCATATCTTTAAATTTATACCAGATGTCCTCCCCACTTCTATGCAGCATAGCAGTCACGTCATCCTGTGTGCACCAGATTGCATGGGAGGAAAAGCAGGACAGATAATATGACTTATCATAATCTTCTTCATTCGGATTCTGTACGGAAAGCCTGACTGCCTCCCCCTGAAGCAGGAGGGCACTGCCCTGAATCAGCATATTCTGATATTCATCCCTGTATTGACGGTCTCCCTGTACCCAGGTTCCATTTTGCATATAGCATATGTATGTGTCCGCTGCCAGCACTGCATTATTGAAAGCTGTAAACTCTTCTTCTCCTTCCCGGTATCTGCCCCTCCTGTCATACCTGATCAGATGTGCCGCGTAATCCGCCAGTATGTAACTTACTTCGAGTGACAGCTCACCAGGCGCCAGCGCAAATGCCTCATCATATTTCCCCTGCATCAGCAATCCCACAAATATCCTGTCCTCCTCTGTCTGGCACAGTCCCAGCATATTGATTGTTTCTTCATCCGCATATCCTACCGGGAGCCCGTGCATCTTCTCCATCATTTCGACCAGCGTCACTTCTCCCCATTCCTTGACGATTTCTTCCCCGTATTGTGCAATCAGGTCTTCCCTGATTTTTCCCCACGGCTGCATCTTCTTTACTTTCACATCGATCTTCCCATAATCCAGCTTCCTTCTCTCCACCGGCTCCTGGATTGTAAAGGTATCATAGATTCTTGCCAGCGCCCCTGCAAGCTCCATATCCGTTGTCTCCACAAAGGATGCATAGTTCTCCAGATTCCTTCTGTGCGCATCCAGCCTGTCGATCTTGTTGCACTCCGTCCGCACTGCGCATGTATAAGACTCCACATTGAAGGACACGATTTCCAGGTCAAGTATCCTTTCTATGTCATAAGTCGACTGCCGGATCTCTTCCGTCAAATCCCCTGCCTTGGTACACATCGCCATCAGTCCCGCCACTGCATCATAATCGCAGAACAAACTGCCCGGGATCTCCCTGTTGTCACTTACCGCCTGATTTGCTCCGCCTCCCAAAGCATCCACAAAGTGCTGGCAATAATTCTTGCAGAATCTGGCTTTTTCCAGCCCCTCTTCGAGTGCCTGTTTCATTTTACCTGCATTTAAGCAGATTTCGCTCATCCTGCCGTCCAAGTAATTTTTCATCTGCACCTGCAGGGTATCTGCGTCTTCGCCCATATAGTTATCTTCAAGACCTGTCATGGTCGTCTTTAAGTCCCCTATGACCTCTTCCGCCGCAATTGCCGTTGCTTCGCATGTTTCCATCGCTTCCTTCATTCTGTCCAGGTTCATCCTGACCTGGTTTCCCGCATTCCCCATTTTCTCCTCCATTCTGAAACGTTTTACGCTAACCTTATGCCTCTTCCTCTGACTGGCTATGACTCTTAAGCCATTCTTCTTTTTCATGATGGCGCTTGTCCCTTGCATAATAATCCAGCATCTTGCACTGCGCCTCATTCATTTTGCTTATGATCGCAGAACCCAATTGGTTCCTTTTAGGTCTGAGTTCATCGTCCAACACGTCAACCGCTGTCTCGATCTCATCTAGATTGTTTGCTTCGTAGGCGGCACATTCCCTGCACCTAATCAACCGTACTTCATCTTCCAGAAAGTCATTCGTATCGTTCATGCGCATATTTAAATCATATGCCCTTTTCAATTTTACGATATCATTTCTGTACATTTGAATTTCCCTGCAATAACACGGCATCCATATTCCCTCCTCTCTCCATCCTATTTTCCAAGGGTACTCTGCTTATTCCACTCCCTCTTTTAATACCCTGGCAGCTTCCCCAATGCCTTCCCTTATCAGCCTCGTACCAGCAGGCTCCTGTATTTTTCCTGCAGCATTAAGCCCCAGGTTATTGTCCATACCGCTTCTGGCGTACAAAAGATTCATCAGCAGTTCCGATATGGCGCTGAATCTGTCATTTGCCACAAACAATTCCCCATTCATCTGTACCGTACAATTATGCAAAGGCGTCACCGCACCTCCCTGCATATCTTCCATAAATCCATTTAATGCCGTGTTAAATGTTTCCTTTACCGTTCCTATCTTGCCTGCTGCCGAAATGAAATCATTTGACGCCGACACCAGCCCGTCGCTGTTTGTATATATCTGTCCTCCCATAATAATCCTCCGCTTTGATTTAGGATGTCCATGCAGCAGGCTTCCCTGCCGCATGGCTCATCAATGTCTGTCTTCTCAGACTGCCGTTCCCCGCGCTGCTGCGGATACCTCGCTGTCGAGGTTGCTCCTGCCCTGTGCGGTCTGGGATACGACTGTTCCGAGACTGTCGATTCTTTTAATATGGTTCTCGATTCCCGCCCTGATTTCCTCATAGCTCTGGCGGAGAGAATCCACTGCCGTTCCTTTCAGCTCGCCTGCTGCGATCTGGTCGATGTTGCCGCTGATATCGGAAAGCAGCTGGGTCAAGTCTGCTGCATACTCGTTAAATCTGCGCCCCTTTGCGTCCAGTGAACCATTGTCTGTAAACAGATTACTCATCTTTTCACCTCCTTGTCAATGCCAATGGTTATGTTTAACAACCATTAGTGTAATATTCCGGCCTGCAAAACATACCGGATCTGCCTGCTACTGCAAAATTGCAGTGATTGCTGATGATACTTCCTTTGCATGGGCTGTGTATGCCTCGTGTGCCGAGAATCCCCAGTCTGCAATGGATTTGATGATGACCGGAAGTTCATCCAGCTTTGACTTAAAGCCTGCAAATTCCGTCAGAAGGGTTTCTAAATCTTCACCCTCCCAGTCGTTGGGCAGCTGGTTCTTTAAGGCTTCCAGTTCTTCGATATAGCCCTGGATCTTTACGGACTGCTGCTGCAGATCCTCGCATACGCCTACCATTCCATCTGTCACACCTACTACTCCTGTTCCGATGTTTGCCATTGTTCTGCTCCTTTCTTTTGTATTTATGTAAAATAAATCTTACATAGCAATGTTAGTCGATCCACTGCTTCGGCTGCCCTTCCAGGACATCCTCCACAATCTGAAAATCGGTATCCGCCGTCCCGCAGGTTTCAGGCGCCGGCGCTAACGGCACCGTTGCTTCCTCCTGCTGGCTCAGCTTTTCGGTCTCCTCTTCACCATACTGGTAGACCAATGCCTTTTTTTGTCCATACACCCCCGCAATCTTGCCCGAGAGCATGTTGCTTTGGTGGATGCGGACCAGTTCTTTATTTTTGTAAATTCCGGTGAGCCTGCCGAACACTTTCCCGATATCCAATGAAAAATAAATGAATACGGTCAGTATTGCAAAAAATACAGCGCCCGCTAAGCATACCCGGAAGGATATCTCATAAAACTGAATCTGCTGCCTCATCATCTCTATTTTTTCAGCAGAATAAGCCAAATCACTCATTTCATCTCCATTCCGGAGCGTTTACGCGACGGGGCGATGCAAATTTCAGATTTGCATCTGCCATCACTTTACTCCATTTTCTTACTGCAGCTGCCCAAATGCATTTTGAATTGCCGTATGGGCGTAGGACAGTGCGGCTGCCGTCTGTTCATACAAGCTCTGGTTCCGCTCGTCCCCTGCTGCTATCTGGTCTTTTATATTTTCTTCAAGGGTCTTCTCAATCTTGTAAAGCAAAGCTTCCATCTCTTCTTTGCCGATTCCCGCATCTTTAAAATGCTTGGCGTGATTATAAATCTGTGTACATGCTTCGCAGTATACAATCATCGCCGTGGTGATATTGTCGCTTACGGCAATATCGCCTTGGGTCACTTCCTCCAAATCCTTGAAATAATCGCTGTAGCTTACGCTCACATCCCCCGACTTCGAGGTCTTTCCAATCATGGTGTAATAGGATGCGATCTTGGTAAGGCGGGTTGCCCGTTCCTCCTGCTGGGGGTCCAGAACCCCGGAACTTACTGCCGCTTCCAGCCATTTGATTGCCAGCACCCGGCTGCCCGTATCCTCATAGCAATAGAAATAGGCGATTCCCAGCTGATAGGCAAATTCCGCATAGCCTTCCTTGTTCTTCTTAAGCGCCTCCTCACAGGTCATGCCCCCTGCATCGGTCAGCAGAATCTTGCGCAGCTGCTCATCCTCCTCACAGCTTAGGACGTCATCGCTTAAGTATTCCTTCTGCAATAAGTCCAGATAAGCGTTTTCGTCTCCCGGTTTCAGCAGGATGGCGGATTCGTAAGTAGTCTGCCTGGAAGTGCTCTCCCGCTGGTTCTCCGCATCCATCAGGATGCTGTCATAATTCACGGCGGAATAGCGCTGTGCCTGATAATAATTGACTCCCGCCCCTGCCGCCAGTCCCAGGGTGATGGCAAGGCTGCAGGCGAACACGGCAAGTTTGAAAATCTGGTTCCGCTTGTGGTGCTGTTCCAGTTCATTGTAGTGCTCCAGCTCGTAGAGCAATTCCTCAATGGTCTGGTAGCGTTCCCCGGGATTCTTCTGGGTGCACTTGCAGATGATCTTCACCAGCCCCTCGGACACCTCCGGCCGGATCTGCCGGATATCCTGCAACTCGTAAGGCGGTTCACAGGGATTATGTCCGGTCAGCAGGTGATACAATGTCATGCCCAGACAATAAATATCCGTCCTTGCATCCGTCTGTCCCATGCCTCCAAACTGCTCCGGCGCAGCATAGCCGTAGGTTCCCAGGCAGGTGGTGTCCTCCCGGTTTTCCTCTTTATACTCCCTTGCCGTGCCGAAATCAATCAAGGTAATGGAGCCGTTTG
This sequence comes from Lachnospiraceae bacterium, assembly GCA_011959285.1. Lineage (GTDB taxonomy): Bacteria > Bacillota > Clostridia > Lachnospirales > Lachnospiraceae > Suilimivivens. The sequence goes on along the minus strand of BLLW01000097.1, from coordinate 3,291 downwards.
GGCGCAGCATGATGTTGGCAGGCTTTAAATCCCGGTAAATGATCGCCGGCTTCCTGCTGTGGAGATAGCCTAATACCTCACAGAGCTGCTTGCCCCACTCCACGATATAATCCTGGGGCTGAGGACCATATTCCTTGAGCAGCTGCAAAAGGGTATTGCCCTCAATATAATCCATGACGATCAAGAAGCTGTCTTCCTGGTCGATCACATCCACGATGCTGGGCAGGTAGGGGTGGTTCATCTTTTTCAGCATTTCGATTTCAACCGTCAGGCTCTGCCGCACCACTTCAAAATTCTGTACCCCTTCTTTGCGGACCTCTTTGATTGCCCACTGCTTATTTGCCCTCTCATTCATTGCCAGATAGACCGTGCTCATGCCGCCGTGTCCGATCTGGTTTAAAACTTTGTATTTTCCGTCAACGACGGTTCCTATCTCAAGCATTTATTTCTCCTGCGTATATTTTACGAATATGGCGGAAATATTATCTTTTTCTCCCCGCTCTTTTATCCTGTTTACCATGTCTATGGGTATCCTCTCAAATGCCGCGGATGTACACATCATGGCATCCGCCATTTGCTCCTTAAGCTCCGTCTCTGTAATCTGGTTGCGGAAACCGTCCGAGCAGATCAGGAACAGCGCGTTTTCGCCAAGGACGCCTGTATGCACCTCCGGCGTCATCTCCCGGACAGAGCCGATGCACTGCGTCAGCACATTCCGGTGCTGGGAAGCGTCCGCCTGCTGCCGGGTCATCCTTCCTGCATCCATCTCCCGCTGCACATAGGTGTGATCTTTGGTGAGCTGGCACATCTTTCCCCCTTCATAGCAATACACCCGGGTATCCCCCACATGGAGCACCAGATACTGATTTTCATGGAGGAACAGAACCGCCGCCGTAGTTCCCAGCTGGATGCTGTTTCTGCGCATATAATCCTGCAGCTTCTGATGGGTGCCCAGCAGTACCCCGCTTAACGCTTCCTGCACCTTTGCCATCAGGGCGTCCTCCTTCATCAGGGAAGGGAGCTTTCCTTGAAACCAACGGGCAAGATCATGGGTCATAGTATTGCTTGCAAGCTCTCCCTGCCTAAGCCCCCCTACCCCGTCTGCAACTGCCGCCAGCAGCACCTGCCCGCGGGAAGTCCTGGCGGATTTTACAAGGAGGGCATCCTGATTGGTCTTCCTGCTGGTACCGATATCCGTTATATGGGATGTAACATAAGTCATACCTTCCCTCCTATATGCTGAATACAAATTCTTCATCCGCCAGTTTGATCCGGTCACCGCTTGCAAGCTTCACCGACTGGGAGGACTGGAGTTTCAAATCATTGTGGTAGGTTCCGTTGGTCGCCTTTAAATCTTCCAGATAAAATTCCTTATCGATCTGTTTAATGACCGCATGGCTGCGGCTTATGGACGGGTTTCCCTTGATGCAGTAATCTACCTTGAGCCCGTCCTTTCCGATATAGAAAACAGGCTTTTGAATGTTGATGGTCTCATTGTTTTTCAACCGCCGCAGCACGGCGATGGTTCCCCCGAGCTGCATGGAATTTCCAAGGACCATGGTGGCGCCCTCGTCAAATCCCATGGCGCTGCTTAACACAGATGTCTCCTGTGCCTTGGGCGCCGGCGTAAAGGGCGGCTCCGCCACCAGGCTTTCGTAGATGTCTTTCTTTTCCTTTTTCTTCTTTTCCTTCTTTTTGCTTTCTTTCCTCTCCGCCTTTTCCTCTTCCGTCTTCCCGGAATTTTTCTTTAGAAGAAGGACTGCCAGCACAATGATCAGTATGAGAAATACCGCAGCGATTCCCCCGATGATCAGAAACAGATAATTGTTGCTTTTGATCACCAGATATCCGCCCGCATCCGATACCAGCGTCAGCCCCCTTGTCACGTCCTCCTCAGTAGGGTTTTCACTTGCAAGAACCGCCCTTGCCTGCTCCAGCGTCTGGTTGTACAACTCAATGCTCTCCTCGGTATATCCCTGCAGATCCTTTTCCCCTGCCCGGTCGATGGCGTTTTGAAGGGGCGTTAAATCTACCGGTTCCGGCGCCTCTTCCTCCGGCACCACCTCCGTATAAGGGATGCCCAGCGCATCCAGCACCGAAGTGACCTCTGAAATATGGACGGAATAGTGGTACCCGTCTTCCAGAATGATCTGGTTGATGCCGATTACCTGACCGTACTGATTCAGGATCGGTCCCCCGGCATTTCCCGCCGTCACTGCCGCGCTGTGCTGGATATACAGGGTTCCGTCCATAGTCACCTTTTTGGATACGATTCCGTTCATCACGCTCACATCCTCGTAAGTGTAATAGGAAACATCCTGCTGGCTCTGGATCTGCTCCGGGAAGCCTAATGTGTAAACCTGATCCATCTCGTTGGTCCTATCCGGGTCTTTTTCAATAAGAAGCGGCGTCCTGTCATAAATCGTCTGCCCCAGCTTGAGCACGGCAAAATTTACCTGTTCGCTGGAAGTGACCACGGAGGCGCTTACCACCACATCCCGCTTGACCACCACCTGTACAAGAAACTGCATGTTCTTGCGCTCGGACTTTGGCACCTTATATTCCTTGCCCACACTGTTGCGGAACTCTTCCGTGACCGTCACATTGGCATTGCTGGTGATCACGTAATCTGCGCCTTCCTCATTTCCCACCAGAAAACCGCTTCCTCCCCGCACCACATGCTCCTTGTTGTCCCCGTCCACATAGACCAGGTTCACCTGCAGGATACCGTTGCGCGCTTCGTTCACCGAATTTCCTTTCTGGTCTGTCTCCTGAACCACCTCCGCTTCCGGAACCGATTCCGCCAAACTGCTTTCCCCGGAATCTTCCTGCGCCTCCTCTGCAGCAGGAACATCGGCATCAGCCGCCTCCGCTGCACAGACCTCTATTGGCATCATGCTCAAAAACATCCATAAGGCACTTAAAAAGATTCCTGTCCTTACCTTTTTCATGACTCTATCTCCTTTTTCTTCCGTAATGCGATGACCAGCGCCACCAGCACTGCTGCCGCCGCTGCCATGGCGAATACGCCGATGTACAATCCCGTCATCCGTCCTTTAACGGTCTGTTCCACCATTTTTACCTGAGGCGTATCCGACAAAGCTGTATCTTCTTCCTCTATAGCCTTTATCATTTCTCCCAGAACAATATTTCGGAACTGTTTTTCACCAAGATTTCCCACTGCATCCACCGCCGTGACTGTGATATCCATGGGCTCGCCTGTTGCCTCCAGCCTATAGGAAACGGCGCCTGTCAATTCTTCCCTCTCATAAGACTGCACTTCCTCGTCAT
>BLLW01000096.1 GCA_011959285.1 Lachnospiraceae bacterium | reverse complement strand
TAATCCCGGCTCCCAGCACAACAATATAATCTGCGTTTCTTTTCTTTTTCAGATGAAAAAGATCGAGTACAGCGGAAAGTGAATACATAGCCAGCAATGATAATACATATACTGCCAGCCATTCTGCAAATTCAGATAAGGTAAAAAAAAACGCCAGACACATCATCATGAATAAAAATGAGACTCCACTCCGCAATGTTCTGGAGTCGTGCAGCAAATTTTTATAATTTATTCCTATTACAATTCATTGATAGTTGCTGTAATTGGCATGTTTCTAATCCGCTTTGCAGGTGCATATACTGCTGCCGCAGCAGAAACTGTATCGAATACAACAATAATAGCAAGCAAAACGACCGGCAGGCTCCACTGGCTTCCAAAATACCGTGTAACCAGTTTCACATACAAAAAACGGCTTAGAACAATTCCGATACCACTGCCAACGATAAGACCGGAGACAGCGTAAGTAAAGGCTTCCGCAGCAATCATCCGGGTAAGCTGTTCCCCATCCATACCAACCGCCCTCATCGCTCCATACTGCTTTATCCGGGCAGTTACACTCATAGAAATGCTGTTGATTATGTTAAACAGCGTAATCATCGCAATGATTGCCATAAAACTATACAGCAGAAATTTCGTAGCCAGCCAGGTATTGGCATCTTCCTGATTACGCTGACGCTCATCCGTAAAAATAACATTGCTTCCCGCAAGACTGTTTATTTGTTTTACCGTTTCATCCGTAGCCTGTCTGCTTAATTGTATCCCTATCATACTGTAATTTTCTTCCCCTGTCAGCCGTGCAAAGGTTTCCTGTGAGCAGATGATGCTGTATTCGCCGGGATACAGCCCGCTGGATATGCCGCATACCACCTCGATTTCCTGTCCCGCTACCTGAATGATGTCTCCCACTTTTATCGGATTATCTTTATTCAAAACTGTCATAGCCTTGCCGCTGTCCCCATACACTTCCGATAAATTTCCCTGTACAAGACTCTCCTCTGCACAGTCCAGCATATACTCGCTGTATGACGTTATATTGACATGGTCAATCTCCTGCCGCGAAGAAGCAGCCGGAACATGCTCTGTATAGGAACTGCCCCAAACATGCTCTACACCGGTAATCCCGCTGATTTCATCGCTTAAACCCTGAGCCAGTACACGCTCATTTGCATAGCCTGTAAGGGTAATATCCGTATCTGCCTGCCATGACCGCGTTACGGGAAACAACTCATGCGCAAAATCCAATCCTACGGAAATACAGAGAAACAGTATAATACTGAGTGAAAAGCTGGCTGTCAATAAAAACCAGTTTTTCTTAGATGCTGTTGCATGGTGGATACCCAGTGTCCTTTCAACCTTTCTGATCTTCCGTTTTGTTGTATGTCGTACCGAAAGCACCGTATCCGAATTTCCGGAAACCGCTGCCATCGGGGGAACTTTAGACGCACGTTTTGCAGGAGACTGCGCTGCCAGCAGGACAGTTACAATGCCAACCGTCGCCCCGCTGATCAGCCCGACAGGGCTTAAGGCAAATACCGGCATAGCTGCAAATTCACCGCCAACTCCATAACGTAAAAATGCACAAATCCCCCATTCAATTGCCATACCTGTGACCAACCCAACAGGCACAGCCGTTTTGCACCAGTTTAACGCCTCCAGCCGTACATACCGGATAATCTGCTGGCGGCTTGCGCCAATACAGCGCATCATTCCAAAAAATTTTGTCCGCTGCGCTACATTACTGTTCATACTGCCGGAAATCATCAATACGCCGGCCAATAATACTATAACGAACAAGATTGCCGCTATTCCGTAAATATTCTTCATAGATTCATTGCTGCTTTGCCCGGCAAGACCCATAATTGCTGTATTTTCCGAAATATCTTCCTCCGGCAGATCATACTGCTGCCTGATTTCCGTAATGATACCGGATGCCTTTGACACATCCTGAAATTGAATATAGCAGCTTGGATTGATCGGAAGATGGTTCTGCTCCATGATCGAGATATACGCATCCCGCATCATATATACAGCAGCCATATAGGTCTGCCCCTGATAATATTCCGCGTCATCCGACCCAAAACCGCATACCGTAAAATCCGTATCTCCCGAAGGTGTCTTTACCGTCACATGATCACCAATCTTTACATCTAACGCAAGGCGCGCATTAGAACTAAGCATAACGTCATTGTCACCCTGCGGCAGATTGCCTTCTTCCAGGGCATTCACAAGCTCTGCCAGATAAATACTGTCAGCGCCGCATAATGCAGCTTTTTTCTCCCCGATATAGAAAGGCTGGTCTCCATCCGTGTTAAATGTTTCCGACCAGCCGATGGCGGCAACATCCGAACGCTGAGCGATTTCTTCCGCTATGACCTGAGAGATATTTTCCAACCGGATATGCCAGTTTCCATGTTTCTGCTGCAGCCCCTCACTTGATGCCCGAATCCACATATCCGCCACACTGAAAATCGTAGTCACAAGCAGCACGGAAATAATAACACAGAAAATCGTCATACGGTTCTGCCGTTTCCGCACCTTTCCCGAAATAGGCACAAGGCTTAAATAACTTTTCATTCCCTGCACCTCCCTAAATCAGTAAGTTCCCCGTCTGACACCTGCAGGATACGGTCTGCCGTCTGTGCAATACTGCGGCTGTGTGTAATCATAATAATTGTCTGCTCATACTTCTTTGATGCTTCTTTTAACAGTGCAATCACTTCGCTGGTATTCTGCGAATCTAAATTTCCCGTCGGCTCGTCCGCAAGGATTAAAGCCGGACGGGTAATCAGCGCACGCCCGATTGCCACTCTCTGCTGCTGTCCGCCAGATAACTGGCTGGGCAGGTGTCTGCGACGTTCTTTCAGATTCAGCACCGAAAGCAGTTCTTCTAAATACTTTGTGTCCGGCTTCTGGTAATCAAGCAACATCGGAAAAACAATATTCTGCTCTACGGTCAGTTCTGGAATCAGGTTGAACGCCTGAAAGATAAAGCCAATGTTTCTCCGTCTGAAAATGGTAAGCTTGCGGTCATTCATAGAAAAAATTTCCTTTCCGCTAATGACTACCTTTCCGGATGTGGGCGTATCAAGCGCTCCTATCATATTCAGGAGCGTACTTTTCCCGGAGCCGGATTCCCCGACAATCGCTACATACTCGCCCTTTGGAACGGAAAATGAAACTTTCTTTAATGCCTTTACGGCAGCTTCGCCGCTTCCGTATGTCTTACTGACATCACTGACTTCTAATAAATTCATTGTGTAAACACCTCTTTCTGTTTTTGATTTCCTTGCAGTTCCTTAATATAGCAGAGAAATCCTACACCTATATTACAATTACCCTACAATTTTGTTGGAATTAAAAAATTCATCGTGAAAGAGGTTCCCCTTCCTAAAACACTGTCTACTTCAATCGTTCCGTTATGGGCTTCTACAATAGCTTTTGCTAATGGCAGCCCAAGGCCAATACCCTGCGTGTCTTTCGAATAACGGCTCCGGTAAAACCGCTTGAAAATATGGTGTAAATCCTCCGGATAGATGCCGCTGCCATTATCCTTTATGGTGATCTGGAGAATAGAAGCAGATATACGCCATTCCATTCGTATGCAGTCGCCTTCTCCGGTATGGTCAAGGGCATTTTTTACAAGGTTGCTGATTGCTTCAATCATCCAGTTGCGATCACACAAAAATGCGGTTTCCCCACTGCCTGACAGGCAGATTTCTTTTCCTTCTTGATTTGCCCGGAACAGAAAGTGCTTTTTGACGCTTTCCGCAATCTCCGACACATTTTCCAATGATTTTTCCAACACAATCATGCCCGCATCCAGCTTTGTGATTTTCAAAAGATTCTGCACCAGCCCTTCTATCCTGTCAAGCTCCTGCTCGGAAAGCCGGGAAAGTTCCTGAATCGTTGGCAGTTCCTCTGCCTCGTCCTGTATCAGCCCCATATAAATATTAAGGGCTGCAAGGGGTGTCTTTAACTGATGCGAAATGCCAGATATTGTATTTTTCAAAAATTTCTTTGCATTTTTTTCATTCTCGGCATGGGCGTTCAAGATCGCAACCAGAGAATTTACTTCATGGAACAGCCTGTATAATTCACCTTCATCATTACATTCAATTGTGACATCCTTGTTGCCAGATATATATTCTGTAATCTGTAATATGGCGTGTTCCATGATTTTATGCTGTTCCCTGAAATACCCATAACAGATTACCAGTATGGCAGCACTCATCAGCAAAAAGCAGGCTATTGTATAAACTGCCGCATTTCTGGCTTCAAACTCCATAAGCAAGACTGAAATAAATGTAAAAAATAAAACGCACAGCAGAATACCACTAAAGAGCCGTTTGATTTTCCGGTTTACAAATATTTTCATCCTACACCTCAATCCATAGTGTTCCATTTATATCCCATACCACGTACAGTGACAATCCGTTTCGGTTCTCCCGGATCATCCTCAATTTTTGTGCGGAGCCTACGGATATACACGGTAAGGGAATTGTTATCTATGTAGTTTCCGCCCACGTCCCACAATCTGCCCAAAATCTGTTCCTGAGAAAGTATCTGGTCAGGATTTTCCATAAACAGGCACAGCAGCTTATATTCACTTGCCGTTAGTTCAACAAGTTCTCCCCTTTTATATACTTCCCCTTTTAAAAGCTGGATACAGATACCGCCTGAAATTAATTCTGTGACAGCAGTGCCGAAATTTTCACTCCTGCGCAACAGTGCATTGATCCTTGAAAGGAAAACTGCTAACTTGAACGGTTTTGTAATATAATCATCACCCCCGATGTCCAGCCCCATGATAATATCTGTTTCTTCATCAGCGGCAGTGAGAAACATAATGGGTACTTTTGAGGTCTGCCGTATCTTTTTGCAGAAATCAAAGCCGGAGCCGTCAGGAAGCGATACATCCAAAACAGCCAGATTATATTCTCCCCTTTCCCATAATACATCCGCTTCCAAAGTGGTGCGGGCAACCGTTACTTCATAGCCCTGCTTTTTAGTACCATATAAGTGTAAGAGATAAAGCATTTCATCAGTGCTTTACCTTCTGCACTTATTTTTTTATGATAAGGGAGTAATTGGTCTGGCGAGGTGCTTTTTGGATTAACCACATCCGTCATAAAAACCGTCAACCACCCCTTATTATAAGCAGTCGTTTAAGCAGGTTGAAACCCGTAAGGTGCTTTCGTGTAACGAACTAAAATGAGTGGTAATAAGTGTGGATGGGACAATTACAGATTTATTTTGGAGGTTACAGATGATAAGTGTAGGAATTGATGTTTCAAAAGAAAAAAGTACCGTATGTATCTTGAAGCCTTATGGTGAGGTTGTGAGCAGGCCTTTTGAAGTCTGTCATGTGGAGAAAGAACTGTCCGAACTGACTTCCATGCTGCTGCGTCTGAATGATGACATTCGTGTGGTCATGGAAGCCACCGGGATCTACCATCTGCCTGTATTAAGCTATCTGAAAGAAAAAGGGCTGTTTGTGGCAGTGATTAATCCATTTGAGATGAAGGAATACCGCTGTCAGGGGTTAAGACGTGTGAAAACGGATAAGCAGGATGCCATTACAATCTCTAACTATGGGATTGACCATTGGTACAGGCTGAAGAACTATGAGGCAGAAGACAGCGTCTATGCGGAGCTGAAGCTTTTGGGAAGGCAGTACCGTCACTATATGCGGATGCGTGTGGAGAGTGTTTTGGAACTGACTCATCTTCTGGACTATACGATGCCTGGGATCAAAACGCTGCTGAAAGGCTGGAATGAAACAAATGGGAAAGATAAGCTGGGGGATTTTGCGGAAGAATACTGGCATTATGACAATATCACGAAGAAACCGGAGGAACAGTTTATAGAGAGCTATCTGAAATGGGCAAAAGAGAAGGGATACCATCAGAGCCAGGATAAAGCCGTCAAGATCTATACACTGGCAAAAGAAGGTATCCCCACAGTACCCTCCGATACCCCATCGACCAAAATGCTGGTACAGGAGGCAGTGCGGGTGCTACGAGAAGTCGATAACACTCTGATGACCATTCTAACACAGATGCAGGCATTAGCCAAGAGTCTGCCGGAATATCCGGTTGTCAGGGCAATGGGAGGTGTTGGAAATGTGCTTGCGCCCAAATTGATCGCAGAGATTGGGGATGTGAGGAGATTCCATAGTGGAAAAGCCCTGATAGCCCACGCAGGAATCGATGCGCCTCCATATCAATCAGGGCAGTTCATTGGAACAGAGAGAAAAATATCCAAGAGAGGATCTTCCAGTCTGCGTAAGATTGGATATGAAGTGATGAGATGCCTGAAAACACATAAAGAACCAGAAGACGCAGCAGTGTATAGGTTTATCTTGAAGAAAGAAAAAGAAGGGAAATCGAAACGTGCAGCTAAGATAGCAGGATTAAATAAATTTCTCAGGATTTATTATGCACGTGTAATGGAAGTATACCAGAATTAAAAAGAACTAAAGCAGAGAATACGACAGACCGGATTTTCCACCGGTCTAATTGTCGTGGAAAAAATTCATATTAAAAATTTATAAAAAACCTGCTAAAAAGTCTTGACTTTTGTTAGCAGGTTTTAAAGCAAAAGAAAGCCCGTTTATCAGGCTCAAATCGTCTTCCAGTAAAAACAGCCGTTTCATTTGCTATCCCCTTCCTTTCTTCCCTTTATTCTCCCATCCGCCGGTTTTGGGGCATCTTTCGGAATCAGCCACATACGGCTGAATTTTACCACTCCAGATATGCGTCCAACCGAATAGTTTCAAGTGTTTAAGGCAAGCATTGTGGAAAAATCAAAACTTTTGGATTTTTCCACAATGCTCGTTGTCCATGTTACTGTATTATCTCCGACTTTTCCACTTCAACAGACTCCACCACTCCGACTGCACTGTCAAATGCGGATTCTGCTATTCTCCGTGAAGTGTCCGTAATGAGCCCTAAAAATGTCTGGTCATACCGCGAAAAAGCCATATTGACAATTTCCCCGTTCTTGCCAATGACATCCACTGCAATCGTCGGATTATTTCCAGAATATCCCTGGCAATTATACTCAACTCGTTCTATCGGACTATCTATCAGCTTACACTCCTCCACTTTCTTTTGGGCAAGCTCCGCATAGGCACTATAATCCTTTTCCAATGCTTTATCACAGCCAAGCGGGACGCTTACGTCTAACTGTCTGTCATAGCCGATATTAAAAAGTTCTCCTGTCACAGCGTCTATCATATATGTCCACCTTGTACTCTCGGGTTTCTGCTCTTTCTGAAACAAAACATCTCCCGACCAAAAAGCCCTCGGAAAAGTTTCGGTTCCCGGACAATAGCTCATATATACATAAGCCCCCTCCAAATCCAGCCCGAAAATATTCCCCAAATATTGTCTTCCTGCTTCAGCCGCTTCTTCTATTGTCAAATCCGTATCTGTAGGCGTTCCGGTATTCAGGCTGTCCAGACTTAGCGTATAATTTACTTTTACGCTGCCGCTTTCTTTGTCCTTCCCGTCCTCTGTGACCTTTGGTAATGTTGTTTCCAAACTGTCCGCAACCTGATAACTGGTTGGAACCTTTACCACCTTTCCATTGTTCGCCGCCAAAGTCACTTCTGCCGCTGAATTAAAAAGTATCGTACCCGCACCAATAATGGCAAATGTTGCTGCTGTCAATTTTAAAATGTTTTTTTGTTTCATAGTGAAACTCCTTTCTTTGTTTTGATAAATACACTATAAAACCTCTCTGTATCAGAAAAGTATCAATATTATTGCGGACTTGTAAAATAATTCGCTTTACTATAAAAAGTTTTCATTCCACAGGAAAAGACAGTTTCACAATTGTTCCTACTCCCAGCTTAGAAGTAAATGACATACCTGCATGATGAATCTGTATAATCCTTTCGCAGATTGCAAGCCCCAGCCCTGCCCCACCGGCAGCGCGGCTTCGCGCCTTATCCACACGATAAAAGGCCTCTTTTATATGTGATATCTGCTCATCCTCCATGCCAGTTCCATGATCCTCGACTTCCATTACAATGGCAGCCCCTTCTGAATATGCAGAGATACGAATTTCATCTTCCTGCCGGCTTGCCTTAATTGCATTATCAATCAGGTTATTGGTCAGCATCAGAAGCTGTTCCATATTTCCCCTGACAACATAATCTTGAGGCAAAACATAAGTCAGCCTTATTTTCTTTTTTGATGCCCTCACGTGCATAGCCTTCTGGGACTCCGCAAAAAGCTCTTTTATAGAACAGTCATTATCCTGCATTTCATCCCTGCGTAACAATGCCATATCAAGAAGCTGATACGCCATGTTCTGAAGCCTGCTGCATTCCGACATAATAAATTGTGTACATTCATAACGTTCTTCTTCTGACATAAGTGCTTTTTGGATATACTCTGCATATCCATAAATCGCAGTCAGCGGAATCCGCAGTTCATGGGAAAAATTGTCGATAAACTGCTGTTTCTGCTCCGAAGCATCCTCAAGTTGTTTAATCTGAGTTTCTATCTGTTCTGCCATAAGATTAAAATTGTGTGCCACACTGGAAATTTCATCCTTTCCTTGAATTGAAATCCTACTGCCGTAATTTCCATTTGCAATCTTTGCAGATGTACTGGAAATCTGTCTCAACGGGCGAAAAATAATATTCAGGAATTGAAACAGGAAAAATGACATCAAAAGGATTACCGCAGCGCCTGTTAAAAAAAGAACGTTTTTCGTATGACGCCATGACTGGACGGTTCCGCCCAAATTTCCAATATACATCAATCCGTAATCCTGCCACGGAGCCGGAAAGCTGCCATAAACGCACATGACAGGATTTTTTCCATTTTCCATATAAACAAGCCTTTCCTGACTGTAACCTGTATCTGGCGGACAAATCATGTTTTCTTCCGATGCAAATGCAGGACTTCTATATATCCATTCCCCTGAAAAAGACACTGCGAGTGCGTTTCCCTTTCCTTGCAGATACCGCGAGTACAAGCGCATCAGGCTATCTATGTTCTCTTCCACACAATTCCCCCTCTGCTCCAATGCCTGCATATCTCCAATCAGGGATGACGCAATGACATAATGCTCTGCCAGGCATTTATCCCGGACATCTGAAAGCTTGTCCTTTAGTATAATGATTGAGACAATCAGAATCATCGAATTGAGAAACACACTAAACAGAACCAGCGCAGCGAAAAAAATCTTCTTTTTCATTCATGAACCTCCAAGCGATATCCCAGTTTATACACTGTCCTAATCTGATTTTCCAAATGCAGTTTGTGACGCAGTCTCTGAATATGGACATCCACGGTACGGGTACCTCCATCAAAATCATATCCCCATACCATGTTAAGCAGCTTTTCTCTGGAAAGGGCAATATTCCGGTTTCTAATCAGTACCTCCAGCAGCTCATATTCCTTGGGTGTACATTCTACGACTATTCCATTTAGATAAACCTGATGTCTGTCAAAATCACATTTCAAGTCGCCCATCACAAATTCGGATTCAGTTTTTTTCGTCCGCCGCAGTACCGCTTCCACCCTTGCTGCCAGTTCCAGCATCTGAAACGGCTTTGTCAAGTAATCATCTGCCCCCATAGCCAGTCCTTTCAGCTTGTCAGTCAATTCACTTTTCGCTGTCAGAAAAATAGCCGGCGTTCCAAAAGCTCTTTCAAACACCTGATAACCGTCCAGTCCGGGCAGCATAATATCCAGCACAATCAAATCAAACTTTCCATTTTCCAGCAGTGTGACCGCAGACAATCCATCAAAAGCCTGTGTGCAGTGATGCCCTGTAAGACTCAGGTTTCTGCGTATTAATTCATTAATGGACAATTCATCCTCTACAATTAATATTTCAGCCATCTTTTATCAACTCCCTTTTCTGAACAATATTCTACACTTTCTTCCATCGGCTTGACAAGGTAATAACCATCATGTATTTCTAAGTTTTCTTTCCAAGATAATAAAAGAATACCACAAGAATAAATCATTAGGAAAGCGTTCATTGGTTTTCTTCCAACAAACGCTTTTCCGTTTTAATTCCTAATCCATTTAAGTATCATATATCTTACATATCGTCTTTATCTCCTTTTGCCGCAGTCCACCTTTGTTATATTCGCATGGAATGCGCAGTATAGCGCATTCCTAAATATAGTGAACTCACCTGCTATTTCCGCGTGACTACAGGTTTTCCATCTGCATCTGCCCACTTACTCTACATGAATTTCCGTTGAAATGACAGCCTTCTCTGCAACGCTGCTGTTCATTCCTTCCTGCTCCATTAAAGACCAGTCATCAAGATTGTCAAAAACGTAGACATACAATGTTTTTATCTCTTTCCCCTGAACAGCAAATCCGGCTCTGCCTGCCATTTCCCTATCTGCGTAAAGCAGTTCCCCATCCTGGTTAAAGCAAATTGTATAGCAGGGCTCATAAGACCACCCAAGAAGTTCGAACATCTCTGCATCCGTCATATCGGGATCTTTTGAAAGCAGCTTTTCCCTCCTGTCGTCAGTCAGTTCTCTCTGCTCTCCCGGTGTTGTTGCATGGACAATTACCTGATACGGAGATACCACTACATCTTCAAGCGTAATATTTCCCTTTTTTTCACCCACTTCAATTATTTTTACATCTGTTCCGTTTACCTCAAACGGAATGACAATATTCCAGCTGCCATCTGCCCAGTGAGATGCTGATATTTCCTCGCCATCAAGCATCCTGTCATCGTCATAACCAAGACCGTTTACATTTAAGTTCAGTTCGCCGCTGCCTGTATACTTCTCCTCAAGATTTATCTTCAGCATACCCGCAAATGTATGGCTGTCGATTACCTTACCATCAAATGTATTTTCGATCCATTCAGGTGAACTTCCATCCACGCTCCATGTTCCGCCTATATAAAATCCTGCGGCTGTCTGGTTATCTGCAGCATTCATGCCTGTATAATGTTCCGGAATATGAGTGAAATCTGCATCTTCTGATTCAATATTTACTGTAAGGAATATGGAATATCCATCACAATAAGCTTCCGATGCGGTTAATGTGATTCCTTTGTCAGACACAGTATAGTCCGATGTATCCAAATTCCCCGCAGAATCCTCATTTGTCAGGACAGTTTTCTTATCCGTATAGTCTCCGGAATATGTGGCATCATCCTCAACCTTCTCAAAGATCTTTCCAATCAATGGAATCCTTGCTGCAAGCACCGGATTAAAGTATCCCAGCCCACCAATTCCAATAACCACAGCAGCCACTGCCGCAGCAACACCTTTTCCTATTTTGCCAAATGTAATCATTTTATCCTTCCTCCTTCTATGTATCCGGATTTCTCTGTCACTTATTTCAGGAGCAAGGGCTTGCTTTAAGATTTGATCCAATTTTTCATCTGTCATATCCTATCGCCTCCAATTTTTCCTTTAACTGTTTCTTTGCTTTCCGCATCCGGCTTTTGACGGTTCCTTCCGGCAGTCCAAGAATCTTAGACATCTCATTTATCTGCATATCTGCTGAATAATACAGATAGATTGGTATTCTGTACTTCTCCGGCAGGGTTTTAACGAATCCCTGAATCATATCTATCTCATTTTGCTTTAATACAATATGTTCCGGGGAAACTTCGTTATCATAATCTGTAAATCCATATCCTTCATCAGACATCTCATCCATACTGTCAATTGGAACCAGCCTCATCCTGTTTGCATATTTTTTCTTCTTATTTTTCCAAAGATAAATTGAAGTGGATAAAGCATAACTCTTTGTATTCTGCATAGAGTCCAGTCTTTTCCTTTTCTCCAGCAGCTTGAGCATAGTGTCCTGATACAGTTCGTCCCCATTTTCTGCATCCCCGGCTGTCATCCGGCAAAATCGCAGAATATCTTTTCCAAACTTCAGGACAAACCGCCCGAATTCGTCATTATTCATAGCAGCCATCCTCCTTCTTCTTTCAAGTCGACTTGCAAAGATTTGCCCTTGCATGTATATATTGTCATGACGCTGAAAAAAGTTTTCAAATTCCCCAAAAAAATTTAACATTTTTATAGTTAAATGAGAACTATGACTGAAAGTCCACAATCATAAAACGTTTATGCTTTACTCCGCAATTCCTTCAAATGTCTAAGTTGTGCTTCGCTTAAATCTGCTGTTCTCCCCTTGCTGTTTCCTGACAAGCAACCCTTGTCGGCGCTGTATCGTCCAGTATTGGCGCTCAAATTATTTCAAAATTGGTCTTGGCAGTATATGTCAGCTTGGACAGTCATTTAATTGTACTGCCATTATCCAACAAAACAGTCTTCTTTCCCGTATATCCATCATCTCAGAAATCTGCCCAAAAACTGAAAATTTCTATTGTGCTGAAAAAATGTGGTAGGAATCCGCTGTTTTATGTGATATTCTGTTTTTCGTAAAGAAGAGATTTATCAATGAAAACACAATTAAGTATTCAGGAACGCCCACAAAGGCGATATTGACTCTGCCCCGTTAAAACCATAACCGAACATTTTGAAGAAATCATCGAAAAAACAGAAATTTTGTTTATTCTATCAGATATATTGTCTTTTATCAATCAAACCTTGACTGTTGGCGGTATTTCCTGTCTGCGGAGCTTCCCCCCGGCGTTTCCCGTCAAGGGCTTCCGATTCGTGAATTACGATTTTCTCCACA
>BLLW01000095.1 GCA_011959285.1 Lachnospiraceae bacterium | reverse complement strand
GGAAAAGCTCCATCAGCCGGAAAATCTAAAAACGGTCAGGAGCATTGGCTATCGCATGGAGGATGTGGAATGAATGTAGGAAAAAAGATGGCAGTTCCGGCGGGAATTCTTTTGGCAGTCAGCCTGCTTGTCACATCTTTGTGCACGGTGTTTTTGATAAGCTATTATGATCGCGCCCACTTTCAGATGATGGGAGAAATCTATCAGGAAATTATAGAAAGCCAGCCGGAAGCGGAGCAGATCATCTTTTCTGTGCTGAAGAATGATTTACACAGGTCAAAGCCGTTGATGGGGGCACCGGCAGAAGAAAATATTCTTTATGCGTATGGATACAGGCAGAGTGATTTTCAGCCGGCTGCCAGCAGAATGGTCGCGATTTTTGCAGCGGCAGGCGCCCTTGCCGGAGGGATGATTTTTCTTTTGATATTTTTTTCCTGGCACAAAAAAGAGATAGAGAGAGTAAAGAATCTGACAGAATATCTGGAAAAAATCAATACCGGGGGAAGCGGAGTACTCATGCAGACTGGCGAAGATGAATATGTTAAATTGCAGGATGAAATCTATAAGACGGTGACAGAGCTGTACCAGACAAGGGATGCGGCACTTGAAGCGAAAAAGAATTTTGCAGAAAATCTCTATAATATTGCCCATCAGCTTAAGACGCCGATTACATCTATTTCGCTGTCCATGCAGATGATGCAGGAAACCCCATCCTTACATCAAATGGAACAGGTGCGAGCCCAGCTTTTAAGGCTTAACGCGTTAGAAGAGGCATTGCTCCTTTTGTCCAGAATTGATTCGGGAACGCTGCCATTAGAATGCAGAGAAGTCGATGTGTTTACGCTTTTAGAACTTGCCGCCGGCAATCTGCAGGAATTGTTCCGAGAGGCAGGCGTATCGGTGGATATACCGGAAAATGGCAGCGCGTCCATCAGGGGGGATTTGGAATGGACCATGGAGGCGGTCATGAACCTTCTTAAAAATTGTATGGAACACACGCCGCCGGGAGGATGTGTTCATTGTTCCTATGAGCAGAATCCTTTATATACGCAGATCAAAATTCAAGACGAGGGTGTCGGATTTGCAAAAGAGGATCTGCCCCATATCTTTGAGCGGTTCTACCGGGGGCGGGATGCGAAAAAGGACGGCATCGGCGTAGGACTTTCGCTTGCCAAGGGAATCGTGGAAAGCCAGAACGGAACGCTGTCTGCGGGAAATCGTAAGGAGGGCGGGGCATATTTTGAAATCCACTTTTATCAAGCATAAAGAAGTCGGCGGCTGTCACCTAGTTGTCACTTTCCACTGTTATAATAAAGTTTAGAAACGGATACGTTTGAAACTTTGAGACAAGGAGGAAGTGGACATGGAAATTTTAAGATGCGAGGGTATAAGAAAGGTGTATGGTACCGATTTAAATCAGGTGACAGCCCTTGATCACATAGATTTGTCCGTAGATAAGGGAGAGTTTGTTGCGATTGTGGGGGCGTCAGGTTCCGGGAAATCTACCTTACTTCATATTTTAGGCAGTGTGGATAAGCCTTCGGAGGGGAGGGTGCTTATTGACGGGGCGGATATTTCTGCGCTGAACCAGACAAAAGCGGCTATATTCCGGCGCAGGAAGGTGGGGATTGTTTATCAGTTCTATAATCTGATTCCTACCATTACCGTGCGAAGGAATATTCTTATGCCGCTTTTATTGGATAAGAAGAAACCAAATCAAGAATATTTTGAACAGGTGGTAAAGGTTCTGGGGATTGGGGATAAGCTGGAGTTTCTTCCTAATCAACTATCCGGCGGACAACAGCAGCGCGCCGCCATTGCCCGCGCTTTGCTGTACCGGCCGGCGCTTCTTTTGGCGGATGAGCCCACCGGAAATCTGGATCGGAAAAATTCCAGAGAGATCATTGATATGCTAAAGCTCTCAAACCGCAGCCTGAATCAGACAATCCTGCTGATTACTCATGATGAAAAGATTGCATTGGAAGCAGATCGGATCGTGACCATAGAGGATGGCAAAATCTTAAGAGATGAGAAGCGGGGGTGAGCATGATGTGGAAAAACTATTCTTACGACTATTTGAAAAAGAACAAAGCAAGCAGTTATTCCATCATAATCGGTGCTTTCATTGCCGCACTGTTCCTTTCCTTTCTGTGCAGTCTGTTTTACAATTTCTGGCTGGATAATATCGAGGGAACCAGACAGGAAGAAGGAGGATGGCATGGGCGGATTACCGGAGAACTGGGCGCGGAAGAAATTGTAAAGATCAGCCATTTTGCTAATGTGGAAAAAGCCGTGGTGCGTGAAGAGACTGCAGGGGAAGATCAGACCAGTGTAGACATCTATTTCAGCAATAAAAGGACGGTCTATCAGGACATGTGCCGTATAGCAGAATCCTTAGGGCTTACGGAAGATGCCTGCAGCTACAATTATCAGCTTCTTTCCCTTTATTTCATCCGCATTCCGGGTGATGATAAGCCGAGGATGCTGATGCCTGCCTATCTGGCAGTTGTGGCGCTTGTATGTGTGTCTTTAATTCTTGTGATTCATAATTCCTTTGCGGTGTCGCAAAACAGCAGGATTCATCAGTTCGGCATTTTTACCAGCATTGGGGCGACGCCGGGACAGATTTGCACCTGCCTTTTGCAGGAAGCCTTCGTGCTTGGGCTTTTACCGATTCTGCTGGGCACCTTTTTGGGAGTACTTTTAAGCCTGTGCACAGTCTGGGCAATGACGGAATTTGCAGCTGACCTGGCAGGAGGAAGACAGATGCGGTTTGGTATTCATCCTGTCATTCTGGCAGTGATTCTTTTGCTGTCTGTCCTCACAGTGCTGATTTCTGCTTATCTTCCCGCAAGGAAATTGAGCAGGATGACGCCCCTTGAAGCAATTAGGGGAACAGATGGAATGCAGCTTAAAAAGAAAAGGCATTCCCGTATGCTGTCTGTTCTTTTTGGAATGGAAGGAGAATTGGCGGGGAGTGCGCTTAGGGCACAGGGAAAAGCCCTGCGCACTACATCTTTGTCGCTTACCCTTGCCTTTTTGGGATTTATGCTGATGCAGTGCTTCTTTGCCCTTTCCGGTATCAGCACGGATTACACCTATTTTGAAAGATATCAGGATGTGTGGGATATCATGGTGCAGGTGGAGGACACACGGATAGAGGATTTCCGGAAGGCGGAACAGATGGAAAAGGCGCAAGGCGTCCAAAGCAGCGTTGTGTATCAGAAAGCGAAGACCCTGTGCAGCCTGCCGCGGGAAGTCTTGAGCGAGGAGCTTCTTTCGTTAGGCGGTCCGGAGGCATTTGTAGAAGGTCTTTCATTCGACGGGGAAGGGAATCTGCTAGTTGGGACCACGGTTATGATTCTGGATGATAGAAGTTTTGAGGAATTTTGCAGGGAGATCGGTGTCAGCCCTTCCCTTTCAGGCAGCATTTTGTGGAATAGTTTTTGGGACAGTACGCACAGTAATTTTCGTTATCCGGTGTATATTCCTTATGTGAAAGAGAAAATGGACACAATAAAACTGCCAAATGCTGAGATTCCGGTAACTGCTTTATCACAGAAATGTCCCCTCCTGCGGGAAGAATATGAAGATTATCAATTGGTACAATTTATCCCCGCATCCTTGTGGAAAGAAATTTCTGGCAAGGTAGGGGGAGCGGAGAAGGATATGTATGTCCGGATTTTGGCGAATCAGAGAGATTCGCTTGATGATTTGAACACGTTGGAAAAAGAAATGATACGCCTTTTAAGCCCGGAATATGAAATCGAAACAGAGAACCGCATCCAGGAAAGACTTGACAATGATAAAATGATAAAAGGATATGAGTTTGTGTTTGGTGCATTCTGTGCCTTGTTTGCGGTAATCGGGATTGCACATGTATTTTCAAATACATTAGGATTTTTGCATCAGAGAAAACGAGAGTTCGCTCGTTATATGTCTGTTGGACTGACGCCTTTGGGGATGCGGAAGATGTTCTGCATCGAAGCACTTTTAATGATTGGGCGTCCCCTACTGACGGCACTTGTCATGACCATAGCTGCAGTGGCTTTTATGATAAAGGCAAGCTATATAAAGCCGATGGAATTTGTCCGCGCCGCACCTGTAGTGCCGGTTTTCACATTTCTCCTTACAGCCTTTGCATTCGTGGCGCTGGCATATTACTTGGGAGGAAGAAGACTATTGAAGATCAACTTAGCAGATATGCTTAAAGATGATAGAACATAACTTGTAATTATGAACAGGCAAAGGTATGATAGGAAAAAAGGAGGCAGGCACATGGAACAGACAGAATTTGCATTTGTTTACAAAGAAATCTTTCCATTCTGGAGTGAAATATCGGATGCAGATAGGGATTATATATGTCAAAACTCCCATATATTCACTTATCCCATGGGAAAGAATATCCACAATGGCAATGAGTGTTCCGGTGTGATTTTGGTGCACACAGGAAGCTTAAGGCTTTATATGATGTCGGAGGAAGGGAAGGACATTACTTTGTACCGCCTGCACAGCGGTGATATGTGCATGTTGTCGGCATCCTGCGTGCTGGATGCGATTACCTTTGACGTGTTCGTGGATGCGGAGGTGGAGAGTACGTGTTATGTAATCAGTGGATCTGCCTTTGCAGCAGTTTCAGAGCGCAACCCGTGTATTAAGATATTTGCCCTTGAGACGGCGGTCAGCCGGTTTTCGGATGTGATGTGGGTCATGCAGCAGATTCTCTTTATGAGTATGGATAAAAGACTTTCCATATTCCTTTCAGATGAATCGGCAAGGACCGGCAGCGATACCATTACATTGACACACGGGCAGATTGCCCGCTATATGGGGTCTGCCCGTGAGGTGGTCTCGAGAATGCTGAAATACTTTGCAAATGAAGGAATTGTGGAGGTTTCCCGCAATGGGATAAGAATCCTTGATAAGAAACGTCTGCGCGCATTAGCCCTCTAGCATAGCAAGAATCTGCTGCTTGGGTTTTGCCCCCGCGGACTGATGTATGATTCTGCCATTTTTCATCACGGCAAGCGTGGGAATGCTTAAAACGCTGAATGCCTGCGCCAATTCCGGTTCCTGATCCACATTGATCTTTCCTACAAGATACTGAGGATTTTCCTCTGCAATCTCATCTACGATGGGAGATACCATGCGGCAGGGACCGCACCAGTCGGCGTAAAAGTCCAGAAGGACCGTCTTGCTGCTTTCTTTTACAGAATCGAAATTATTTTTATTGATGCTAAGTACTGACATATTGATTACCTTCCTTTCTGTTGTCTGTGCATTTAGCATAATCTTTATTAGAATTTATTTCTGTGACAAAGTCACTATACTTTCAAAATCACATCCATAAAAAATTTTTGTTCATTGTTGGAAACCGGGCTCAATTTGGATTGGGATTTCAATCTGTACAATATAATTCTCGATTTGGTCAATGACGGTTTCATTGATTCCTTTTTCGTAAGAAAAGCCAGACAAGGTAAGGCTATGGATTTTGGCATAATCAAGGATTGCCTGATACCGCATGGGAATCCTTTCCCAGCTGCCTTTGTGGAACGCTCTCAAGTAAAGTCCTTTGGGCTGGATGTGGAGTCCGTTTTTACTGGGGAGGGATGGAATTTCTATAAATAGCTTCGTATAGTCGTCAAAATTGCCGCTTTGCAGGCTGGAGACAGGGATCATGGAGCCATAGGAGGCGTCATGCAGGCGTCCTAACTGGTACTTGACCGTTTCAGCTGTAATCAGCTCCACTTCTTTTTCAAAAGACGTATTTTGATCAATATCTACCGTCACTAAATGGCGTTCTTCTTTTTCAATAATACTGATTTCGGATAAATTCATGGTAAGCAAAGTAATCATATCCTGCCGGTGACTGCACAATGTTTTCCGGACTGCCTGCAGGTGCATGATGCTGCGGTTCAAATCAGCAATTTTTTCATCTAAAAGGCATTTTAAATTCTGGGCAGAGCGATTATGCATAAAGGTCTGGATTTCATTTATGGAAACGTTCAGCTCGCGAAGCAAGAGTATGGTTTCTAAGATAGGACTCTGGTGGTAATTGTAACAGCGGTATCCGTTTTCAGGATTGATGGCAGCAGGCTTAAACAACCCGATTTCATCATACCACATAAGGGTCTTTTTATTGATACCATGCAGCGCTGCGAACTGCCCGATTGTGAGTAATTTTTCTTTTTCACTCATCTGGATTTTCTCCTTTTAAATTTTCTTAAAGCCTATTGACTGTCCAGTTACTGTATGGTTTATGGTACTATACACAGGAGAAAAAAACAAGGCGAAGGGAGAAGAAAAGGATGGAAAATCAAAATGTATATTTAAAACCTGTAACATTAAGAAATATTTTTAAATTTGCGGTGCCGACCATTGCAATGACGGTCTTTATGTCTTTTTATACAATGGTCGATGGTTTATTTGTATCAAATCTGATTGGCACCAATGCGCTGTCTGCGATTAATCTAACTGCGCCGATTATTCAAATCGTGACAGCAATTTCTACCATGCTTGCCACCGGAGGAAGTGCTGTAATCATGAAGAAGATGGGGGAGAAGAAAAGTGATGAGGCAAAAGAAGATTTTACCTTTCTGATTCTTGTGAATGTATTAGTGGGGATCTTTATGTGCGTGCTTGGATATAGGCTGATGGATCAGATTTTTGCAGGAATGAATCTGTCCGCAGATGTGGCGGGGTATTGTACAGCTTATTTGAGCCGGTATCTGCTGTTTACGGTTCCTATTCTTTTGATGAATAATTTTACTCTTTATATGATTGCAAGCGAGAAGGCAGCCCTTTCTTTGCTGTGTTCTGTTGCAGGCGGTGTTTTGAACATGATCCTTGATTATGTGTTCATTGCCATTTTGAATATGGGAATTGAGGGTGCGGCGATTGCCACGGGAATGGGATATTCTGTAACGGCAGTTGTGGGATTATTTGTTTTTGCAAGGAAGAAGAGCCTTCTTTGCTTTAAAAAGCCTGTGATTCGCTTAAGGGTCCTGCTAAGTGCAGCCACAAACGGATGCTCTGAAATGGCGACTGCACTTGTCACAGGAATCATTACCATGATGTTTAATTGGACGATGCTCCACTATGTGGGCGAAGACGGCGTGGCGGCGGTCACGATCATTATGTATGTGCTGATGTTTGCAAGTTCTCTCTACACGGGGTATTCCTACGGGGTGGCGCCCATGATTAGTTTTTATCATGGAGAAAAGAATCACGATAAACTGAAAAAACTGGTTGCGGTCAGCATAAAGGTGATTGCAGTCATTTCCGTATTGACCGTAGCCCTATCCTTCTTTCTGACGAGACCGCTTGTGGGTGTTTTTGCACGCCCGGATAATCCGGTGTATGAACTTGCTGTGACCGGAAACAGAATCTGTACCATTGCATTATTCTTTATTGGCTTTAATATCTTTGCGAGCGGCATGTTTACGGCATTATCAAACGGAATCGTTTCAGCCGTCCTTGCGTTCGCAAGGTCCTTTGTCTTTATGCTGATTACGATGATCGTGCTGCCTCTCATTTTAGGAGTGAACGGAATCTGGCTGG
Source organism: Lachnospiraceae bacterium (assembly GCA_011959285.1). GTDB lineage: Bacteria > Bacillota > Clostridia > Lachnospirales > Lachnospiraceae > Suilimivivens. Next base: position 5,555 of record BLLW01000095.1, on the reverse strand, counting down.
CAACACCGGCAGCGGAACTGATGGCGCTTGCACTGTCTATAACTATGTTTTCTAGGCATAGAAAGCGGTATGGTTATTGAGTTCCCTTTCGGTATTGCATAAAGTGTCTTAGGCGGGGAATGCATGTCAAATGATGCAAAAATGATGCAGAAATGATGATGTTATGATGCATTGCTATCTTATGATATTACCATGGGAAGAGTCTTGTAAATGTTTATAAGGCTTATATAATATGCAGTAAGAAGAAGGGAATGGAAAAATGAAATTTGGAAAAAGAATGACAGCATTGTTGGCAGCGATTTCTATAGGAGTGTCAAGCGTTGGGTGCAGCAGGCAGAGCCTATCGCTTCCTGAAACGGGCAGTACTGCAGGGACGAAAGATGATACAGAAAAGCAGGAAGAGAATGTGCTGGAGGCAGAGCAGGAGCCGCTTTCAAAGGAAAAAACGGGGGAAGAAACAGGTGTAGGTCCGCTGGAACTAATTCCTGCAGATCTTGAGCTTAGCGTTGCCAAAGCAGAAGCATCTATTGGAAGTTTTTCGATTGCCATGCCCTCAGGCTGGAAAATAGAGCAGCGCATATCGGAGGAAGGCATAAAGCAGTATGTTCTGACAGATATACATTCTGCATGCGCAGATGAAGAGACCAATTTCCATAGAACCGAGGGTCATAGGGATGGTTATGAACACGAAATTATAATCACCCCATATGTAATAAGTAGAATGCCGGAGCAAACCCTGCAGCTGGCAGCGGAAATGAAGAGGTATTTTCCGGTTCCGATTTTGGGCGGAATCAAAGGAGCCGTGAAAACGCAAGAGATAGAAGGCTGCTGGATGCACGGTAAAAATCGCGATGCCGGGGAAGAGGAATATTTCATTTTTTCTGAAAGTGAAACAGGGCAAAAAGAGCTGTTTCATGTCATGGAAGGAGACAGTTCTGTTACTTCTTACCAAAATGATGTGGAATCTTTCCAAGACTTTCTTAAGGAAGGGTTTGTGCATGGAAACAGCGGTAAATGTGTGATAAAACAAGAATACACATCAGAATTAGAATACTATTACTGGCTGAATGATAAGACAGATGATCCGTTATTTTTGGTTGTCCGGGATGGGACGGATGAAATGGCAGTGTATCGGTCAGGCGATTACCAGACGCCGCTTTCCATACAGAAAGCACAGGAAGAGTATCTGGAAGGGAAATATCTTTTGATTGCGGATTTCAATCAGGATGGGTATGACGATATTTTGTGTAATTATTGGGAACTAAATCCGCAGTATAACAGTGAGACAGAAGGATATTTGTGGGATGAAAAGAGTGCTTCCTTTGAGTATACTCTTGGAGAATCCCTGCTTGGAAATGTGGTATGGGAAGACTGGGGATGGAAAGAGTCGCTCACGGGCAGTCAGCAGATTCCCAAGGAACTGATTGCGTATTTATCAGATCCGCTCCTTGGCAGCAAAGAAGAGCTGAAAAATCTTATGCTTCCTATGGTCAATGATAAGGAACTTACAATAGAGGAAGTGAAAGAACTTGCCAGAGAAAATCCCGATATCAAAAGGCAGCTTCTTACAATCACATGTAATTCACTGGGGCAGGGGATATGGCTGAAGGCAGATGCAGACAATGATGGAATAGAAGATATCTTTCTTTGTGAATATTTAGGCGGAAGCCTGGGAGCAGTATCTTACTATTTGTTTAAGGGTACAAAGGAGGGCAGATATATTTTCACCTCAAAAGAGGAAGAACTGAAAATGGAATTTGCATTTATCAATTGGGAAGGAAAAAACTATCTGGCAAAGACTACGTGGGAGTTTACCAAGAAGTGCGTTGACGGAATTCAGTTAGAGTGTTATGCAGATGGCAGATATCAGGGAGGAGTGGAGCTGAAAATTACAGCGAAGGAGGGAATGGAAGGGCGCAGCATCAAGACTTCTTATCTGGAAAAAGAAAAGTACAGCAATCTTGCCTCTTCCCTTTATACACTCGCAGGAACATATCAGTCCGGAACCAGGCTTTCCTGTGGAACCGGGGAGGAAGAAATGAAGGACGAAGAATATAATAGATGCAGCGACATCGACAATGACGGCGTTTTGGAGAAATATAGAATATCCCTTTGGCAGACCACCAATTATTATACAGTAGACAGTTTAAGCTATGATTTTGAAGAAGCCAAGCTCAATGATCAGATTCGGGATATGATTTATGAAAATGGAATAATCGGGACGCCGATCAACCTGTGGGTGGACGAAACGGACTTTGGAAATGTGATTTATGTCCTGTATGAAGACGGCTTGTATGATTTTCACATCTGCGGTTATATGCTTACGGAGACAGAATACAGGAAGCTTTTGCAGGTGGACTGCTATGTAAAGACACTTGTCACCTGCCAGAATATAAATAGAATATATGAATTGGGGGCATACAATTATTGACAAAAGGAGATAAATATCATAATATTATTACCATTAGAACATTCGTTCTGAAATAAATAAAGAGGTAAACAGCATGGAGCTGGTGCAGATACTTTGGGACAGGAGAGAGTTTTTCCTGACCTGTTTATTGGAACATATCAGAATATCCCTGACGGCAGTGGTATGCGCAGGGGTTCTGGGAATTTTAGCAGGCATCCTGATCAGCCGTCATAAGAAGGCGGCAGGCGTTGTTCTTGGTATTATCAATGTAATTTACACGGTGCCGTCCATTTCTCTTCTGGGCTTTCTGATTCCTTTTACCGGGATCGGCAATAAGACAGCGATTATAGCCCTTACGGTGTACGGATTGCTGCCCATCGTCAGAAATACTTATACAGGGCTTGTGAATGTGGATGCAGGCATTCTGGAGGTGGCGGAGGGACTTGGGGCGGACAAGCGTCAGGTACTTTTCCGGGTGCGGTTTCCGCTGGCGCTTCCCGTTATCATAAGCGGCTTCCGCAATATGGTGGTCATGATCATCGCCATGGGCGGCATTGCTTCTTTCATAGGGGCAGGCGGGCTGGGCGCTGCAATCTACAGGGGAATCACCACCTATAACATGACGTTGACGGCGGCAGGATCGCTATTGATTGCCCTGCTTGCACTTTTTTGTGATTATCTGCTCTCTAAGGCAGAAAAAGCGGTAAGCAGGAGGTACGGCATTGAGTGAGGAAATAAAGATACAGGACTGCTCCGTTGCCTACGGGGAGAATGAAGTCCTAAGCCATGTTTCGCTTGTGGTTAAAAAGGGCGAGTTTCTGGTTATCATAGGTCCATCAGGCTGCGGAAAGACCACGCTCCTAAAAATGATCAACGGTCTTGTGATACCCGAGGAAGGACTGGTAAGCGTAAACGGAGCACCTTTAGAAGAAGAGAATCTGACGGCGGTGCGCAGGCGTATTGGATATGCAGTACAGGGGGCAAGGCTTTTTCCCCATATGACGGTGGAGGATAATATTTGTTATGTTCCCTGTCTGGAAAGAAAGATGACAAAGGATGAAAAATATATCCTGACGCAGAAAATGCTTAAGATGGTAGAACTTCCTGAAGAACTGGCAGGACGTTTTCCAAGGCAGCTCTCCGGCGGACAGCAGCAGAGGGTTGGAATTGCAAGAGCGATGGCATCAGAGCCCGATATCCTGCTTATGGATGAGCCTTTTGGCGCTGTGGATGAAATTACAAGGAAAGGGCTGCAGGAAGAACTCCTTACCTTGTGGCAAAAGACGGGGATCACGATTGTCTTCATCACCCATGATATCGGGGAAGCCTTTAAGCTGGGGAGCCGCATTGTGATCATGAAAGACGGCGGAATCTGGCAGGAAGGAAGCAGCGAAGAATTGATTCAAAATCCCAGGGATGAATTTGTACGGCGGCTGACCGGCAGGTGAATCTGGGAATTATATTGAATAAATGAATATAGAAAGGATAAAGAGATATGAAAAACACCAAAAAAGGAATGATTTTAATGCTGCTGGCAGCGCTGTTTATGTGTGCCTGCGGAAAGAAGGAATCCATCCAAATAGCGTCCAAACCAATGACGGAGCAGTATATCCTGACGGAAATTATTGCGCAGCTGATTGAAGAAGAGACAGACTACGAAGTGGAGATTACAAAGGGAATCGGCGGAGGTACCACCAATATCCATCCTGCCCTTGAAAAAGGGGAATTTGACCTGTATCCGGAATACACCAGGACAGCATGGCTGAATGTCCTGAAAAAAGAAGAAATGGAAAAGGACGATGCCGTTCTTTATGATAATCTTCTGTCAGAATACGATCAAATGGGGCTTACCTGGACAGGTCTGTATGGATTTTCCAATACTTATGGACTGGCAGTCAGAAAGGAGACGGCGGAGCAATATGGGCTTTCCACCTATTCTGATTTAGCGGCAGCCTCCGGCGAACTGATTTTTGGAGGAAATCCCGATTACATGGAGCTGGAAACCGGCTATACAAGGCTTTGTGAAGCTTACAATATGCAGTTTAAGGACACTAGGCAGATGGAGATCGCACTAAAGTATGAGGCACTCGTAAATGGCGAGGTGGACGTGATTAATGCTTTTACCACGGATGCGCAGCTTGCTGCAAACGATCTGGTACTGCTTGCCGACGACGGCAGCTTCTTTGAGACCTTTATGGCAGGTACGGTGGTGAGGAAGGATGCACTTGAAAAATATCCTGAACTAAGAGGCGTATTGGAGAAACTAAACGGATTGATTACGGAAGAAGAAATGCAGCAGATGAACTATGAAGTGGAAGTGGGCGGCAAGGAGGACAAGGAAGTGGCAAGACAGTTCCTTGAAAACAAAGGACTGCTGCATAGTTAAAAAGAGGTGCGAAGATGAAGTATAAGCAAATTGTATTTGATATTGATGGAACCTTGGTAGACAATGAGAAGGCAATTATTTATTCCCTGCAGGAGGCATTGCACAAGGAGACGGGGAAGCAGTATTCCTATGAGGAGCTGACTTTTGCGTTGGGAATCCCGGGGGAAGATGCGTTAGAAAGGCTGGAAATCAGACAAATATCAAAGGTTATGCAGATATGGATCGAAGATTTGCAGAAGTATGAAGATACCGTAAGCATTTATGAGGGAATCCCGGAACTCTTAAGGCAGCTGTCGGAAGATGGATATGGGCTTGGCATTGTATCCTCACGGACGCAGGAATTGTATAAACAGGACTTTTGCAAATGGGATATCAGCAGGTATTTTACCACAGTTGTCTGTGCCGATGATACTTTGGGACATAAGCCCACAGCGGATCCGCTCCTTAAATACATGGAACTGACCAAAACAGCGGCACATGAGGTCATCTTTATTGGAGAAAGCATTCATGACAGCCAGTGTGCACAGAACGCAGGGGTTGACTTTGCACTGGCAGTCTGGGGCAGCCATACGCAGTCAATATCGGCAAATTACTATTTGAACAGACCGGAAGAATTACTTTCTGTCATTAAAAACCATTAAGGAGGAAAATTATGGGAGCAACAAAGTACGCAGGAACACAAACAGAAAAGAACCTGGAGGCTGCATTTGCAGGGGAATCACAGGCAAGAAACAAATATACTTATTTTGCATCTGTAGC
>BLLW01000094.1 GCA_011959285.1 Lachnospiraceae bacterium | reverse complement strand
GATTCCTCCGGCAGGAGGAATTTCCTATTATACAAAAAAAAAAGAGCAGGTCCTCAGCCTGCCCTTACAATCTGCTGTATTAGTCTTCTATGTCCTGATCCGCCGCTACAGCCGAAACCACGGAAGACACCACCGAAACCACTACCGCGATGATAATAACCAGCAATCCTCCCGCCAATAACATAAATTCCATTTCTGCATCTCCTTTACGTCCAAATGAAACTCCTGCAAACCACACATTCCTTCCGCATCAAATTTGCATTAACAAATTTATTGTACTAAATAAACAACCGATTTTCAACCACAAAATCCATAAAATATTCCTTTGCTTCGCCACCTCTTACTCAAGAACCTGTTCGATAAAGATAGTCCTCTCTTTTGAGAGATCCACGATCTTGGTCTCAGTGATTGGACGGTTAGTCCGATTAAAAAACACCTTTATGATAGGTCTGGGACCCTGATTCTTCCGGATATTTGCCACAATGCCTACTTCCCCATTAGACAGCCTTACCATGACCCCCAAAGGATAAACAGGAATATTATTTACAAACGCCTGCACCACATCATTATTAAAGAACAGACCGCCGGATGCGTAAATTTCTTCTATAGCAATATAGGGCGGCATATTCTGAACCGTAACATGGTCATCATAATACGCACAGAGCCCCACGATCTGTGCACACAGCGGAATATCTGCCCCTTGCTTGATCTTTGGGAATCCCGAGCCATCCCATCTTTCATGATGATACAAAATTATCTCGCAAATTTCCTGGGGAATCTCTTTTTGTTTGGCAAAATAATACCCATAAGTAGGGTGCTCTTCCCAGAGCTGTTGCTGCTGGGAAGAGCGCTCTTTCGACCCCAACACCAGCGGCATTTCACAGATGCCTACATCATGGAGCAGACCGCCCACCACTGCCGTCATGATCTCCTCTTCCGATTGCCCCATGGCTCCTGCAACCATGCCTGACAAAACGGCTGTATGTACACTGTGCTGATATAACTGCAGATTATCCACCAGCTTCAACTGCACACAAAATTCCATCACCGTCTCCTGACGGCATATCCTCGGTATCATACCTTCAAGTACGTCTGCAATACGCACCATATTATCATTTTTATTTGCCTCTGCCTGTCTGGGAGATATCTTTCTTAAATACAAAAGGAAATCCTGTTCCAAATTCTCCGTCATTTTATCAATCGGGTTTACAAATAAGGAGTTTCTGTCAACAATCTCAACCGCTTCTATTTTCAACTCCCTGATTTTCTGTATTCCCTTAATCGTGAGGGCATGCCCCTCTTTAAGCAGCAATGTGGTGCTTTCCGGTATTACAACTGCCGCTGCCAGTACCATTCCAGGTCTTATATCTTCTACCTTAACCTGTCCCATAACAATCCCTTTCCGTTCAAAATGAATATATCCAATGCTGACATTATAGCATATTTTTCCCGGAAAGCCTAGTAGGCATTTCAGCTTATTTATGCTGACGCCGAAACTGTACCGGCGTCATTCCATAAGATTTTTTAAAGAGCCTGTTAAAATGCTCCACCGTCTCATAGCCCACACTTGCCGCAATGCTTTCTACCGTCTGATTCGTCTCCCTTAACATAGCTCTTGCCTTTTTCATCCTTGCTTTTTTCACCGCCTCCTGGAACGTTGCTCCGGTATGTTCCTTAATATATTTTGATAAATAGGGGCTGGAGAGATGAAAATTCTCGGAAAGATTCTCTAATGTCACATCTTTATAATGGTTCTGCACATAGCGCATAATATCCACAATCCTCTCTTCTCTCCCTTCTATCGCATTCTCTCCCCGCGCTGTCTTGTTTCCTGCAGAAACCAAAGCAGCAACTGAACTTTTGATAATGTCCTCATCAATTCCTACGCCCCAGTACATTTTTCCGCCGCATAAGATTCCCACATACGCAGCCGCCTTTGACGAGGATCCTCTTGACACAGCATGTTCCTCATAGACTGACAGCTCATAGCTAATGCCAAAGTAAAGCTTGATTGCATTGCTGACTGCATCCAGCCTTCCGTTTCCCGATGTCTCTATCACTCTGCGCTCTTTATTCTGTTCAATCGTTACTTCCGCAACAATTCCGTCCTCCACCTGTCTGAAATGGCATTCGGGGATATCAAAGATTTCCCTCTGGTTGATGTAATGATCCTCAAAAATTTGATAGATATCCTCCGGCAAAAGTTCTTTGTGTCTTTGATCAGAGATACCTTTCATCAGGTACCCCACTTCTTCCTTCATTTTATCAGGCAGGCCTATCCCGAAATTCTGTTTTAAGATAAAAGCAATGCCTCCTTTACCCGACTGGCTGTTGATTCTGATTACATCCGATTCATATTCCCTTCCTAAGTCTTCCGGATCGATAGGAAGATAAGGCACATTCCACCGTCTTCCGCTTTTTCCGGCAATTCTCCATGCCATTCCCTTAGAAATAGCATCTTGATGGGAACCCGAAAAAGCCGTAAAGACAAGATCCCCGGCATAAGGCATCCTCTCGTAAACATGCATTCCCGTAAGCAGTTCATAAGTTTCTCTCACTTTAGTGATATTGCTAAAGTCAAGCCCGGACGCCACTCCATGGCATACCATATTCATCGCCAATGTGACAATATCCACATTGCCGGTTCTTTCTCCATTTCCAAAAAGTGTGCCTTCCACCCGGTCAGCTCCTGCCAGCACGCCAAATTCCGCATCGCTTATGCCGCATCCTCTATCATTATGGGGATGTACACTCAATGTCACTGCTTCCCTGTATTTCAAGTGTTTGTGGATGTATTCTACCTGACAGGCAAATACATGGGGCATTGCAATCTGCACCGTAGTCGGAATATTGATAATCGCCTTGTGGTCCTTATCCGGCTGCCACACATCCAACACCGCATTACAGACCTCCACTGCATAATCTACTTCTGTTCCCGGAAAACTTTCCGGGCTGTATTCAAAAGTATAGTTTCCTTTTGTTTCTCCTGCAATTTTCCGAAGCAGTACCGCCCCTTCCACAGCCAGCTGCTTTACCTCTTCCTTTGATTTTTTAAACACCTGCTCTCTTTGCGCCACAGAGGTAGAGTTATACAGGTGGACAACCGCCGAAGGCGCTCCTTCCAAAGCCTCAAAGGTTTTTTTGATAATGTGTTCCCTTGCCTGGGTCAGAACCTGAATAGTCACACCTTCCGGTATCATCCCCCGCTCTATGAGCGCGCGCACAAATTGATATTCTGTATCGGATGCCGCTGGAAATCCTACTTCAATCTCCTTAAATCCAATCTGCACCAGCATCCTGAAAAACTCCAATTTTTCCTCAAGTCCCATGGGTTCTATAAGCGCCTGATTTCCATCTCTAAGATCCACACTGCACCAGATTGGCGGTGCGTCAATTCTATCCTTCTTCACCCAGTCATATGTCACTTCAGGGGGCATAAAATAAGATTTCCCGTATTTTTCTGCTGCGTTCATAATAATTCCTCCGTCCTTAGATCCTTTTATGCTATAAACCATACGAGACTTAAACCTTATCATAGACGTTCGTTTCTTACAAGGCATGCTTTTAATCAATTTTATTGACTTTTTTTATTTCCATCGCATTTTTTTGCAGTTCCCCATGACATCTATTGCTTTTTTGTGTATAATGATGCTTGAATTAGTTATTTATAAAGCATCCATGCACGAAAATCGTGTTTCACAGGTCATGCTTATATCAAAATATAAAAATCGGAGGTATCCACATGATTACAGATGACATTCTTTACATTGGCGTTAATGATAAGGAGATCGACCTTTTTGAAGGACAGTATATGGTTCCTAACGGCATGTCTTATAATTCTTATGTAATACTTGATGAGAAAATTGCAGTAATGGACACCGTTGACCATCGAAAGAAAGACGAGTATCTTGCGGCGCTTGATGCAGCGCTAGGCGGCAGAAATCCCGACTATCTAGTGGTTTCCCACGTAGAACCTGATCATGCATCCAGCATCAGGGCTTTTCTTGAAAAATATCCCGGTGTCCAGTTAGTGGGCAATGCCAAGACTTTTCCCATGCTTGCACAATATTTTGATTTGAACTTTGACGCTGCCCTTGCAGTAAAAGAAGGAGATGTTCTCACCCTTGGAAAGCATGAACTTCACTTTATCATGACCCCCATGGTTCACTGGCCGGAAGTCATGTTCACTTACGATAGCTTCAGCAAAGTTTTATTCAGCGCAGATGCCTTCGGCAAATTTGGTTCCTTAGATGCAGAAGAAGATTGGATCTGCGAAGCAAGAAGATATTATTTTAACATCGTAGGAAAATTTGGTGCACCCGTGCAAACCGTACTGAAAAAAGCAGCAGCATTAGACCTTCAGATTATCTGTCCTCTTCATGGTCCCGTTTTGAAGGACAATCTGGACTACTACTTAGGCAAATATCAGATTTGGAGCAGCTATGAACCGGAATCAGAAGGCGTTTTTATTGCCTATGCTTCCCTTCACGGCAATACTGCCTGCGCTGCAAATAAATTAAAAGAAATTCTAACTGAAAAAGGATGCCCCAAGGTTGCCATTGCCGACCTTGCAAGGGATGATATGGCAGAAGCTTTAGAAGATGCTTTCCGCTACGGAAAGATTGTTTTCGCCGCTTCTTCCTACAACGGCAGCGTTATGCCCTTTATGGAAGATTTTCTGCATCATTTAAAAGGGAAAAATTATCAGAAACGAACCGTTGCGCTTATTGAAAACGGCTCCTGGGCTCCTTCTGCCAACCGAGCCATGACAGAACTCCTTTCCCAGATGAAAGATATTTCTATTCTGGATTCTTCCGTGACAATCCGCGGAGCGCTTAAAGACGAAGATGTGCAAGTTCTTTCTGATCTGGCAGATGCGCTTTTATCGTAAGACTCTGACTTTCGCCTCCGTTTTAACAGTCAAAAAAGATAATTAACCGCCAATATTACACCTGTTGTCTGGATTAAGGTGTCGCAGATACTTTATTGGCAAACCATGCTGCAAAGTTCGTATATTTACATTATATATCATCTTATGCAGAATAAAAATTGACATTATTTCTATCATTCTATATTATAAATAGATATAGGGGCTTAAAGCTCTAATCTTACGAGAGGGAGGAAATCAAAAATGAGTTCTGGAGACTATTATTACGATTCATACGATGCACTGTATGCGACAGTGGGCACTGGTGTCCTAATTTTTTACTGTATTTTCGTGCTTGCAATTCTTGTTATAACCTTGGTTGCACAGTGGAAAATATTTGTTAAAGCAGGAAAACCCGGATGGGCATGCCTGGTACCTTTTTACAGCCAATACTGTCTATTTGACATTGCATGGGGCAGCGGATGGTTATTTCTGCTTAGCTTCGTTCCCTGCGTCGGCTTTGTTATGGCAATCATACTGAATATTAAGCTTGCGCAAGCCTTTGGCAAGGGTGTCGGATTTGCAGTCGGTCTTATCTTCTTACCCATCATCTTTCTATTGATTTTAGCATTCAGTAAAGATGAATACATAGGACCGCAGTAATATACAAGAATATCATAAGATAAAAAGAAACCGCCAGAAGGCGGTTCTTTTTTATTTACCGGATGACTTTTAGTTCAAATGAATATTCTTCATTTTCCCTATAAACTAAATCAATTTCAAAAGTCCCTCCTTCAATTAATGCTGACGAAGAATAGGCAGGCACAAGAATCTCTATCTGCTCCCCCTCTTCCATACAGCCGGATTCATCCTTAAGGACTACTGCCGTATACACAGTCCCCATAGACTGTACACCTTCGCTGCCGTCAAGCCAGCCTGTTCCCTCCATCACGTCAACCATCACCTTTTCTATGACAACGCCGTCTTCAAGCTCTGCCTCCCCTCCTTGCTTCGGTGCAGATGCGTATTCAGACGTCGCGCTGCCAGCGCTATTTTCCATTTTCTTATCTTCATCCCTCATGAGATCCGATACGCTTTCTTCCACAACTGCAAAATCCGCTTCCACATTCTCACCGGCGCCTGCATCTGCCGCAGTATCTGCAGCGGCGTCTGTTGCCCTATCTGCCGTGATTTCCGCTTCTCCTGCCGCCGCATCAAAAGTATTTCCATCTGCTTCGGCTGCTTCTGGTGCACATTCTATCATCCCGCCGCTTTCTTCCGCACTGCTTTGGTCTGCCGCCATCTCAAGATTGCTGCTCTTTTGCCCCTGCTGCCTTAAGAAGACTGCTGCCGGAAGAATCAACGCCACGCAAAGTACCGCCGCTGCTATACCCGTATATCTTCGTAAATAAATCTTTTTCTTTTCTTTTGGAGGGTGCTCTTGTTTTTGCTCTGGAATGGATTTTTCCGATAATCCAGCTTCGATTCTGTCCCACAGATCCGGAATTTCACTGTTTGCCAGCTCTTTATATGCCTGTTCAAAATCCTTGCTCATAGCCACACCTCCTTAATTTCTTAATTGCATTCTGGTATTTCCAAGTCACAGTTCCCATGGGAATCTCCATGCACTGCGCAATTTCTTTAAATGTAAGCTCCCCTAAAATTTTAAGGCTGACAATCTGACGTTCCGAGGGCTTTAGCATATCAAGCGCCTGCTTGATGGTCATGTTTTCTACCACTTCCTGCTCCACGCTGCTGCCTGTATCCGCCGGGGCGGGCTTCGTTCCCTGCCGCTTTTCTTCCTCCGCATCTGCACCTAAATCCTGCATCAGCGCCGTCAATTCCTCTTTTTTATGTTTTCTCAAAAAATCGATTGCCATATTTCTCGCCATAACAGCAAGATAGCCCTTGTGACCGCTGCCGGGCTTAAACTGGTCTGCCTTGTCCCAGAGCCTTAAAAAAAAATCGCTGGTCACATCCTCCGCATTTTCTTTATTTCGCAGCACCTCAAAAATGATCCGATAAATATATCCTACATAGTTTTCATAGATTTCCTTTAAACCTGATTTGTCTCCCCGGACCATTCGTGCCACAGCTTCTTCAAATTGATATTCGTTCACCTTTTCCTCCCTCTTCTTTGGTACGTATATAGCTGCGTCATTTTATGGGAACCATTTCATTTTAGCGACGAATGTCTGCGCATCTTACAGAAAAAGTTGCCGCCGGAAGATTTTCCGGTAACAACTCTTTCTAAAGTTTATAATCTTCTTTTAATAACTACAGCGCTTTGATTCTGTCCACTGCCTCCACTGTATTCTCATAGCTTCCAAATGCCGTCAGTCTGAAATAAGTCTCGCCGCTTGGTCCAAATCCTGAACCGGGCGTCCCTACCACATTTGCATTTTCAAGAAGATAATCAAAAAAATCCCAGCTGGTCATTCTATCAGGCGCTTTCAGCCAGATGTACGGCGCATTCACGCCGCCGGATACCGTGTAGCCTGCGCTCTTTAAGCCTTCCAGAATATACTTTGCATTGTTCATATAATAAGCCACCTGCTGTTTTAGCTGGGCTTTTCCCTCTTTAGAATAAACTGCTTCTCCGGCACGCTGTACGATGTACGGCGCTCCGTTGTACTTGGTTCCATGCCTTCTTGCCCAAAGGGAGTGCAGGGAAACCTCTCCGCATTTCAGTTCCTTGGGAATCACGGTAAATCCAAGACGCACCCCCGTAAATCCAGCATTCTTTGAGAAAGAGTGGAGCTCGATTGCACAGCTTCTTGCACCCTCGCATTCATAAATGGAATGGGGAACATTCTCTTCTGAAATATACGCCTCATAGGCAGCATCATAAATGATTACTGCGCCTGCCTTATTAGCATAATCCACCCATTCTTGAAGTTGATCCTTCGTGATTGTAGAGCCGGTAGGATTATTGGGGAAGCACAGATAAATCAAATCCGGCGTCTCTTTGGGAAGCTGAGGCGCAAAATTATTTTCTGCCACACAAGGCATATAAATCACATCGCTCCATGTCTCCTTTGCACTGTCATAAGTGCCGGTTCTTCCCGCCATGACATTGGTATCCACATATACGGGATACACTGGATCGCAGACAGCAATTCTGTTATCCACGCTGAAAATTTCCTGAATATTTCCCGAATCACATTTGGCGCCGTCAGATACGAAAATCTCATCCGCCGCAATTTCACAACCTCTCGCCTTATAATCATTGTCGGCAATGGCATTTCTAAGAAACTCATAACCCAGATCAGGGGCATACCCCTTAAAGGTCTCTGCCTTTGCCATCTCATCAACAGCTCCGTGAAGCGCTGTGATAACTGCCGGGGCTAAAGGCTGTGTCACATCGCCGATTCCAAGACGGATGATCTTCTTATCCGGGTTAGCTTGTGCATATGCATTTACCTTTTTCCCGATGGTCGAAAAGAGGTAACTTCCGGGAAGCTTTAAATAATTGTCGTTAATCTTGAACATATCGTTTTCCTCCTGCATCTTCTTTTGATTTTCAGTCTTTCTTTTATATGGATATTTCACCTTTAAAAACAGTGGCTGCCGGTCCTATCATATATACCACATTTTCTTTCCGGTCCCACTGAATCTGCAAATTTCCTCCTAATAGTTTAACAGTAACCTGTTCCTTCGTCAAACCATTTAATATACAGGCAACGGTAACCGCGCATGCGCCGGTTCCGCAGGCCAAGGTCTCGCCGGTTCCCCTTTCCCATACACGCATCTCCACATGTTCATCATCCAGCACTTTTACAAATTCCGTATTGATGCGCTTGGGGAAACGCACGTGATTTTCAAAAAGAGGTCCTATTTTGTCTAAAGGCAGCGCTGACACATCGTCCATAAAGATGACAGCGTGGGGATTTCCCATTGACACACATGTCATTTCGTAAATTCTCTCTTCCACCTCTATCCGCTCGCCAATAACCTCATCTCCATCTGCAATCACAGGAATATCCTCTGCCTTTAGGATGGGCGTTCCCATATTGACCCTTACAGTCGACACCTTTCCATCTTCCAAAAACATGTCAAGATATTTGATCTTGCCACAGCTGATTATGCTGATGGAAGTCTGATCCGTGAGCCCTTCGTCATAGACAAATTTCGCCACGCAGCGGATGCCGTTCCCGCACATCTCCGCCCTAGAGCCGTCCATATTGTACATTTCCATCTCAAAATCGGCTTCCTCGGACGGATTGATAAAAATGACGCCGTCTCCTCCAATGCCGAAGTGCCTGTCACTTAGGCGCCTTACAATTTCTGGCTTCCGTACCTGCGGAATCTGTTCCTTAGAACCGTCTACGTAGATATAGTCGTTTCCGCACCCATGCATTTTTGTGAACTTCATATTTTTCCTCCATTCCGAAGCGTTTTACCTTAAGGAGACGGTGAAATGTCAAATTTCGCTCTGCCACCATAGAATTTGTGACACTTCGGCACAAATTCTTGGTTGATAAATTGCTATCGAGCAATTTATTCAACTTTTCCCCCTGTTCTTGATTGTTTCTTTGCTGTTAGTTATTATAACACAACTTTCTGCATAGTATTATGATTTTCTATACCATGTAGTGCGCAAAAGATACTTCCTTTTTGTTTATTTAAGCCGCACTGTATGTGTAACCAGATATCTGTCACCGGTAAGTTCTTCGATTCTTAAATCCATTTCACAGGAAGATGCCAGGACGGCTTCCATTACAGGCTCTAAGTATCCTTGCTTATAGCCCTCATTCCGGTACGCTGCGTCCACCTCCTGCGCCAGCGTCTGTCCTTCAATCACATTAGAAAATTCGTAGTTTCCCCTTCCAATCGCCATAATCTGGTTATAGCAGTTATTATAGTAATCGGAGATGCTGTATAGGATGTCTGTCTCTGACATGCCTGTCTCTTCCAGGCTCCTTCGCCCCTGCATTCCTCCCTGCGCTGATGTAGGGGGCTGGTCGCGGTAGCGCTGTCCATTGCAGGGCGGAAGGTATACGGCAAGCTCCTGCCGCACATGGGTGTCTGCATAATCCTGATCCGTCTTGTTAAAGTACGCATACGCGCCGCCTTCTGTGTCATCCCATGTAAGGTCTACATTGTAATAGCCGTCCTCCAGCTCCACAATATTCCACGCGTGATTCTCCCCGGCATATCCGGTACAATAATAGCAAGGAATCCCCAACTGCTGCAGCAGGTACTGGAATGCCCTCGCATACCCGGCACAGACCGTCTGCCCGTTTACTAACGCCCCGTAGGCGCTCTGGTTCATTTCCGCACGCAGATTGTAATTCAATCTCTCCAGGAGCGTGTCGTGGATAAACTTCTCTTTTTCAAAGTCGCTTGCAAGATAATAAGCCTGATTTATAATGGCGTTTGCATTTTCTGCAAAAAGTTCTTTTGCCTGCTCTAAGTCCTTTGCTGTGCGGTTAAACTTTAAATTGATCTCCACACACTGACCGTCCCGCCTGTATTTACAATTGTAAACCGTCTCCATCCAGAAAAGTTCGGGATGGTCGTTATAGACCGCCGCAAAAATATTTCTAAGCTGGGAAGCCTGAATCGGCTCCACCGGTGCAAACGACGCCTGAAGGGCATTGGCATTAGCATAAATCTGCCGGTAAAGATGGCGTCCCTTTTCATCCAGCATCCCGTAATAGGGATAATAGACGGAATCAAAAATAAGACCATCCCCGGTTTCACCCACTCCCAGCTGGTTCTCCAGCGCTTTTGCCGCTTCGTCCTCAATCTGTTCTCTTTCGTCCTGAACCTGCTGATAACCATTCCGCCCCGATACATTCTCCGGTATCAACATGTCGGACTGTTCAGGCGCAATGTATTGAGGATTGATATCTGTTGTCAATCCCGCCCCCGCATTTTCCGCTTCTGACGGCTCCGCAGCGCTTTCCTGACCAGCCTCATTTCCCTGTGAAGACACACCTTCATTCTTATACGCATCTTCCTGCTGCGGCGTGTCTGCCTGCCAGTCGTCTTCCATCCCACTTTCTGCATCTTGGGGCGTTCCCATCCCCAAGGCATCCTTGCCATCTTGTCCTGTATCATCTCTTACATTGATTACCGTAACTGTTCCCTGATTCCTGTCAGGATACAAAACCTGGGCAAGCGCTTCCGTAACATCCGGTCTGAATGCGCAGAGCAGAACCAGACTTGAAAACAACACCAGCAACAATAGAAAGAAAGTACCTATCTTCTTTAAAACCTTCATAGCCTGCCTTCCTCAATTACACTTCATTTATGCACGCAACGCTTCGCTTATGCACGCAACGCTTCGCTTATGCATGCAAGGAATCTTTCCCCGTACTTCTCGTACTTGTATTCACCTACACCGGAAACAGTAAGCATCTCTGCCCTGTCCGTTGGCTTCACCATGCACATATGGGTCAGCGATTTGTCTGAAAAGACAATGTAGGGAGGCACCTTTTCTTCCCTTGCGATTTCCATTCTAAGCGCCCTTAACTTTTCAAACAAAAGCTCCTCTTCCTGCGAGAACTCTCTGCCAGGCATGGAGAGCCCTTTCCCGTTCTTCTTTCTCTTATCTGATCTTACCTTTGCCGGATGCTCCTGTTCCTTTGCCATCTTCATTGAAATGGTTTCCTGACCTCCTATAACCGCCGCCGACTTTTGCGTCAATTTCGCAATGGCATACTCGTCATTGGTCAGCGCCAGATATCCTTCCATCTGAAGAAAATTCATGATCTGCCGGAGTTTATAGGCAGGAACTTCCTTCAGGCTTCCGTAAAAGGAATTGTTGTTCATCCGGTAGCCTCTGATCTTCGCCGTGTTCGCCCCGTGGACCGTATCGATGATGACGTTCACCCCATATCTCTGGCGGCATTCCTCCACACATCCAAGCAATGCTTTTGCCGCCTCAGTCACGTCCACCGTTTCAAACTGGCTCAGGCAGTTTGAACAGTTCCCGCAATAATTGCTGCCATACTCTCCGAAATACCGCAGAATATAATCCCGCAGGCAGTCATTGGTAAAACAGTAAAAGGTCATCATGCGCAGCCTTTCCCGGTCCCGCTCCATGACGATCTGCCTTGTAACCGGGTCAAGTTCCTGATTGTCCTGATTATTTTCTATAAAAAACTGATTGGTGATTACATCCTGACCGCTGTACATAAGAATGCACTCTGCCGGCTGACCGTCCCTTCCGCCTCTTCCGGCTTCCTGATAATAGGACTCCAGATTTTTGGGCATGCCATAGTGAAGGACGAAACGCACATTCGACTTGTCGATTCCCATGCCAAAGGCATTGGTCGCCACCATCACCGGCTTCTTGTCATAGATAAAATCTTCCTGATTCCTTTTTCGCTCCACATCTGCAAGTCCTGCATGATATTTCGTGACGGCAAAACCGTCCTCCATAAGCTTCTCGCACACCTCTTCCACCATTTTTCTGGTAAGGCAGTAAACAATTCCGCTCTCATGAGGATGGCATTCCAGATAATTTTTGATTGCTCCGTACCTGTCCTTTGGCGCCATCACGCCAAAATACAAATTCTTTCTATCAAACCCTGTGGTGATAAGCGCAGGTTCCCGAAGCATTAAAATATCTATGATGTCTTCCTTGACCTCTTTCGTTGCGGTCGCCGTAAACGCCGCCACCACCGGTCTTGCCGGGAGCCTGTCTATAAACTCTGTGATTTTTAAATAACTGGGTCTGAAATCCTGCCCCCACTGGGAAACACAGTGGGCTTCATCCACCGCCACCATTGCAATGCGCGTATACATGGCAAATTCCAGAAATTCTTCCGTCACGAGCCGCTCAGGCGCCACGTAAATAATCGGGTATCTGCCTTCTTTTGCATAGGAAAGGGCTTTTCGATACTGCCCCATTGTCAGAGAACTGTTCAGATATGCCGCATGGATTCCCGCCTGATTCAGACCTTCCACCTGATCCTTCATCAGGGAAATAAGCGGGGAAATGACAAGAGTGATGCCCTCCAGCATAAGCGCCGGAATCTGATAACACAGAGACTTTCCTGCGCCGGTGGGCATAATGCCCAGCACATCCTTTCCCTCTAAAATGCTGTCGATCAGATATTCCTGCCCTTCCCGGAAGGAATCGTACCCAAAGTACTGTTTTAATAGCTTTTGTTTTTCCAATTCATTTTCCTCTCACGGTCTCTTCGGTCTTATCATTATATGCCAGAAATGGGCTTTAGGCAATGCAGGATTTTGAAAATTATGCTGTCGGCGTAACCGTTTGGCCTGCAAGGGAAGGACAGCTGCTTGAAAAGCGGACCGGTACAGGGGAGCGCATACC
>BLLW01000093.1 GCA_011959285.1 Lachnospiraceae bacterium | reverse complement strand
TTTTATCTGCTCCGACAAACATACCCAGTCTATCAGATTTTGCACTTCCTTGTCCGTTTCGTAAAGGTCTGTTTCTGCCACGATTTTAGCACATAACCGTATCATAACTTTCTTCTCCATATCCGTCATATTCTATCAATCCCCTTTCCTAGCGGCTCATTTCAAAGGCACGTTTCGGGCGTTTCTTTGCCCTTTCTGCCTGCTCTAACGCCTTTGACCGTTCCACTATCGACTGTACCTGTTCCCTGCCTAAATGACGCTCCAAACGCCCTAAATCAGACGCTTTTTCTTGCAATCGGTCTATTGTGTTGCTCTGCTCCATAACCTTGTCCGTCAAACGGCTAATCTGTTTCTGCTGTCCGTCCACTTTGGCGGTCAGCTTCCTGCTTTGCTCTGTAAGCTGTACGCATTTGATAGTCAGATTTTTTACCACTTCTTTTAATTTCTCCACAAGCGGAAGTGCCTTTTTATCCCGATAATTCTTTGCACTCATCAATGCGCCCGGCTCTGCCAACTGCCATTTCATATCTTCATCATAAGCGTGTATATTGCGCTCCATGACTTCCTTTGACTGTACCATTTTGTTAATGTCCTGCTGTAACTTTTTCTGCTGTTTCTCCAACTTTTCATTTTCGGATAACAGCTTTTCCTTATCCTCTGTCAATGTTTCCGTCTGCTCTTTCAGCAGATGATTTGTAGCGGAAAGTTCTGATACTTCCTGCCGGATCGTTTCGCCCTCTTTCCGTATCTGCTCCGTTTCCTGTCCTGCCGCTATCTGCTGATGAAGAATATCGGATAATTCCTCTTTACTGCCGGAGATTGTCTGCTCCAATTCCGCAACCTCTTTCTGCCGCTCCTGCTTCTCAAAATCGAGTACCGACAAATGCTTGTTATGTGTGCCTAACTGTTTCCAATGTATGCCATGCCGCCCCATGACTTTAGAAAGTTCCTGCTTCTCCGCTTCAATCCATTCATTCCATTCCGTCATTCCCCTTGTGCCGCTTTTGAAGCCCTGTTCCGACAATGCACCTTTGAGGGAAACTCTCGTATCAAGTCCACGCTTGCTGTTACGGATAAAAGGGACAAAATCAATGTGAATGTGCGGTGTCTGCTCGTCCATATGCAAGTGGCTTGAGAATACAAACAGGTTCGGATTTCTTTTCTGAAACTGCTCCATAAATTCACATAAAATCTCTTTTGCCAACTGCCCCTCATTACTCTGCACATTCATATCATCTTTATTACCGATTTGGAAAATTACCTCATAAAATAATTTCTCCTGCTTTCCCCGGCGTATCTTCTCATAGTAATCGTCAATCTTTCGGTCACTCCGTTTCTGCTTTGCGTTGTATCGTTCCAGTGCTTTATCAAAAAGAGTATGGTAGACCTCTTTTATATCCGAGTGACAAAATTCCACGTTATCCCGGCTACGTTCCTTATCTACATTCTTTGCGCTAAAGGCTCTTGTATTGTGGTTGACCGAACCTTTCCCCATCATGCCGCTAATCGTTCTTTCCAATAGGCATATCCTCCACATTCTATATATTTGTGCCGCTAATTTTACTGCGCCGAATAGGCGCAAAGCGAAGTTTCTTCGCTTCGGCTTTGTTACTTTCCCGAAAGTAACGCAAAAGCACTTTTGACAGGCAAGCCTATCAAAAATGCAACCTGCAAGCAGGTTTTGCGCCCTGCCGGGGGCAAGCTGTCCGTTGGACAGCATACCGTCCTAACGGACGGTGGGCGGCTTTTCGCCGCCTTGTTGCCGCCACGCTTCTAATCAAGGTAGCAAGATTGCCCTATCTTTAGAAAAGGCAATCTTGCTATCTTCCTATGCTACAAAGTCCAGTACCATTGATTTCCTACTTTTACGCTGTCAATGTTCATTTCCTTTTTGGCGTTCCACAGCGTTTTCTTCTTGATACCTCTCTCCTTTGCCGCTTCTGTAATTTCATTACAGGACAACTGCCCCTCTGCCAAAATCTCCGCAAGGAATGATTTAGCGTCCTTTGTTTTCTGTCCTCTGCTTTCGCCGGAAAGTAATTCTTCAACCGTAATGTCATAAACACCCTCCCAAGTAAAACCGTTGTCCTTATCCATGCGAAAGGCTATTGAAGTTCCCTCCGGCGCAAGACTGCTCTTATCATGCGCTATCACACGCAGCGTTGTATCGTCTTTTATCCTGCCTACTACCAACACACTCCGGGCGGTAGCTTGAAAATCTATCGAACCCAATCCCCGGTAAGTAGATTTACTTCCGCTTGCCTTATTCATGTGACCGATAAGGACAATCGCACAACCGTATTCTTCCGCAATATTTCCCAACTGCTTCAGCACTGGTCTGATTTCATTTGCCCGGTGCATATCCACATCTGCGCCCAAATAGGCTTGTATTGGGTCTAACACAATCATTTTTGCCCCGGTTTCCTTTATTGCCCGAACGAGCCTTTCATCTGTCATGCTCAAACAATCTATACTTTCATCAATTACCAACACTCGGTTACAGTCTGCTCCTGCTTCTAACAATCGGGGCTTTATGGTATCTTCCAAACTGTCCTCTGCGTTCTGATAAATTACATTGACTGGCTCTCTGCGCTCTGCTGTTTCCTCACAGGGAAGTGCTTCGCCTTTTGTGAGAAGTGCCGCAATGTGCAAAATAAAAGTGGTCTTTCCCTCCCCCGGATCGCCTTGCACAATCGTCAGCTTTCCATAGGGAATATAAGGATACCACAACCAGTTTACTTCTCTTGCTTCTACATCTTCCATGTTGATTAAACGATAATTTTTCTCTCTTTTTTCTTCCATTTGCGTCCTCCACTGAAATAATTTGATTGAGTTTCAGCAGAGCCTTTGTTATACTATATTTGCGAGATATAAGTACAACAGGCTCTGCCTTTGTAGTGAAATGTCCTTGTCAATCGACAGGGGCATTTTCATTTCTTGCGGCATTTAGCATATCTGCCACTTTCTTTTGCTGATTAGGATATAAATGCCCGTAAGTATTCAGCGTGATTTTAATATCCCTATGCCCTAACCGTTCTTTTATAATCAAAGGTTGTACGCCTTGATTGATAAGATACGCTACATGGCTATGACGTAAATCATGTACCCTAATCGGCTTTACCCCCGATTTTGCACACGCACGTTTCAGCTTGTGCTGTACCGCTTCTGCTACAATCGGGAACAGCCTTTCATTATCCGGCAGACCATAACAGCGGTTCACATACATTTCAATCTCTTTTGTTAAAAACTGCGGAATGTCAATCACTCTAACCGACTGTTCTGTTTTCGGCGTTGTAATAATATCTCTGCGCTCCGTTCTGTAATAAGTCTTAGTAATGCTGATTTGATTGTTCTCAAAATCGACATCTTCTTTTGTTAAAGCAAGCATTTCTCCCTCTCTGCACCCCGTCCAAAAAAGGATTTCAAATATAACATAATATTTGCTTTCCCGGTCAATGCCGCTGATGAAGCAATCGTATTCGTCTTTCGTCCAAAAGTTCAGCTTGTCAGCGTCAGACTTTCCCATTTTCTTAACCTTTTTACATGGGTTATTGTTGAGATTGTAAATGTTACTTGCATGAGTAAACAATGCTGTAATCTGATTTTGCACCATGCGTAAATAAGTCTGCGAATACCCTTTTGCTCTGATAGCGTTCTGCCACTGGATAATATCAGAGGGGTTTATTTCGTTCATTTGCTTATTCTCAAAATACGGTAATACATGGGCTTCTATCATATACCGCTTGTTTTTTATCGTGCGTTCCTTTAGTTCTCCTACCTTATCCCGGAAATACACATCAACAAATGCGCCTAACATCATATCCATATTGGCAGATGTACTTTTCAGAAATTCTCTTTCCCATTCCAACGCTTCTTTTTTCGTGGCAAAACCACGCCTCTTTTTGTGCTTCTTCTCCCCTTTCCAGTTTTCGTAATAGCATTGAGCAGTCCATTTCCCGGTTTTTTCATCTCTTGAAGCAGACATTCCTTATCCCCCTTTCATGCGATTTGGTTCGGCTGATTGTAACCATAAAACTTTGTTTCCCAAAATGCCTTTGGCACTTTCCCGGCAACAATAAGATAGCCTTTGCTCTGTAATTCTTCATTTAATTCTCTTATCAGTTTGTAAGCGTGTCCTTTGGAAACACCCAATGTTTCCGCAACTTCTCCGGCAGTCAATAAGTAGTTCTGTCCGTTCATGCAACCTCTCCTTATCATTTATTTCACTATTTATTAGTGTTAATGATATTCTAGCACCCTCTATCATTTATGTCAATAATTTTTATTTGTATTTTTCATATTTATTATTGTTGTCAATATTTATTGAAAGTGCTATACTATAAGAAAGCAAAAAGAAAAGAGGTAACGGTATGGATAATACAATTCAGATAGCAGAACGGATAAAACAACTCCGTAAAAATCTAGGTTTGAACCAAAGCGAATTTTGCAAAAAGCTAAGCATAAAGCAATCCACCCTATCTAGTTATGAAAACGGAACGGTATCTCCGTCCAACGAGGTACTCTATGCCATAGCAAAACAGTATTACGTTTCTTTGGATTGGCTTTTTGGTATTTCAGATAATGAATTTTCTTTATCGTCTATGGGCGATATTATCAGTTTTCTTTTGGAGTTGAACGAATTAAAAGAATTGCGCTATGAACTGGAAATCAACGATAAATTTTTCAATGACATAGAAACCGAGGATAACCGTTGGTATGCCAATATTAAATTCTATGGGAATGAAAAAGGACACTTGTATAATGCGGATATGTGTCAATTCCTTGCTTCACTGAATGAGAGTCGGGAAAGTTTTGAATCCTACTTTACGCCAAAGGATATGTTTGATATTTGGAAAAAACAGAAAATCGCTGATTACTCCACCTTGCCAGTGACAAAAAAAGTATATGAGGATATAGACAATGCTACAAGAATGAAACTCCGAAATGAACACTTGGAGCGGCAATTTAAGAAAAATCAGAGTGAGAGCGAATAAAAATAGAGCCATTTTAGAGCCACAAGCCATTTTCAATGAAATTCCGGCAAGTGGCTTTTCCTTTTGTTCGCTATTATTTTTAGACATTAAGAAACCGCAACCCCTTGATTTCTCAAAGGATTGCGGCGCATATTTTTATTATTTGGCTCTAATTACAGGATTACTCAATGATTGTAGCAACCCTACCAGAACCTACTGTACGTCCACCCTCACGGATAGCAAACGTAAGTCCCTGCTCCATAGCGATAGGATGAATCAATTCGATTGTCATCTCTACATTGTCACCAGGCATGCACATTTCTGTACCTGCAGGAAGGTTACATACGCCAGTTACGTCAGTTGTTCTGAAATAGAACTGAGGTCTGTAGTTGTTGAAGAAAGGAGTATGACGTCCACCTTCATCTTTTGTCAGAACGTAAACCTGAGCTGTAAACTTTGTGTGGCAAGTAACTGAGCCG
This sequence comes from Lachnospiraceae bacterium, assembly GCA_011959285.1. Taxonomy (GTDB): domain Bacteria; phylum Bacillota; class Clostridia; order Lachnospirales; family Lachnospiraceae; genus Suilimivivens. The sequence continues at coordinate 8,036 of BLLW01000093.1, read as the reverse complement.
GGTTTGGAAAGAACCTGTCCTCTTTCGATTTCAGTTCTCTGAACACCACGAAGCAGCGCACCGATGTTGTCACCAGCCTGAGCTTCGTCAAGCAGCTTACGGAACATTTCGATACCAGTTACAACAGTCTTACGTGTTTCTTCCTTGATACCAACGATTTCAACTTCTTCATTGAGGTGAAGAGTACCACGCTCTACTCTACCGGTAGCAACTGTACCACGACCTGTGATTGTGAAAACATCTTCTACAGGCATAAGGAAAGGCTTATCTGTCTCTCTCTCAGGATCAGGAATATAGTCATCAACTGTGCTCATGAGTTCCATAATCTTGTCGCCCCATTCGCTCTTAGGATCTTCCAGCGCTTTGAGAGCAGAACCCTTGATAATAGGGCATCCTTCAAATTCATATTCTTCAAGCTGTTCTGTGATTTCCATTTCTACCAATTCAAGCAGCTCAGGATCATCAACCATGTCACACTTGTTCATGAATACAACGATATAAGGTACACCTACCTGACGGGACAGAAGGATGTGTTCCTTTGTCTGAGCCATAACACCGTCAGTAGCAGCAACTACGAGGATAGCGCCGTCCATCTGAGCAGCACCTGTAATCATATTTTTAACGTAGTCAGCATGTCCAGGACAGTCAACGTGTGCATAGTGTCTCTTGTCTGTTGAATACTCAACGTGAGCTGTAGAGATTGTGATACCTCTTTCTCTTTCTTCGGGAGCCTTGTCGATGTTCTCGAAGTCAGTAGCTTCATTACCAGCAACTCTTTCAGCAAGTACCTTTGTAATAGCGGCTGTTAATGTTGTTTTACCATGGTCAACGTGACCAATGGTACCAATATTACAATGGGTTTTGGATCTGTCAAATTTAGCTTTAGCCATTTCTAAAGTCCTCCTTTAATTGAGATAAACATAATTTGTTTCGAAATATAATCGCCTATCTTTGATTATATTAAAAATTAGCAATATTTTCAAGCATTAATTGCTCTCACTTATTTTGCCTCTGCTGCCAAGACTTTTTCCACAGGATAAAGTCTCTATACCTTTTACTTCGCCTTAGCTGCCAAGACTTTTTCCTGTACGTTCTTAGGCACCTGCTCATATTTCTCGAAGAACATGGAGTAGTTGCCGCGCCCCTGTGTCTTGGAACGAAGGTCAGTAGAGTAACCGAACATTTCAGAAAGCGGTACAAATGCTCTTACCATCTTTCCTCCGCCGATATCATCCATTCCTTCGATACGTCCGCGCCTTGAGTTGATATCACCGATAACGTCCCCCATATACTCTTCAGGCATTGTAACTTCAACCTTCATGATGGGCTCAAGTAAAACCGTGCCTGCCTTCTGCATTGCATCCTTAAATGCCATAGATCCGGCAATGTGGAATGCCATTTCAGAAGAGTCAACTTCATGGTAAGAACCGTCATATACAGTTGCGTGAACACCAAGCACCGGGAATCCTCCAAGAATACCACATTTAGAAGCTTCCTCGATACCTTCACCGACAGCAGGAATGTATTCCTTAGGAATCGCACCACCCACGACTGTGGATTCGAACTTGAACAGTTCTTCTCCGTTAGCATCCATAGGCTCAAATCTAACTTTACAGTGTCCGTACTGACCACGTCCGCCGGACTGCTTTGCATACTTAGAATCAACTTCCACCGTCTTTGTAAAGGTTTCTTTGTAAGCAACCTGAGGCGCACCTACGTTTGCCTCTACCTTAAATTCACGCAGAAGTCTGTCTACGATGATTTCCAAATGGAGTTCTCCCATACCTGCGATGATTGTCTGACCAGTTTCCTGATCTGTATGAGCACGGAAAGTAGGATCTTCTTCTGCCAGCTTTGCAAGGGCTTCGCCCATCTTGCCCTGTCCAGCCTTAGTCTTAGGCTCGATTGCAAGCTCGATAACGGGCTCAGGGAATTCCATGGACTCTAAGATTACCGGATGCTGCTCGTCACAGATGGTATCGCCTGTTGCAGTAAACTTAAATCCAACTGCTGCTGCAATATCACCAGAGTAAACCTTATCCAGCTCTGCTCTTTTATTTGCATGCATCTGAAGGATACGTCCTACACGTTCCTTTTTATCTTTTGTTGCATTCAGCACATAAGAACCGGAGTTCATTGTACCGGAATAAACTCTGAAGAAAGCCAGCTTACCGACAAAGGGATCCGCCATAATCTTAAATGCAAGTGCGGAGAAAGGTTCCTCGTCAGATGAATGTCTTTCCACTTCATTTCCTTCTAAATCGGTACCCTTAATTGCAGGGATATCCAAAGGTGAAGGCATAAATTCAATAATTGCATCCAGAAGCTTTTGTACACCTTTATTTCTGTAAGCAGTTCCACAGCATACAGGAATCGCCTGACATTCACAAGTAGCCTTCCTTAATGCTTTCTTCATTTCTTCATTAGAAGGTTCTTCACCCTCTAAGTACATCATCATTAAATCATCGTCCAGCTCACAGATTTTTTCAACAAGCTCAGAACGATATAACTCAGCCTCATCCGCCATGTCATCAGGGATATCAACGATAGAAATATCATCTCCCTTATCATCATTATAGATATAGGCTTTCATTTCAAATAAGTCAATAATTCCTTTAAAGTCGTCTTCCTTACCGATAGGCAGCTGAAGGCAGATTGCATTCTTACCTAATCTGGTGCGAATCTGATCTACGGTTCCGTAAAAATTCGCGCCCAGAATATCCATCTTGTTGATGAATGCCATTCTCGGTACATTATAGGTATCAGCCTGACGCCAAACATTTTCAGACTGGGGTTCTACACCGCCTTTTGCACAAAAGACGCCTACTGCACCGTCAAGCACACGAAGGGAACGCTCAACTTCTACTGTAAAGTCAACGTGTCCGGGTGTATCAATGATATTGATACGATGCTCTAATGCATCAGGCTTTGCCTTACAGTTTTCCTGCAGAGTCCAGTGGCATGTGGTAGCAGCGGAAGTAATGGTAATTCCTCTTTCCTGCTCCTGCTCCATCCAGTCCATGGTTGCAGTACCCTCGTGAGTGTCACCAATCTTATAGTTAACACCGGTATAATAAAGAATACGCTCTGTTGTAGTTGTCTTACCGGCATCAATGTGCGCCATAATACCAATATTGCGAGTTCTCTCTAAAGGATATTCTCTTCCAGCCAAGGTTTTTTCCTCCTTATATTAGTCTGGGCATTGCATAAGGGCTTCACACCGTTTCCTGCGTCTGATTAGAAACGGTAATGTGAAAATGCCTTGTTTGCTTCTGCCATTTTGTGCATATCTTCTTTTCTCTTCACAGCAGCACCCGTGTTGTTTGCAGCATCGAGAATCTCATTTGCAAGTCTGTCTTTCATGGTCTTTTCGCCTCTCTTACGAGAAAACATAGTGAGCCAGCGAAGCGCTAATGCCTGACGACGGTCAGGTCTTACTTCAATCGGCACCTGATAAGTTGCGCCGCCGATACGTCTTGCTTTTACTTCCAGAACAGGCATGATATTGTTCATAGCCTCTTCAAAGACCTCGAGAGCCGGCTTGCCTGATTTTTCTTCTACGGTAGCAAATGCGCCATATACAATCTTCTGAGCGACACCCTTCTTACCGTCTAACATGATGTTATTGATAAGCTTGGTAACCACTTTGTTGTTGTATAAAGGATCTGCCAATACATCTCTTTTCTGAATATGTCCTTTACGTGGCACGGTTCTTCCCTCCTTAATTATTTACTAATCACACAGCTGCTATACAGCTTTGCAATCCGCGGACACAGGCAGTGTACGCGTACATTAAATCATCGGTACTCACAGTGTTTCGTTCTAATTTACATTTTGTGTACGTGCGGTATATCTTATTACTCTATCGTAACAGAATTCCAACACTAAATTAGTTTACGTTTGTGGGTCCAATCCATTCCAAAAACTATTTACCTGCTTTAGGTCTCTTAGCGCCATATTTGGAACGGGCCTGCTTTCTGTTAGCAACTCCTGCAGTATCAAGCGTACCTCTGATGATATGGTATCTTGTACCTGGTAAGTCTTTAACTCTGCCACCTCTGATCAGAACAACGCTGTGTTCCTGCAGATTGTGACCTTCTCCCGGAATGTAGCTTGTAACTTCGATTCCGTTAGAAAGACGTACTCTGGCAATCTTTCTAAGAGCTGAGTTAGGCTTCTTAGGAGTAGCTGTCTTAACAGCAGTACAAACACCTCTCTTCTGAGGAGCAGAAGTATCGGTTGCTTTCTTGTGAAGGGAGTTCCATCCTTTCTGAAGAGCAGGAGCCGTTGACTTCTTCACTGATGTCTGACGTCCTTTTCTGACTAACTGGTTAAATGTTGGCATTCTGTTTCACCTCCTGTTTGTAAAATTGCCCGCTGTAAGCGAATCGCTATAAGCGGATATCTATTTCCATGTGCACCCTGCATCAATATTACATCTGCAGGCATTGATATGCACACTAAATCAGTATAAATGTTCCCATTTTTCTTGTCAATATGTTTCTTTGTAAATTTTAAACTTATTGCAGCAAACACTGTCGCGCTTCGCGAGCCAGCTTATTGCAACAAACACTGTCGCGCTTCGCGAGCCAGCTTATTGTAATAAGAATCTCCGTGCCTACTATATATAGCATGCACGGAGATTTCCCTACTAATCAGCATGCAGTTCTCACTGCTGCTGTATATTACTCTATTATTTCTTCTGCCATTTCTTCTACTGCTTCGTCTTGCACCATCTCTTCTGCTGCTTCCACAATTTCGTCTGCTGCGTCACCAGCCTCAAGAATGCTCTCATCAAACATACTCTCTGACTCACCTTCCATAGCAAAGTCAATTGTATCCATAAGATTATTGTCAGTAGAAAGTTTGGTAGTGCGGTAACGTTTCATTCCTGTACCTGCTGGAATCAGCTTACCGATAATCACATTCTCTTTCAGACCAATCAGCGGGTCGCTCTTTCCTTTGATGGCTGCTTCTGTCAGAACCTTGGTAGTCTCCTGGAAGGATGCTGCCGACAAGAAAGAGTTGGTTGCAAGCGCTGCCTTGGTAATTCCAAGCATGACCTGCTTACCCTCTGCAAGCTCTTTGCCTTCTGCGAACAATTTCTCATTCATATCCTCATATTCAAGCACATCCACCAACGTTCCGGGAAGGAATTCTGTATCCCCGTTGTTTTCGATCCTGATCTTTTTCAGCATCTGACGCACAATCACCTCAATATGCTTATCACTGATATCAACACCCTGCAGACGGTATACCCTCTGAACCTCACGAAGCATATAATCCTGAACAGCACGGATACCCTTAATCTTTAACAGATCATGCGGATTTACACTACCCTCTGTCAGTTCATCACCCGCTTCAAGCACTGCCCCGTCTACCACCTTAATTCTGGAACCGTAAGGAATCAGATATGCCTTTGACTCACCGGTTTCATTGTTCGTAATAACGATTTCGCGCTTCTTCTTCGTATCCTTGATTGATGCCACACCGCCGAACTCGGCAATGATTGCAAGTCCTTTGGGCTTTCTTGCCTCAAACAGTTCTTCTACACGGGGAAGACCCTGAGTGATATCATCACCGGCAACACCGCCCGTATGGAAGGTACGCATGGTAAGCTGTGTACCCGGCTCACCAATAGACTGAGCTGCGATAATTCCGACTGCTTCACCTACCTGAACGGCTTCACCCGTTGCCATATTGGCGCCGTAACATTTTGCACAGATACCAATGTGGGAACGGCAGGTTAGAATCGTACGGATTTTCACCTTCTCGATGGGCTCACCCTTTTCATCCACGCCTACGCTTAAAATCTTTGCCGCACGGCTCGGCGTAATCATATGGTTATGCTTTACGATGAGATTACCGTCTCTGTCTATAATATCTTCACAGGCATATCTTCCTGTAATTCTGTCTTTTAAGCCTTCAATCGTCTCCTTGCCATCCATGAAAGCAGATACCCACATACCCGGGATTTCTTCCTTCCCTTCCATACAATCAACTTCACGGATAATCAATTCCTGTGATACGTCAACCATACGTCTTGTCAAATATCCTGAGTCAGCAGTACGCAGCGCGGTATCAGACAGACCTTTACGCGCTCCATGCGCTGACATGAAATATTCCAATACATCCAAACCTTCACGGAAGTTCGACTTGATGGGCAGTTCGATGGTTCTACCTGTTGTATCCGCCATCAATCCACGCATTCCCGCAAGCTGCTTAATCTGCTGATTGGAACCACGGGCACCGGAGTCAGCCATCATAAAGATGTTGTTATACTTATCCAGACCTGCAAGCAGGACATCCGTCAGCTTTTTATCTGTTTCATTCCAAGTCTCGACTACTGCACGATATCTTTCTTCCTCTGTAATTAGACCACGCCTAAAGTTCTGGGAAATCTTATCCACCGTTGCCTGTGCCTCATCCAGCATTTCCTGCTTCTGTGCGGGCACCGTCATATCTGAAATGGAAACGGTCATTGCCGCTCTCGTTGAATACTTGTAACCTGTAGATTTAATCAAATCCAATACTTCTGCGGTCACAGAAGCGCCGTGTGTATTGATAACCTTTTCAAGAATCTGCTTCAACTGCTTTTTGCCCACATGAAAATCCACTTCCGGCAACAGTAAGTTTTCGGGGTTGCTTCTATCCACATAACCTAAGTCTTGGGGAAGAATTTCGTTGAAAAGGAATCTTCCCAAGGTAGATTCTACAATACCAGATACTTTTTCGCCTGCCGTATTCTTTTTGGTTATTCTGACTTTGATTCTGGAATGAAGAGTACATGCACCGTTTTCGTATGCAAGGATCGCTTCATTCACGCTCTTGAAAAATCTTCCCTCTCCTACTGCCCCAGGTCTTTCCTGTGTCAGATAGTAGATTCCAAGCACCATATCCTGTGAAGGAACGGCAACCGGTCCGCCATCTGAAGGCTTAAGCAGGTTATTAGGTGACAAAAGCAGGAATCGGCATTCCGCCTGTGCTTCCACTGAAAGGGGAAGATGCACCGCCATCTGGTCACCATCGAAGTCGGCATTAAAAGCGGTACACACAAGAGGATGCAGCTTAATAGCCTTACCTTCTACCAATATAGGCTCAAATGCCTGGATACCAAGTCTGTGCAGAGTAGGCGCACGGTTTAACATAACCGGATGCTCTCTGATGACTTCCTCCAGAACGTCCCACACCTGGGTGTCGAGCCGTTCTACCAGCTTCTTTGCGTTCTTAATATTCTGTGAAATTCCTCTTGCTACCAGTTCCTTCATAACAAAAGGTTTAAATAACTCAATCGCCATTTCCTTGGGAAGACCGCATTGGTAAATCTTAAGTTCCGGTCCTACCACAATAACGGAACGTCCAGAATAGTCCACGCGCTTACCCAGCAAGTTCTGACGGAAACGTCCGGATTTACCCTTTAGCATGTCAGACAGGGACTTAAGCGCTCTGTTGCCAGGTCCCGTTACCGGTCTGCCCCTTCTGCCGTTATCGATGAGTGCGTCCACCGCTTCTTGAAGCATTCTCTTTTCGTTGCGAACGATAATATCAGGCGCCCCCAACTCAAGAAGCCTTTTAAGACGGTTATTACGGTTAATGATTCTTCTATACAAATCATTCAAGTCGGAAGTTGCAAAACGCCCACCGTCCAGCTGAACCATAGGACGAAGATCGGGCGGGATTACCGGAATCGCATCCATGATCATCCATGAAGGCTCATTTCCAGACTCCCTGAAGGCTTCTACCACTTCCAGTCTCTTGATAATCCTTGCTCTCTTTTGACCGGTTGATTCTTTAAGACCAGTCTTTAATTCTTCTGCTTCCGTTTCAAGGTCGATAGCCTGAAGCAATTCCTTGATTGCCTCAGCGCCCATGCCTACACGAAATCTGCTCCCCCAGCTTTCTCTTGCATCCTGATATTCTTTTTCTGATAAGACCTGCTTATACTCCAGATCCGTATCTCCTTTATCTAGAACGATATAAGATGCAAAATACAATACCTTTTCAAGTATTCTGGGCGATAAATCTAAAATCAAACC
>BLLW01000092.1 GCA_011959285.1 Lachnospiraceae bacterium | reverse complement strand
GCACAAAGAAACTTTTTTCTTTAAAATACTCTGTCCATATCCGATTATATGCCGGGTCGGCTAAATCTGCCTTATTTAGCAGAATAAGACGTGATTTGTTCCTGCCAAGTTCATCTATATCAGGATTCCGGCTGCTCATAGGCGCCCTTGCATCCACCAGTTCAATCATCAGATCAATCAATTTGATGTCTTCCTGCATCATCCGGCGGGCTTTTGTCATATGCCCTGGATACCATTGATAATTCATGCGCACACTCCTTATCTCATTTTACAAATCCCATATTATCTTCACCACTGCTTAATTTGAACCACACTCTTCCGACAATCGTATTTCTGCTCACAGGTCCGATGTTTCCCGAACGGCTGTCCTCGCTGAAATTCCGATTGTCTCCTAGTACAAAGTATTCATCGCTCCCTAGTGTAAGTTCTGTATCGGCTATGCCTGCATCCGCTATTTTATCGTAAGATTCGTCTTCTGCCAAGAGTTCTCCGTTGATATATACATAGCCTCCTATAATCTGTACTTTCTCTCCAGGCAGTCCGATCACTCGTTTCACATAAAAATGAGTATTGGGGTTCCCATTGGGTAAAAAAGCAACCACATCCCCTCTGTGAGGCGGAAAAATTTTTAAGACAAATCTATTGACCAACACTTCCTGCCCATTATATAAAGCAGGCTCCATAGAAACTCCAATCATACTGATTTTCATTCCTACAGAAAACACAATCACAAACGCTAACAAAACAGCTGCAAAACAGTAAAAGATGGTTACGAAAATCTCCCTTACCATTTCCTTACTAATCCGCTTTTTCTTTTCGTAAAAACTTAATCCTTTGTGTCTCGCCATATGAATGTCCCTTGTTTTATCTAAAAAAGAATTGTCAAAAATAAGCCGCATTATATTTATTTTATCATATTTTGCCGCATAAGAAAAGGACAATTGCATAACCAATTGTCCTTTGGTTGTTATGATTATTTAACAGCTTCTTTTACTTTTGCCTTCTTGCCTACGCGATTTCTTAAGTAGTTCAGTTTTGCTCTTCTTACTTTACCTCTTCTGATCACCTCAATCTTTTCTACATTGGGTGAATATACAGGCCAAGTCTTTTCAACACCTACACCGTTGGAAGTCTTTCTTACTGTAAAAGTCTCCCTTGCACCGGTTCCCTGTCTCTTTAATACAGTACCTTCAAAAACCTGAACTCTTTCACGGTTTCCTTCCTTGATCTTTCCGTATACCTTAATGGTATCACCTACATTAAATGCCGTAACTTCTTTAAGCTGTTCTGCTTCAATGCTTCTGATAATTTCGTTCATCTCAAACCTCCATTTATTTAGTGACTCATCAGATGTTCTTAATACACACGTAACAGAGGACCATCATAATTTCGCAACATTAATAATTTACCACAACAAAGTCCAAATTGCAAGAACTATTTCATATGATTGCGCTTTCGTGCTTCCCGCTTTGCCTTCTTAATAAAATATTCCTGATTTTCTTCTGCCCACTTTTCGTATAAATCCGGACGCTGTATCTTCGTCTTTTCAATAGACTGCTCCAGCCGCCACTCATCTACCTTTTTGTGATCGCCGGAAAGTAAAATCTTTGGTACCCTCTTATCCCTCCACACTTCCGGGCGCGAATATTGGGGGTATTCCAGCAGATAATTGCTGAAACTTTCCGTTTCACCGGAATCTTCATTGCTGAGCACACCAGGAACCATCCGTGATATGGCATCGATCATCACCATTGCCGGCAGTTCCCCTCCTGTAAGCACATAATCTCCTATAGATACATAATCCGTAACGATTTCCTCTAACACCCGTTCATCGATTCCCTCATAATGACCACAGAGAAACGTAAGATCTTTTTCCTTTGCAAACTCCTTTGCCATTGACTGGTGAAAGGTCCTGCCCTGAGGCGTTAAGTAAATGACTCTTCCCCCCTGCCTGCCTTCAGAATGGATTTTTTCAAGTACCGCCTGATAGGCATCAAAAACCGGCTGTGCCTGCATCAGCATGCCCGCCCCGCCTCCATAAGGATAATCATCCACTTTCTTATGTTTGTTTATCGTATAATCCCTGATATTGACTGCCTCAAGGGAAAGTATCCCTTTTTCCATGGCTCTGCCGATAATACTGGTACAAAGCCCGCTCATGACCATTTCAGGAAATAAAGTGAGCACATGAAAATTCACGATTCTATTCTTCCTTATTCTCAGATGTGTCGTCTAAAAGTCCGTCCAGCACATGAATCAGCATTTTGTTTTCTTCCAAATCGATTTCAAGAATGCATTCCTTGATTGCCGGAATCAAAAGTTGTCTTTCGTCCTCTAATCGAATCACGTATACATCATTGGCACCGGTTTCAATGACTTCCATAAGAACACCTTTATATCGCCCGTCATCCGAAACCACATTCACGCCTTCTAAATCCGCAATGAAATATTCATCTTCTTCCAATTCCACTGCATTTTCCCTGGTAACCAAAAGACTTTTTCCTTTATACTTCTCGATGTCATTGATACTGTCATAACCTTTAAACTTTAATATGACAAACTGCTTGAAAAACTTTACAGACTCAATCCGGAGGCTGAATGTCTCCTTCCCCGTATCCAGCAGTACCTCTTTCAATTTCTTAAAACGATTTGCATCATCGGTGGTTGGAAACACCTTCACCTCTCCCTTGATTCCATGGGTAGAAGTAATAATGCCCACCTGCAATAAATTTTCCATCCAAACCTCCCTGACTCATCATAATTCTTATGTTAAGTGAGCAACAGGCAGCCCGCCATGCGAACTGCCCTTCCTTTTAAGTCTAGACGATTTCCACGTCTACTCTTTGATTTTCTTTGGATGATGCTGCCTTTACCACAGAGCGGATCGCCTTTGCAATTCTCCCCTGTTTTCCGATTACTTTGCCCATATCAGATGCAGCGACATGAAGTTCAATGGTAATATGCTTACCCTCTTCCTTCTGGGTCACAACGACCTCATCCGGATGATCAACAAGTGCTTTTGCAATTACTTCAACTAATTCCTTCATAGTCCACCTCCAAACAAGTTGCCGGTTCCATGTTATTTTTCAATGCCTGCCTGCTTGAAAATCTTGCTGACAACTTCTGTAGGCTGTGCACCGTTTGCAAGCCACTTTTTAGCCAGTTCTTCATTTACATGAAAAGTGCTGGGATCTGTGTTGGGATCGTAAGTTCCAATTTCCTCGATACATCTTCCATCTCTGGGTGATCTGGAATCTGCAACAACGATTCTATAGAAAGGAGCTTTCTTCTGACCCATTCTTCTTAATCTGATTTTTACTGCCATGTTTTTCACCTCACATTTTTATTTAATGATTTATTTTGAAAAGAAACAACGTCATCTATGGCTGTTTCTAATTTCAACAAAATCAGAAGGGGAACCGCATTCTGCCGAAACCGCCTCTTCCTTTTCCGCCCATCAGACCGGGCATCTGCTTCATCATCTTCTGGGACTGTTCAAACTGCTTTACAAAGCGGTTCACCACCGCCATATCTACCCCTGCGCCTCTTGCAATCCGGCTTTTCCTGCTTAGGTTAAGAAGCTTGGGATTCTTCCGTTCCTCCGGCGTCATGCTTAAGATAATCGCCTCCGTCCTTGCCAGCTGCTTTTCATCCACCATGGACTCTATATCGCCAAGCTGCCTTCCCATCCCCGGCATCATGCTTAGAATACTGGTAAGACCGCCCATCTTGCGCATCTGTTTCATACTCTCTAAGTAATCGTTAAAATCAAACTTGCCCTTTTTCATCCGGGCAGCCATCTCTTTTTCTTTCTCTTCGTCTATAGAGATGTTTTCCTGCGCCTTCTCGATCAGAGAGAGTACGTCTCCCATGCCCAGAATACGGCTCGCCATACGGTCAGGATAAAACTGTTCCAAATCAGAAAGCTTTTCCCCCATACCCACATACAGAATCGGCTTACCTGTAACTGCCTTGACAGAAAGCGCCGCGCCGCCTCTGGTGTCGCCGTCCATCTTAGATAGCACTACGCCATCGATTTCTATCTTATCATCAAATTCCTTAGCTACCGTAACCGCATCCTGTCCGGTCATTGCATCCACTACCAGAAGCGTCTGATGTACCTCTACCTGTTCCTTAATCTGCATCAGCTCCGTCATCATGTTCTCATCAATATGAAGGCGTCCAGCCGTATCTAAAATCACCACATTATGACCGTTTTTCTTGGCATGTTCTATGGCGGCCTTTGCAATGTCCACGGGACTTTGATTATCCCCCATGGAGAATACATCCACCTGCTGCTTTTCTCCGTTTACCTGGAGCTGTTTAATCGCCGCCGGTCTGTACACGTCGCACGCGGCAAGGAGAGGCTTTTTCCCCTTTAATTTTAATTTTCCTGCTATCTTCGCCGTGGTGGTCGTCTTGCCGGCGCCTTGCAGACCGCACATCATAATCGTGGTGATGGACTTGCCGGGCTGCATCTGAATCTCAGTGGTCTCCGACCCCATCAGGGCAATCATTTCCTCATTTACAATCTTAATCACCATCTGTCCCGGATTCAATCCATTCATCACGTCTGAACCGATGGCTCTTGCCTCCACCGCCTTTATAAACTGCTTTACCACCTTAAAGTTGACGTCTGCTTCTAAAAGTGCCAATTTAACTTCTTTAAGGGCAGTCTTTACATCCTCCTCAGTAAGCCTTCCCTTACTGCGAAGATTCTTAAATACATTTTGAAGTTTATCCGTTAAACTTTCAAATGCCATAAATCAAAGCTCCTCTAATATCTGACGGGACAGCAACTCGATTCTTTGCACCAGTTCTTCCCTAGTCAGTACTTCGTCAGCAGTTAATTTTTCAAGCTGACCTATGTTTTCCTTTATTTTCATGAAACGCTGCACAAGATGCAGTTTGTCCTCATAGTCCTGCAAAATACGGCTGCACCGCCTTACCAGATCATGCACACCCTGACGTGAGATTCCGCTCTCTTTGGCAATCTCCGCTAGCGAGAGATCATTGTAAACCACATCTTCATATATCTTTTTCTGATGTTCTGTAAGCAGTTCACCATAAAAATCATATAAAAGCCCCTGCTCCACAATTTTTTCCATATGCAATCACCTAGAGTAGAATACTACAAGCAAATAAAGATGTCAAGCATTTTTGCTTGACATCTTTATTGGTCCATATGTGCTCCTTATTCGCCTTCTTTAGCATAATCCTTCATCCCCACGTTCAAGTCCACATCTCCCTTGATTCCTGGCACTCTTCCCTTAGAAGAATACTGCCAGATTGCAAAGTCATAGGGAAAATAGACTGTGGAATCATAGTAAGCAAACCACTTATCATATTCTTCAATCTGCTCCATATCCAGCATAATCATAAAAGTCTTCAAATTGCCATATATCATAGGTGTATACCCTGCTTCCTTGATAGTCTCACAAAAAGCGATGGCGGCTTCGGTATATTCTTCCTTGGTCATATCTGCTGTTCTCGCCGAATCACTACCGGTTTCCTCTAAATCCAGCACAATAGGGTATGTAACGTCATATGGCTCTATTAAATCCAGTACGAATTCAGCCTCCTCCTTAGCCTCCTTTGGAGTCATTGCCTGGGTATAAAAGTAAACGCCGGTATGAATGCCATTGTCGGCGGCTCCTTCCATGTTGTCAGCAAAAAATTCATCCTCCACCAGTTTTCCTTCCGAATTTCCTCTAAATCCTGCCCGGACAAACGCATACGAAACCCCATTTTCTGACACTTTTTTCCAGTCAATCTCTCCCTGGTGCTTTGATACATCGATTCCTTTGATTGAAAGAATGGTATCTGCCTCACTCATATAAACAATTTCTTTGTTGTCCTGTGCAACAAAATTTTCATATACATAGTCATGCTTTTTTAAATTATCCTGTATGGGAAAAAAGGAGTAACCACCGTCCGCATAAACAACCACATCCTCCGGAAATAACCTGCGAAGCACAGAAACGGTGCTGTCTTTGGCGCTCATCATCTGCTTAAATTCGTTCAGGGTATTTTTCCGCTCTTCTTCCTCAGCAGCCTGAACCGCCTCCCTTGTATAGGAATCTAAATCTGATTGGGTATAAATATATTCTTCCTGCAATACCTCCATTTCCTTAAGCCTGCTCATGACTTCCTGTCCTTCATTTCTTAAACTGTAGTTCTGCAGGACTAAAATGATGCACCCTGTCAGTGCCGTCAAAGTGATCAGGCTAAAAATAATATTAGTAATCAGATTGATCTGTTGCTTTCTTCTGTTTCTTTTTGCTGTCTTATTCATCTTCTCTTCTGAACCTTTCCTTTGAAAACCATTTACCAGATAAGTATATTATGAAATCTGCTGTTTTTCAATTGTTTATCAATTCCATTTTTATGCCTGCACACACACTATTATAATTTTTCGCCAAAGTAACTTTTATAGCCTTCTCCATAAATCTCCGCAGCGCTGGATATGATCATAAAGGCGCTAGCGTCCTCCTGCTTTACGATTTCCTCCACCTTATAGGCATTCTGTTTCCTGACCACGCAGAAAATAACCTGCTTTTCCTCCTTTTTATAGGCTCCGGTCCCGGAAAGATAGGTTACCCCCACATCCAGCTCTTTTAAAATCCGTTCTGTAATGATTGTTGGCGCATTGCTGATAATATAAATCATTTTTGCCCCGTCCTTCCCATACAGAACCAAATCCAACATCTGGGACGTGGCAACAGCCGACACTACGCTGTAAAGAACCGTATCGATATTCCCGAATACAATGCCGCCGATGCCGATGATGATTGAATCGATTACAAGAAAGATCGTTCCCGTTTTCAGATGGGGCTTCTTAAGTTTCAAACACTTTACAATAATATCTGTTCCTCCCGTGGTCGCTCCGGACCTTAACACATATCCCAGCCCGATTGCCACAAGCACGCCGCCAAACAACGCGCCCAAAAGAGGCTCTTTCGTCAACGGCTCCATCTTTTGAAAAGCATTAGTCGCGGTAGAAGATACAAAAATCGCATACAAAGTAGAAAGAATGAACTTCCAGCCAAATTTCCATATCCCCAGCACAATGATAGGTATATTCAGCAATAAGAATAAGGTTCCTGTCTCAATCGGCACAAGGCGGCTTAAAATAATGGAAAGACCGGACACCCCTCCCGGCGCTAAATTATTGGGATCGATAAACAAGCTGATGCCTGCCCCGAACAAAACAGCAGCAATGGTAATCACAAGATATTTTTTAAAATTTTTCATCAACTGCATGTCCTGTCTCCTTTCTATTGCAAAAAAACCGTATACTATAGAGTATACGGTTTTTTATGAAAAATACAACCTATGCTTAAATGTTCGTCCTGACTACCTTGGGCTGATATCCATTTTGTTCCAGCGCATTAATAATCTGATGCTTATGCTCTGTTCCGAATGCCTCAAGCGTAATGCGCAGTTCCACAGCAGCGTTACGGTTGATGGACACGAACTGGTTATGCTCCAGCTTGATTACATTGCCGCTCTGCTTTGCAATTACATCCGCCACGTGGCTCAATTCGCCTGGCTTGTCGGGAAGCAGCACAGAAACGGTAAAAATCCGGTCTCTCATAATCAGCCCCTGCTGTACCACCGAGGACATCGTAATCACATCCATATTGCCGCCGCTTAAGATGGACACCACCTTTTTCTTCTTTACGTCCAGGTGCTTAAGCGCCGCTACCGTAAGAAGCCCCGAGTTTTCAACCACCATTTTATGATTTTCAACCATATCTAGGAATGCCACTACCAACTCCTCGTCCGGAATGGTAATGATATCGTCCAGATTCTTGCATAGGTACGGAAAAATTTTTTCTCCCGGCGTTTTCACCGCAGTGCCGTCGGCAATGGTGCTTACATGACCTAGGGTGACCACCTTTCCTTCTTTGATGGATGCCTTTAAGCAGCTTGCACCTTCCGGTTCCACGCCAATCACTTTGATTTTGGGATTAAGAAGCTTTGCAAGGGTAGATACGCCTGTGGCAAGACCGCCTCCGCCCACCGGCACTAGAATATAGTCTACTAAGGGCAGTTCCTTGAAAATTTCCATAGCAATGGTACCCTGCCCGGTTGCAACTGCCGTGTCATCAAAAGGATGGATGAATGTATATCCTTTTTCCTTGGCAAGCGCATAAGCATGTTCGCATGCCTCATCATACACATCTCCGAACAACACCACTTCTGCCCCGTAGCCCTTTGTCCTGTTTACCTTGATTAGCGGCGTGGTAGTTGGCATGACGATGACTGCCTTGACACCGTAACACTTTGCAGCATAGGCAACTCCCTGTGCATGATTGCCCGCGGAAGCGGTAATCAGTCCCTTTTCCCGATCTTCCTTTGAAAGGGTGCTTAGCTTATAGTAAGCGCCTCTCAGCTTATAGGCGCCTGTAAACTGCATATTTTCAGGCTTTAAATAAACCTTGTTTCCCGTCTGGGCACTGTAGAAATCACTGTATACCAGCTTGGTTTCCTGAGTCACTTTCCTGACGGTTTCAGACGCCTCTTCAAATTTTTCTAACGTCAGCATTTTTTCTTCCATGGTAATCATCCCTCCTGCAATGCCTGTTCATTTACATCAAACAATGCATTTACAAACTGTTCAGAATCAAATTTCTGTAAATCATCCAGTTTTTCACCCACACCAATATACTTCACCGGTACATTCAGTTCCGATTGAATCGCAACCGCAATCCCTCCCTTTGAAGTTCCGTCCATCTTAGTCAGGATGATTCCTGTAAGATTTGCCGTCTGTCCAAATTCTCTTGCCTGATTTAAAGCATTCTGACCGGTAGTCCCGTCTAATACAATCAGATTCTCCCTGTACACCCCCGGAAACTCTCTGTCTATGATGCGGTTCATCTTTTTTAATTCTTCCATCAAGTTTTTCTTATTGTGGAGTCTTCCTGCCGTATCGCAGATCAGCACATCTGTATGCCTTGCCTTTGCCGCATTCACCGCATCGTAGACCACGCTGGAAGGATCTGCCCCCTGGGCGCCTGTGATAATATCCACCCCCGCGCGGTTTGCCCATTCAGTGAGCTGTTCGCAGGCGGCTGCCCTGTAAGTATCTGCAGCTGCAATCAATACTTTTCTGCCCTGCCCTTTTAAGATTCCCGCCAGTTTTCCCACGGAGGTGGTCTTCCCCACCCCGTTCACGCCGATGACCAGCACCACCGACTGCCTCTTTTCAAACTCGTAAGCAGTCTCCTCCACTTTCATCTGTTCCTTAATGCTCTCAATCAAAAACGATTTGCACAGGGAAGGTTCCTTGATATGATTTTCCTTCACCTGCCTGCGCAGCCGCTCCAGTATATCGCTCGTGGCATTTACACCGATATCCCCCATGATCAGGATTTCTTCCAATTCCTCATAGAACTCCTCGTCAATAGAAGAAAATCCACTGAAAACAGAATCGATTCCGTGAACGATATTGTTTCTTGTCTTGCTCAATCCCTCTTTCAATTTACTGAAAAATCCAGCCATCAGTCATCCAGCTCCTTATCTATCAGATTTACACTTACCAGTGTAGAGACGCCTTTTTCCTGCATGGTGATCCCATACAGCCTGTCTGCCTTTTCCATGGTGCCACGCCTATGCGTGATTACAATGAACTGCGTGCTCTTTGTAAGCTTATGTAGATATTTTGCAAACCGAGTTACATTGTTTTCATCCAGCGCCGCCTCAATCTCATCCAAAAGGCAGAAAGGCGAAGGTTTTAGGTTCTGAATAGCGAACAAAAGGGCAATCGCCGTGAGCGCTTTTTCCCCACCGGATAATTGCATCATATTCTGCAATTTCTTGCCGGGAGGCTGTGCGATGATGCGGATGCCTGCCTCCAGAATATCCTCATCCTCCATCAATTCCAACGTTCCCTTTCCGCCACCGAATAATTCCTTGAACACCTTATCGAACTCTCTTCCAATTTCAGCAAACTTTTCATTGAACTGCTTGCGCATGGCAGTATCAAGCTCTATGATAATCCCTTCCAGCGTCTTTTCCGCCTCCACCAAATCGTCATGCTGTGTTTTGAGAAAGGTATAGCGCTCCATTAAGTTTTTATAATCTTCGATTGCATTGACATTGACATCACCCAGCTTCTTAATCTGCTCCTTCAAAGAAGCAATTTCCTTCTTCATTGCCGTGCGGTCAGTCATCTCTTCATTCCTTAGGGATGCAGCGTCAGAAAGCGTAATCTCATATTCATCCCACATATAATTGATCTGATTTTCCAGAGCTTCCTGAAATTTTTCTTTCTGAGAATTTAAACGATATACTTCCTTGTCTAATCCCGTCATTTTCTCCGCCAGGTTTTCCCTGTCCGTAAAGAAATTTTTCTGTTTCAAAGATAGCTGTTCCTTCTTCTCCACATCTTCCTTCAGCTTCTTTTCCGTATCTCCCTGGGTGGTGTGGGAAGCGGCAATGGTCTCCTCAATGGAAGCGATATCACTTTGCTTCTTTTCGGTATCTTCCCCGCTTTGCTTAAGCCCCTCATTGATTTCTTCCAGTTCTTTTGCAAAACGGTTAATCTCACCATCGATACGATCCACATTTTGCTGATGGAAATCCTGTTGCTGGAGCATTTTTTCCACTTCCACATCCCACTCTGAAACATGGGCTGACTGCCCGGATTCCTCCTTCCGCGCCTCCTCAAGCTCCATCTGAAATTTTCTGATCTGCTGCTCTACCTTCTTTTCCAAAAGTTCAGAGTCTTCCAGTTCTTTTTGGATTTCCTGTTTATTTGCTTTAATCTCCTTAATCTGGTTTTCGATTTCCCTCTCTTCTGCCTTAAGCTCCATGGAACCTTCTGCCGCCTCATCCTTGCGCTCCTGCGCCTTGATTACATTCAGTCTTGCGGTATTCTGCTCAATGAATTTTTTTTGCAAAAGGGCTTTGTCCTCTTCCAGGCTTAGGCGGAGCTTATTCCTCTCCCCCTTCGTCTGCTCTATCTCATTCAAGAGTCCGTCAATCTCCAGCAAATACTTTTTGACTTTGCCCTCCAGCTCTTCAATCTCTCTTCTCCTGCCCAGCAAATTGCTGTTATTTTTAAATGCGCCGCCGCTGATTGCGCCGCCGGGCACTAAAAGTTCCCCCTCCAGCGTCACCATACGAATTCCATAATCAAATTTTCTGGCTATCTTTACGGCATGATCCACATGATCGATTACTACGATTCGACCCAGCATGGCTTTTGCCACATTTTTGTATTTCTCATCTATTGAAACCAGTTCATCCGCCATGCCAATGACGCCTTTTTCTTTTAAGGCTTCCTGATTCTTAAATCCCTGGGGGTTTGTGATGCTGGTAAGGGGAAGGAAGGTTGCCCGTCCTGCTTTTGTCTGCTTTAAGAACGAAATCATCCTCTTTGCCGTCTCTTCATCATCCGTAACGATATTTTGAATATTACCGCCTAACGCCGTCTCTATGGCAGTTTCATACTTCTTATCCACTTTTATGATATCCGCAACGACGCCAATAATTCCTTTTTCACGTTCCTTGCATTCCATCACCTTCTTGACACTGCCGCCATACCCTTCGTAGCGCTCCGTCAAATTGGTCAATGCCTCCAACTTTGACTTTTCCTGATGATAGCTTACCTGGGTATCCCGGAGCTTTTGGTCTTTTCCTGCAAGCTCTTCTCTAATCAGCGCAAGCTTCTCTTCCTTCTGTTCCTGAGAATCATTTAAGTCGTGAATTGCATTGTTGATGCGCTCAAATTCTTCCTGTAAATTTTTTATGACCTCTTCCTGCGCCGCTTCATCCGATTTTATCCGCAGGAGTCTTGAAGTAAGCTCTGCCTTACGAATATTGATCTGCTCCGTCATGGTGTCATAGCGTCCCAGCTTTGACTTAATGGTAGCTCTTGAATTTAATGCCTCAATAATCGTATTCTTACCGGATTCAATGTCATTGTTGAGCCCTTCTATCCGATTTTGAACCGCAAGCAATTTTTCCCTTGCCTCGTTTCTTGCGCTTTCAATTTCAGTAACTTGTTCATCGATTACCTTCTTATCGGCAAGAATGGTTTCCTTGTCCCGCAGTTTCTCCTCCATCTCCTTTGAGACGGTCTCTTTCCTTAGTCTAAAATGCTCTTCATTGCTCTTGGCAGATTTAATCTGCTCACGCAGGACATTGATCTCACCTTCCAGCTTGCCCCTAAGCATGCTTGTATCAGACAAGGAAGTCCTCTCTGCCAGAATCGTTTCCTCCAGCATCTCGATCTGTCCCTGAATCTGCTCATACTCTTCCTTGATTTTCTCATATTGCTGGGTGGTCTGTTCCAGATCCCCGCTGGCAATTTCATATTTTTCCTGGGCGTCCTTTAATTGCTCCTGTAAGTGTCCATTCTCAAGCAGGAACATATTGACATCTAAGGTCTTTAGCTCCTCTTTCTTTTTCAGATAGATTTTCGCCGTCTCCGACTGCTTTTCTAAGGGACCTGTCTGCTTTTCCAATTCCGACAGAATATCATTTACACGGATCAGGTTCTGTTTTTCATCCTCTAACTTTTTCTGGGCAGCTACCTTGCGCTTTTTAAACTTCACGATACCTGCAGCCTCGTCAAAGAGCTCTCTTCTCTCCTCCGGCTTTCCACTCAGAATCTTATCGATCTGCCCCTGTCCGATGATAGAATATCCCTCTTTTCCGATACCTGTATCATAAAACAGCTCATTTACATCTTTTAACCTGCACGGCGCACCGTTTAAAAGATATTCGCTTTCACCGGAACGATAAATCCGCCTTGCCACCGTCACCTCATCAAAATCGATGGCAAGCTGATGGTCCGAGTTGTCCAAGGTAATCGCCACATAAGCGTATCCTAAAGGCTTACGCATTTCTGTTCCCGAAAAAATGACGTCCTGCATGGACGCCCCGCGAAGTTGCTTGATTCTCTGTTCTCCCAGCACCCAGCGGACCGCGTCAGCAACATTGCTCTTGCCGCTGCCGTTGGGTCCTACAATACCAGTAATGCCGTTATGAAACTTGAAAATCAGTTTATTTGCAAAGGATTTAAATCCGTGAATCTCAATACTCTTTAAATACATATAACACCTACTTTTCCGACATTTCTGCAAGCAGGACCTGATAAGCTGCCTGTTGTTGTGCAGATTTTTTGTTCCGTCCTTCACCTCTCGCCACTGTTTGTCCATCAATGACGACCTCCACGGTAAAGACCTTGTCATGATCTGGTCCTGCCTCGCTTACCAGTTCATAAGTAATCGTTCTGCCTTGCTTCTGCATTTTTTCCTGAAGCAGTGTTTTACTGTCATAGAAAAGCTGCTTGTTTTCCAAATCGGATAGGATATATCGATGAATGAATTTCTCCGCTTCCCCAATCCCGCCGTCCAAATAAACAGCGCCAATCACAGCCTCCATCACATCCGAGATGATGGAATCTCTCTTTCTGCCGCCTGTCGCCTCTTCTCCTTTTCCGAGAAGAATAAAGTCTCCCAAGGACAATTCTCTTGCACAAAAGGCAAGCGCCGGCTCACAGACCATAGAAGACCGAAGCCGTGTCATCTCTCCCTCTGACATATCCGGATAAGTATCAAAAAAGAACC
>BLLW01000091.1 GCA_011959285.1 Lachnospiraceae bacterium | reverse complement strand
GTTCCCTCTGCGCACCCTCCGCCCCCTGAACCTTAGCCGCTGCCGCCCTGCCAGTGCCGGAGTACCCCTCGACTGTGCTGGCTGCGCACTACGGTATTACGCAGGATGAGGGATTATGGTTCATGCAGGATGGTATTGGCAGGGGGTGTTGATTTGCGTGTATAAATGGGAAATTTGTGGTATGATAAATAATCATAATTGTAGTTGGGTGGATATGAGCTTGGGAGATGGTAGGAGAAGTGCGATGGAAAGTGGGATTGAGGAATGGGTGGTGGAAAGATGAGTAGGATTTTGTTGTTGGAGGATGATGGGAGTCTGGCGGAGGGGTTGTGTTATTCGCTGGAGAAGGAGGGGTATGTGGTGGAAGCGGCGGAGTGTGTCGGGGAGGCGAAGGGGCTCTTGGCGCGGGGACGGTTTGATCTGCTGCTTTTGGATGTGACGCTGCCTGACGGGACTGGGTTTGAGGTGTGTGAGATGGTGCGGGCACAGGGGAACCGGGTTCCAATTATTTTTCTTACGGCGTCTGATGAGGAGATGAATGTGATTCGTGGGCTTGACAGCGGCGGGGATGATTATATTGGAAAGCCGTTTAAGTTAGGGGAGTTGTTGTCCCGGATTCGTGCGCTGTTGCGCAGGGCGGGGACTTGGCGGCAGGAGGAGCAAGGGGCGCGGCAGGGCAGGATGGGATGTGGGGATATTCAGATCGATCTTGAGGGGAGCAGGGTGTTTCTTAAGGGGGAGAAGCTGGAACTTACGCAGGTGGAGTACAAGCTGCTGTGTCTTTTGGTGCGCTCTTGCGGCAGGGTGGTCACTAGGGAGATTATTTTTGAGGAACTGTGGGACGGCGCAGGTAACTTTGTGGATGACAATACCCTTTCCGTATATATCAGGAGACTGCGGGAAAAGGTGGAGGAGGATCCCTCCAAGCCCAAGCATTTGATGACGGTAAGAGGGTTTGGCTATTGCTGGCAGGAGGTACAGGCATGATGGATTTTTTGAAGGATGAAGGACAGAAAAGATATTTCGGTGCGCTGGCAGTGATTCTGGCGGTGGCATCAATTTTTGCCGTTGTCATATGGCAGGTGAATGGGAATCAAATTAAAGAAGGTTCTGTACAGCATGACAGGTGCCTGGTTTCCTCCCTGATGGAGCAGGGAGTGAGCGAGGCAGTCATTGCAAAGGCTTTTGCGGAAAAGGAGTTTACGGAAAAAGGCACGGATTTGCTCAAACGTTTGGGAATCAGTGAGACAACGGAATTATATTTTATGCCGGAAGTCATTGATATACAGAAGGGAACGGGAAGGCTGCTTGCCGGGCTCTTTTTCTTTTTGTGGATCAGCCTTTTGCTTCTTGCAGGTCTCTTTTTTTCTAGACGGGAACGTGTTTACCAGCAGGCGGTCAGAATCATTGACCAATTTATGAAAGGAGACTTTACAGAGCACCTGCCGCAGATGGAGGAAGGCTGCCTTTACAGGCTTCTGGGCAAAATAGACGGTCTTGCCAACGCGTTAGCCGCCGGAAACGAAGAGGCGATAAAGACAAAAAATTTTCTGAAAGATACTATTTCCGACATCTCGCACCAACTAAAAACCCCCCTTTCCGCCCTTACCATCTACAATGAAATCATAGCGTCAGATGCGGAAAACAAAGAAACAGTACTTGCTTTTACCCAAAAAACGCAGACTGCGCTTGACCGGATAGAAGGACTGATCCAGGCTCTGCTTAAAGTAACCAGACTGGACGCAGGAGCAGTTGCCTTTGAAAAACAAGCTTGGCTCTTGGTGGATGTGGTTGGGCGTGCAGTATCAGAACTTCTCGTGCGTGCAGAAGAAGAAGGCAAAAAAATCTTCCTGACAGGAGAAGAAAACACCTATATAAACTGTGACCTACAATGGACCAGCGAAGCAATTGGCAACCTCGTAAAAAACGCTCTGGATTATACCGAACAGAGTGCCGAAATCACCGTATCATGGAACCAATCCCCAGAGACGACAAGAATAGCAGTGTCTGACAACGGCAAGGGAATTGACGAAAAAGACATTCACCACATCTTCAAACGATTCTACCGCACCTCCAAAAGAAAAGGAAACGGACAAAGGCAAGGTATCGGCTTAGGACTCCCCATGGCAAGATCAATCATAGAATCCCAAGGCGGAACCTTATCCGTACAAAGCACAAAAGGCGAAGGGACCACCTTTACAATAACCCTGCCAAAATAAAATACGATACCTTAAAGATAAAGACACCTTACAAAACTGTAAGCTGATTTTCACCTATCTGTAAGATGCATCCACTATACTTAATACAGTGACAGTTTAACACCAACGAACAGGGCAGAAAGATGCCCTGTCCCTCCTTCGGTCCGTCCTCATTGACTAGCCTAAACTGTCCCCAATACAAAATAGGAGGCACTTAACCCCATGCAACTTTTGAAAGTACAAAACCTAAGCAAAGTCTACGGTCAGGGAGAAAGTCAGGTAAACGCCCTGCAGAACGCAACCTTCTCCATGGAAAAAGGAGAGTTCGCCGCAGTGGTAGGCGAATCCGGCTCCGGAAAGAGCACCCTGCTCCACTTGGTAGGCGGTCTGGACACGCCGACAGAAGGCAAAGTCCTTTTGGACAATATGGACCTGTTCGCCCTGAACGAAAAAGAAAGGACCATCTTCCGAAGAAGAAACATCGGCTTCATCTTCCAGTCCTTTCATTTGATTGAAGAACTGGATGTGGAGCAAAACATTGCATTTCCTCTCTTACTGGACCACCAAAAACCCGACAGGGAGAGAATAGAGGAATTGCTTGCGCTGCTGGGATTATCGGAAAGAAGAAAACATTTACCAAGCCAGCTGTCAGGCGGTCAGCAGCAGAGGGTGGCGATTGGAAGGGCGCTTGTCATGCAGCCCATGCTGATTCTGGCAGATGAACCCACCGGGAATCTGGATTCAAAAAGCAGCCGGGACGTGATGAATCTGCTGGTTCAGGCGTCGCGCCATTACAAGCAGACGATTTTAATGATTACCCACAACGACAACCTGGCATCAGATGCGGACAGGGTATTGCGTGTGACAGATGGGCACTTGAAGGATATGGGAGGTAAGGCACATGAAAAATTATCTTGATCTTGTCCCTATTTCTCAGAAGGTGCACAGACGGCAGAGCCGTATGGTGCGGCTATGCATTATTTTAAGCGTATTTCTGATTACGGCAATTTTCGGCATGGCGGATATGGAGATTCGCAGTCAGAATGCGCAGGCAAAAATAAATTATGGAGAATGGCACGCAGGCTTCCGGGATATGAGCGATGAAGACACTGCGCTGATTGGGCAAAGACCCAAGGTACTTGCCTGCACCCGGTATAATACGCTCAACTACAGGCTTACCATGCATTATCAGGTAGAAGGCACGGAAACCGTTATCATAGGGATAGATGAAAGCGCGCTTGATATTTTCCCCACGGCGCAGCTGGTGGAAGGGTGCTTCCCGAAAGAGGAAGGCGGAGCGGTAATCGATCAGAATATGAAAGAAAGACTTTCTATTGAGCTGGGAGATGAAATCCTTCTTACAGCGCCGGACGGCACACAAATGATTTACCACATTACCGGATTTTCCGGTCAAATACCCATGCTGGCTGAAAAGGATATTTTTGGTCTAATGCTTCGGACGGAAGACTTCAGGAAATTATCGCTGCAGGGAGCGGAGGACAATTATGATTCTTTTATCTATGTAAAGTTTTCTCAGTGGTGTAATATCCAGAAGGAAATCCGGGAAATACAGGAGGCGTTTCAGATTCCGGATGAGCATGTAGGAAGAAATGAATTGCTGCTCGCCACCATAGGGCAGAGCCAGGATGTGAGCATGATGGCGATTTATGTGGTTGCTTTGATTTTAGCAGGTCTGGTTGCTGTTGCGGGCATTTTGATGATTACCGGCAGCTTAAGCAGCAATATTGCGCAGCGCACGGCGTTCTTTGGGATGCTGCGCTGCCTTGGGGCAACCAGAAAGCAGATCATTTCCTTTGTCAGAAGAGAGGCGCTGTGCTGGTGTAAGTCGGCAATTCCGGAAGGGGTGCTGCTTGGTACAGTAATTGTGTGGGTGCTCAGCGCATTGCTGCGGATGCTCAGCCCGCGCTATTTCGGAGAAATGCCGCATTTTGGAATCAGCTGGATTGGAATGATTGCCGGAAGCGTAATAGGCGTGATCACTGTATTTATGGCGGCAGGCAGTCCGGCAAAAAAAGCCGCGGGAGTGTCCCCCCTTACGGCGGTATCAGGAAATGCTTCAGAAAAAAGGAAGATTAAAAAGGCGGCAAATACCCGCTTTTACAAAATAGAAACGGCACTGGGCATTCATCATGCGAAAGGCAGCCGGAAGAACTTTATTCTCATGAGCTGTTCCTTTGCCTTCAGCATTATCCTGTTTTTGACCTTTTCGGTAGCTGTAGATTTTATGAAGCATGCGGTGAATCCGCTCAAACCCAGCGCGCCGGACGTTTCTATCGTAAGCAGCAATAATACCATAGACAAGACACTGGCACAGGAACTGGCAAAGATAGAGGGCGTGAAGCGGGTATATGGAAGAAGCTTTGCCTATGACGTGCCAATTCAGACACAGACTGATTTAAGGCAGGCATATCTGATTTCTTATGAGACCTGTCAGATGAAGTGGGCAAAGGATTCCTTGATTGACGGCTCTTTGCCAGAGGCAATGGAAGGAGATGGGATTCTGGCAGTTTACCATGGAGAGGGCTCTTTGAAGGCAGGTGAAAATGTGTCTGTGAATCTTGCGGAAGATAAAGTGATTTCAGGCATTTTGAGTGAGTGCCCCTTCAATACCACGGACGGGCAGGAGATATTGATCTGCTCCGAGGAGACCTTCGCGGAACTGACTGGTGAACAGGGGTATACAATCATTGACCTCCAGCTGGCGCGGAATGCGGATGACGGCGTGATTCAAAAAATCCGTGAGACAGGCGGGGAGAACGTAACTTTTTCTGACAGACGCCTTAACAATGAGGAAGTGAAGGGGGCCGTATGGTCACTTCGGCTTTTCATCTACGGATTTCTTGGAGTGATAGCGCTGATTTGTGTCTTTCATATCATGAACAGCATTGCAATGAGCGTTACTGCAAGGATTCGCCAATATGGCGCCATGCGCGCGGTGGGAATGGACAGCGGGCAGATACTGAAGATGACGGCGGCGGAAGCGGTAAGCTATGGCGCTATGGGAATCGTGATTGGCTGTGGGGCAGGAGTGCCATTGAACTGGTTCTGCTTTAAAGAGCTGATTACGCTCAGGTGGGGAACAGAGTGGTATTTTCCGGTAGTGCATTTGTGCGTGATTGGAATCGTGGTGCTAGGGGCGCTGGGACTGGCGATTTATGGTCCGGCAAAGCGGATTCGGAATATGTCTGTGGTAAATACAATTTCGGGCGTGTAGGTATTGCATTTTTGTGTCATGCGCGCAGCGCGGATATTTCCGACGGAACTGCAGTGTGCCTCCATGGGAGGGATGATGGCGATGCCGGCATGCAGGAACAGATGACTGGGAGGGTGCTTTGTGCAGACGGCACACATTATCATTTCAAGTCTCTTCTCAAAATCGGATTTCACTAACAGAATGTATATAAGCGTTTCAAGGAGGACGGGGCGGAGTCAGCAGCACCCGTCCAGCACCTAGCCCCTGCCATGTTACTGCTATAGCCCTCGCCTTCTCCCCATCCAATGTCTTACACAAACAACTCCGCACACCCTTCGCTATGAATCTGCAGTACTCTCTGGTTTCGACTTCCGCGGAATTTCAAGCTGATGTCGTACAGTTCCTGTTTAAATTCTCCGTCCACCAGAATATCGATATAGCTTAAAAGCTCGGGGGTCACTTCGCAACGGGCGCGTCCGTCTAGGGCGAGCAGGTCGATTTCGTAGGTGTAGCCGGTATAGCACCAGACATCCTTTTGGGGAAAGCGCGTCTTGAAACGACGAAGAAGGGGCAGCAATGCCCGTTGGTTTGCCGGTTCAAGGGGTTCGCCGCCTAAAAGAGATAGTCCGTGGATGTATTTTGGTTCAATAGATGTAAGGATTTCGTTCATGGTCTCTTCGGTAAACTCCTTGCCATAATTGAAATCCCAAGTCTCCGCATTAAAACATCCATTGCAGCGGTGGGTGCATCCCGATACGAATAGGCTGGTGCGTACGCCCAGTCCGTTGGCAATATCATAATATTTGATATCTGAGTACTTCATCCATATACTCCTTACTGGTCGAAAGCGTTGTGACAGCTAAGTTTACTGCGAGACAGCTAGACTGTTAGAACGCAAATGATAGAAGCACAAATAGTAAATACATAAATGGCAGGGAGGAATTACAGGTGCAGTACTCTCTCTTTGATTTCCTGTGTCCGTCCCTGGTTCCAGAACTGGGTACCGATGTAGCCGCAGGTGCGGCGTGCTACGTTCATCTTATTTTGGTCTCGGTTTCCGCATTTGGGACATTCCCAGACTAACTTGTGACTTTGGTCCTCTACGATTCTGATTTCGCCGTCGTATCCGCATTCTTGGCAGTAGTCGCTTTTGGTGTTGAGCTCAGCGTACATGATATGGTCATAAATGTGCTGCATGACAGCCAGTACAGCCTCGATATTGTTCTGCATATTGGGTACTTCCACATAG
Organism: Lachnospiraceae bacterium; assembly: GCA_011959285.1. Lineage (GTDB taxonomy): Bacteria > Bacillota > Clostridia > Lachnospirales > Lachnospiraceae > Suilimivivens. The sequence goes on along the minus strand of BLLW01000091.1, from coordinate 7,122 downwards.
CTGATGGCGCCTCCCGGAGAAAGTTCTTGGAACTGGGCTTCAAAGGTCAGCTTATCAAAGGCATTGATGGGTTCTGTCACGTGAACGTGATAGCTGTTTGTGATATAGTTTCTGTCAGTCACGCCGTCAATGATACCGAAACGCTTCTGCAGGCATTTGGAAAATTTGTAGGTAGTGGATTCCAGCGGGGTTCCGTAGAGGCTGAAAGCAATGTTGGTCTCCGTTTCCCATTTTTTGCAGGCGGCATTTAAGTATTTCATAATCTCCAAAGCAAAAGGTGTTGCCTCCGGATCGGTATGGGACTTGCCAGTCATATAGCGGACACACTCGCATAATCCGGCATATCCAAGAGAGATGGTGGAATACCCTCCGTAGAGGAGTTTATCAATGGTTTCTCCTTTCTTAAGGCGTGCCAGCGCGCCGTTCTGCCACAGGATGGGGGCGACATCGGAAAGTGTTCCCTTTAAACGTTCATGACGGCACATCAAGGCACGGCGGCACAGATCGAGGCGCTGGTCCATAATCTTCCAGAATTTATCCAAATCGCCGCCGGAGGAGCAGGCAGCGTCTACCAGATTTATGGTGACTACGCCTTGATTGAATCTTCCGTAAAATTTGTACTGGTCAGTATCATCTTTGTATACAGTCAGAAAAGAACGGCAGCCCATACAGGGGTAGCAGTTACCGTCTTTAAGTTTTTTTATGATTTTTTCCGAAATGTAATCTGGCACTAAGCGTTTGGCAGTGCACTGGGCGGCAAGCCGGGTGAGTTCCCAATACTTAGAATCTTCAGAAATATTGTTTTCTTCCAACACGTAGATCAGCTTGGGAAAGGCGGGTGTAATGTAAATGCCTTGTTCATTTTTGACGCCCTGGATGCGTTGTAAAAGCATTTCCTTGATGATCAAAGCGAGGTCATCCCGAAGCTGTCCTTCCGGCACTTCATTTAAATACATAAATACGGTGACGAAGGGAGCCTGACCGTTAGTGGTCATCAGGGTGATGACCTGATACTGAATCATTTGGACGCCCTGCTTGATTTCCCTCGCTACTCGCATCTCCGCAATTTTTGCTACCACCTCGTCAGTCACATCCATTCCCTGAGCACTGAACTCTTCCCTCACATCTATCCGGAATTTTTCACGGCTTACCTGCACAAAAGGGGCAAGGTGGGATAAAGTGATACTCTGTCCGCCGTACTGGGAACTTGCAATCTGGGCAATCGCCTGGGTGGCGACATTGCATGCCGTGGAAAAGCTGTGAGGTTTTTCAATCATAGTTTCGCTGATGATGGTGCCATTTTGAAGCATATCCTCCAGATTCACCAGGCAGCAGTTGTGCATGTGCTGGGCAAAGTAATCCGCATCATGAAAGTGGATAAGCCCTTTTTCATGCGCCTCCACAATATCAGGCGGTAAAAGAAAACGTCGGGTGATATCCTTGCTCACCTCTCCTGCCATATAGTCTCGCTGGACACTGTTGACAACCGGATTCTTATTGGAATTTTCCTGCAATACTTCTTCATTATTACACTCCAGCAGGGAAAGAATCTGTTCATCAGTAGAGTTTGACTTTCGCACCAGCTCTCTCTTATAGCGGTAGGTAATATAATTAGAGGCAAGCTTATAAGTCTGCTGCTTCATGATCTCTTCCTCTACCATATCCTGAATCTCTTCCACATTTGGACTGTGCGTCATCTTACTACAAAGCTCCGTCACATTCTCAACAACATATCGAATCTGTTCATCGGAAAGACGCTCCCCCTCCCCAACACTGGCATTTGCCTTTCGCACTGCTTCTTCTATCTTAACAGCATTAAAAGAAACCTCCATACCGCTCCGCTTAATAATCTTCATTCTACCACTCCTATATATTGTATACTGCCTTTAAAAAAGACCATATTTAGTATTATACCTCCACCTTTAAATTATTCAAGTATCCACAGTTACATCCACAAATAAAAATTACATAAAAATAACATTCCTGATTTGTGCAACTTATATGCTTCTTGCCGTACAACCTGCTCCACACCCCTGCAAACCTCTCTCAAAAATATTTTCTTCCAATCTATAAGCACGAAAATATAAAATTTTTGCAAGTGATTTTCTGAAAAAATAAACCCCGATATGATAAAAATAAAAAATGAAGGCGGGGATGTGAATGTTACGGATCGCAGTATGTGATGACATTCCAATCTGTGTGGACATGTTGGCAGATGGAATCAAAGCATGGGCGGATGAGAGGCAGTTAAACGTGCAGATTGAAAAATTTGCAAGCGGGGAGGAGGTATTATGCGGGCAGGAAGCGGCAGGAGACTATGCCGCCGTATTTATGGATATCGAGCTGGATGGCATTGACGGTATGGAAACAGCAATGAAATTAAGGGAGAGAAACCGGATGGTGAGCATCGTCTTTGTGTCCCAGTATGAGCAGTATTTTAAACAAATGTTCAAGATTTATCCCTTCCGCTATATTGAAAAGCCTGTTTCCAGACAGAAGGTATGGGAGGTGCTTGACCAGATTGTTGAGGAGCACAGGCTGTTTTATGAAAGTTTTTTCTTTAAATACAATAGAAGAAATTTTCATATTGCGCTTGGGGAGGTATTTTATTTTGTGAGTGAAAAGCGGGTGATAAGAATTTTGATGGAAAATGACAAAGAATATGTTTTCTATGAAAAACTGGATGATTTGGAAAGAATACTTGCTGATTACAATAATCGTTTTATCAGGATTCATCAGTCTTATCTGGTGAATGGAAGGCAGATTGAACAATATCTTCCAGGCTATGTAGTGATGCGAAATGGAGATGTACTGCCTGTCAGCAGAGATAAAAAAGGAAAAATAACAGCATTTTATATGGACTTTATCGAAGAAAAAAGCTAAAAGTTACATTTACATATACTAATTATTACATCAACGGAAAAAATGACATAATTCATATATAATAATAAAGACTTCTGGAGCGCTCAAAAGTAAACATGCATTTCTTTGCTGGGCAGGGAACTATCTCCCTGCCTCTTGTCTGGAAAATAACAGGAGCTATAGTTCTAAAATAACTTGCAGTTCCATAATTTTTTTAAAATATTTGATAAAACTATAAATATGCAAATGATATATTTTTGTGGTTGATTTCATGTCAAGAAATATTTCTATAAAATATTTTTTAGGTTATATATTTCATCACAGGAGGTAGCAGTTGAGCGTAGATTATTCAGACCTGGGAATAAGAATAAAGAGAAGAAGAGAAGAGCTTAGGATGTCTCAGGCAGAACTTGCCTCACGGGCAGAATTATCCACTCAGCATATTAGTAACGTTGAAAATGCAAGGAGTAAGATTGGTCTTGATAAGCTTGTAACCATTTCCAATGTGCTCGAGTGTTCCGTGGATGAACTTCTGTGCGGAAGCATGAGGACTGGAGGCAGATCGGTTTATAATGACGAAGTTGCAGGGATCATCGATGACTTTTCTGATACAGAGATGCGGATTTTGCCGGAATTTCTTAGGAATTACAGCTACATTTATAAATTGCTGAAGCAGAATGTTGACGAAAGTCGGGAAGAGTAAAAGCGGCACGGATATGGAACTATGATTCCGTTCACCACCTATGAAAGGTCCTTTACAGGACGGGAATGAAGAATTACATTAAAAGTCATACACAAAATAATTCTTCTATATAGATAAGGGGTGATGGGATGCTGAAGATAGCGATATGCGAAGATGAACGAAGATATGCGGAAGACCTGGAGTGGGGTCTTAAGATTTGGGCAGTAAACGCAGGAGTCAATGTTCAGATTAAGATGTATGATAACGGAGAGAGGCTTTTTGACGGGATATATGAGGAAAATAATTTTGATATTTTTTTCCTTGATATCGGAATAGAGGAAATGAACGGTCTGGAGATTGCAGCGCTGGTGCGTGAGATGGACGTTCAGGCGACGATTATTTTTGTCTCGCAGTATGAGGATTATTATAAGGAAGCATTTGAGGTCCACCCATTTCAATTTTTAAGTAAACCGGTAAATCCGGCAAAGCTGGAAAAAACCATGGATGCGTACATGGACTTGAAGGGACGCGGTGATGAAACATTTGTTTTTTACATTAATCGATCAAGGTATAGCATCCGGCTGCGTCAGATTATGTATTTTTTCAGTGAGAACAGGCATATAACCTTAGTGTGTGAAGATCAGAAATATACTTTTTACGGGAAGCTGGGTGATGTACAGAAAGAGATGGAGGAAAAGAACAGCTACTTTCTGCGCATTCATCAGTCTTATTTGGTGAACTTGGATTATGTGAAGGAATTTCACTATAAAGAATTGGTATTGTTCAATGGAAAATCGTTGGATATCAGCAGAGAAAACAGAAAGAAGATGCGTGAATTACAGATGCTGCTTCTGGATGAAGGAGTTTAGATTTACAAAAGATACAGTTGGCAGGTAAAAGGATGCAGGAACAGGTTTTTGCGTGGATGATGGATTTATTCTTTATATTCACCCTACATATTTTATTTAAGCAGCTTTTAGGAGTAAAATATCAAAGCAGGCTGACGCTGCTTGCGGGATGGGGACTATGCTTTGTATTGTGGAATATAAGCAGTTACCTGTTTATGGAAAATGCGTTTGTCAGCAATGTGAGTACCAGTATGATTTGCCTGCTGGTACTTTACTTTTTATATAGCGGAAGTGTCAGGAATAAGCTGATTTTAGCGATTCTTGTAGTGACGCTGGGTATTATTGCAGAGGGAATCGTGGCATTTGTGCTGACGGCGTCAATCAACGCGTATTTAAATGAACAGACAGGGCTTCTTTATGTCGGCAATGCTTTTTCCAAGCTGATCTGGTTTGCGTTCGTCAAGCTGATTACGAAAATATCCTTAAAGCAGAAGCAAATCAAAATCAGAAGCATGGATTGGTTTGAAATCTTTTTGGTACCTGTTGGAAGCATTGTGATTTGCTACGTGGTTTGGTGGGAGCGGTGGAAATATATTGACTCTGGGCAGATTATCATTCTGGGAATCCTGCTTGTGTTCAACTTGGTGACTTACTACATGTACCAGAGAGCGCAGGAACATGCTGCGGAGCGTATGGAAAATGAGCTGCTGAAGCAGCAGAATGCCTTTTTTTGCCTGCGTTATGAAGCACTCGAGAAGCAGTGGCTGAAATTACGCAGAATGCGCCATGACATGGCAAATCATTATGCGCTGGAAATGAGTTACCTGAAAAAAGGGGAATACGAGCATTTGATGCAGCATTACGAGGAAAAGCTGGGGCAGATCAAACAACAGACAGATGTGATTCAGACGGGAAATATTGGAATTGACTCCATACTAAATTATAAGCTGGAGATTGCAAGGGAATATGGAATTGAGGTAGAGAAGAAAATCAAGATAGAAAGTGAGATTACCATCAGCCATGTAGATTTAAATATTCTCATTGGAAATCTCTTCGACAATGCCATAGAAGCTGTCAAAGAGCTGCCGCCGGATAAGAAGGAAATCTATTTTTTCCTAAAGACGAATGCTGCAAGGCTGCTGTTTATAATACGCAATGCATTTTGGGGGAAGAAAAGCCGTGATATAAACGGTAATTTCCTCACTAGTAAGGGAGATGACTTTTACCACGGACTGGGGTTAAAGGAGGTAAAGGAAATAATAAAGAAATACGACGGTGAGATGAAAATCAGTGATTTAGATGGCGAATTTTCGGTTAAAGTCTTCCTCTACATCAAAGGTTAGTGCTATTTTCAACAAACAGAGTGCTGTTTTCAACAAAGTGGTTACATTTTGTAAAAAAATGGATTATGATGGAAAACAAAAAAAGGAGGAATTTTACGATGAAAAAAATGACAAACACAATTTCCAAGGTACTCACAGCGGCACTGACCGGATTTATCTTCCTAATGCCGCTGTACACATGCTGCTTCTTCCTGCATCAGCCGAAGATGCCGGCAGAGTTTGATGATTTCAGAAAGTATGACAAATAACTTGTTCAGAAAGATTGCGCTGCGCCTTGCGGCAAACGGCAGTATTGAAGAAAAATACATAGAACTGTATGTCATTGCAATGCAGTCTCTGCTGGCAATGGCGTTTAACGCAGTCACCGCGCTCCTGATTGGATACCTAATAGGAATGTGGCAGCAAAGCATAATCTTATTTGCAGCATTCATCCCCCTGCGCTCTTACGCAGGCGGCTATCATGCAAGGGGCTACCTAAGCTGTTATCTGGAATCCTGCGTGATCACGACGGCGATTCTTCTGTTCCTGCGTTTTATTACGCAAAGCAGCATCCCGCCTTACGGCATGTGGCTCCTATTTCTGGCTGCGGCAGCAGTGATTTTCCATTTGGCGCCGCTGGCAGATGAAAATAAGCCGATTTCCGAAAAGGAAACGATTGTGTTCAAAAAAAGGACAAGAATCATCCTGCTGGTGGAAATACTTTTAGCCGGTGTCCTCGCGTTCAATCATACAGATGCCGATTATGCAGTGATGATGGCAGTCGTCTTAAGCGCGTTTTTACTGCTGCTTCATAAAGGCAGGGAAATCGTCATTTCTTGGAAAAATTGAATAAGTGAAAAGGAAAGGCTGTCTGTACAAATTGCTGTGCGGACAGCTTTTTTCCGGACATGCGTCCTCGCACGGCGGGATGGCACTGCTTTAAACCGCGCATACATGAACTATCGTTCCTAATAGTACGAACTATAGAAGTATGTAATTCCGATAATAAATAAAACAATTAATTGACTGCAAAAAGAATTTATTTTACACTAATAAAAGAAAGGAAATTGACACATAAATTCAGAATCCATGCAAAGCGCTGGAAAGCGGAACATAACGACAAAAGTGTAAAAAAGGGGAACAAAAGATGGGGAAGGAATATCTTGTAAACGGTGCGAAGCTGATCTGCATAAACGGGGAAGGCACAAGCGAGCTGAAGGTCACGAAGGACCATGGCTATAAACAGAAGGGAAAGGCGAAGGCAAACTGCACGGACTGCGTGCCCGGGGAGAACATCCCCTACTTCAAAGCCTGCCGGATGAACCCGGGGACACATCTGTGCGAAAACTATATGCGTATCTCCCATGAATGGGAGAGCATGATGGACCTATGTCAATACTTTGGACAC
>BLLW01000090.1 GCA_011959285.1 Lachnospiraceae bacterium | reverse complement strand
ATGGAGCAAAGGGAGCAGATTGTCTCCTTAGGGAAAGGCACCTCCACCAGCGAGGGGGGCAAAAAACCGGAACTATTTCGGCTGAACAGTGAATACCGTTATGCGATTGCAATCGATATCGGTGCAGAATACCTGGTAGGGGCAATTACAAATTTTTCCTGCGAATTGATTGGTGAACCTATTTATAAAAATGCCACGGAAGCCACCTATGAGGAGACTGTCCAGATGATTTATGAAATCGTCGAGATGCTTTTGCGGACCTCGGAGGCTGCCACAGAATCCATCTGTGGAATTACATTGGGATGTGATGGAATCGTTGACATGGATAAGGGCATCATTAGCTGTTCCGCCCACAAAAAGACATGGGCAAAAAATCTTAAGATACGGAAAGATGTGGCAGAAAAGCTAAAAAAACTGGATTTGAATTGCGAAGTTTACGTTGACAACGGGTGCCGGTATATCGGCTTTGCAGATTTGTTATGCACAGACACCAGACAGTATCAGTGTATTGCCACGATTTATACGACAAAGGAGTTTTTGGGGGGAAGCATCATCCAGAAGGGACATTTACTAAAAAGCGCAAATGGCTTTATGGGTGAGTTTGGGCATAACATTATAGACCCAAAGTCGAAAGTAAGATGTGAATGCGGAAACTATGGCTGTTTAGAAGCGCTTGTGAGTGAAAAAAATCTGATTCAGATTTTAAACGAAAAGCGGGTACAATATCCCGATTCTATATTCAATACATCCGATTTGGAAGCAGATATGGAGCATATTTTTGCAGCAGCCATGGAAAAAGATGTGCTGGCGGGAAAGATTTTGTCGGAGAGTGCAGAGTACTTTGCCATATCCATTCATAATATGATGATGATGTTTGACCCGGAAATGGTGATTATCCAGGGGGAGTATGCCCGTGCCGGAGAAGACTTCCTGCATGAAATCTGTAAACGGGTAACACAGCTCAATGTTTTTGGGCTGGACAGGATTCCCCACATTTCATTGTCGAAGGTTAGAAATACAGAGGACTTATTAAAAGGGTATGCGTATTTTTCAATATTGAATTACATTGCGGAAAAAGAACCTTATCGATAAAGGAGCAGAAATGGTACAACAATTTAGCTTTGAATTTGGTTATCCGAAGATCAAATTTCATGGTATTGAATTTAGTGTATCGGTTCATACATTTGAAAATACATACACCGTTGACCCGGCGGACTGGACAGAGAAGGATATTTCCCATAAGGAGAGGGAAATTGCCGGGACACGGCTTCGGTTTGCAGGCAGTCAGCTGTCCTGTAATGGGATCTATAAGATCAGGATGCGGGTGAAGGAAAATGGAGCAGTAGGCATTTCCTTTCAGATAAAAATGGATTTGCCCATCCGCGGAACCAGATTAATCGTTTATGAGCAGCCCAACGGTCAGATTATAAGCAGAATCGATGCTTCTGCCTTACCTGTTCCCAAAACAGGCGTGACCCTTCCTTATCCGGAAGCATGGCGCTGTCTTGCGACTCCTTTTCTGGCTGTTCAAAATGAGGGAGGATATTCCTGGTATCGTTCCCTGGATAAGGCGGTAAATGCAAAACGATTTACGCTTTACGGGGAAGATAAGCTAACGGTGGAGTTAAGCTATGATACCCTTGGAATCGATGTTGGCTCCTTTTGCATAACGCCGGAATGGGAAATCGGATTTGCAAAAGAACTGGCTGCGGTCTATCAGGAGCATACCCGGCATGTGGCAAAAGCGTATGGTCTGGAATCCTGGGAGATACGTAAGGATGTGCCGGACTGGCTGCGGAAGATTTCTTTGGTGGTGGCGCTCCACGGCATGCACTTTACGGGTTACATTTTTAATACCTACTCGGACATGTTAGAGAAATTGGAATGGATGGCGGAGCAGATCGACCCGGCAAAAGTATTGGTTTATCTTCCCGGATTTGAGGGCAGATACTATTGGGAATACGGAAAATATGATGCCAGCCAGCGGCTGGGGGGAGCCGGGCAGCTAAAAAGGCTTGTTGCGAGAGCCAAGGAGCTGGGATTCCACATCATTCCCATGCTGGGCGCTAACATTGTAAATACAAAGACGGAAAACTTTGCGTGTTTTGGGGATGCTTCTAGATTTGTGACTACAGGAGGCGTTTTCCCCACGAATATGGTGGACTGGGATAACTCCAGATCCTATGACCACGGATGGATGGCATACCTGAATCCTGCAGCGCCGGCTTGGCAGAATCGATTGATCGACGAGGCTGCCTGTCTTTATCATAAATTCGGATTCAGCGGCATTTACCTTGACATATCCGGCATGTGGCTCAATGATGCCAGATACGACGTGGCAGAAGGCACGCGCACGCTGGTGAGACGGATCAGGGAAAGGTGCGGGGACTGCTTAGTGATAGGGGAAGCCTGGTACGACGGAATTGCCAATGTGTTTCCGCTGGTGCAGAATGGGCATACAGACGGCGTAATGCATTATTATGATGAAGCAATCCCGGGATTTTTTGAAACTTACTGCCGTATGTTCGGTCATTTATGCCAGGGGGATCCCGGGTCGAACTCCACAGGGGTGCATGAGCTGGGCTATAATAGCATTACTTCCACGCCCCTGCGCCGGGCAGTTATTCCGACCCTTACAATGGTGGGAGATACCCTTGACAAAAATATGGAAGGTGTGAAAGAAATCATAAAACAGGCAGAAACCTACTATAAGCTGTACATAGCTGGAAATAGATAGCAGGGAAGGAGCTTGCAGTGATAAGTGAAAAGTGCAGTCAGAATAGCAGATAAAAAGCATGTTCTGGATATAGGTTCATCCTATAACCAGTGCATGCTTTTCTATATTGGACATAAGGGGCAAAGTGTATTAAGATGATACCATAGTAAACCGATAGGAAATAAATAATAAAGACACAGAGCAATCTGCTAAAAGCGTAAAACGCTTCGGAATGGAGGAAAAAATGAGTAAAAAGACATATGCAGAGAGAAATTTAAAGTTTGAGACATTACAGCTTCACGTAGGGCAGGAGCAGCCGGATCCGGTGACGGATGCAAGGGCAGTGCCGATTTACCAGACGTCTTCCTACGTGTTCAAAAACTGCGAGCATGCGGCGGCAAGGTTTGGCTTAAGCGATGCCGGAAATATTTATGGCAGGCTGACCAATCCCACTCAGGATGTATTTGAACAGAGGATTGCAGCCTTGGAGGGTGGTGTGGCAGCGCTGGCAGTTGCATCCGGCGCAGCAGCCATTTCCTACACCATCCAGAACCTTGCACATGCAGGAGACCATATTGTGGCAGCGAAGAACATCTACGGCGGAACTTATAACTTGCTGGCGCATACCCTGCGGGAATATGGAATTGAAACGACTTTTGTGGACCCTTTCCAGTATGAGGAAGTGGATGCAGCGGTGCAGGAAAATACGAAAGCGGTATTTATTGAAACCCTGGGAAATCCCAATTCAGATGTGGTGGATATAGAAAAAATTGCAAAAATTGCCCATCAGCACAAGATTCCGCTGGTCATCGATAACACCTTCGCCACCCCCTATCTGGTACGCCCCATCGAATACGGAGCAGATATCGTGGTACATTCCGCCACCAAATTTATCGGAGGACACGGCACGACCATCGGCGGCGTGATTGTTGACAGCGGCAGGTTTGACTGGGAGGCAAGCGGAAAATTCCCGTCCCTGACACAGCCCAATCCCAGCTACCACGGCATCAGTTTTACCAAAGCAGTGGGAACAGCCGCTTTTGTGACCAAGATCCGTGCCATCCTGCTTCGCGACACAGGCGCCACTCTTTCTCCCTTCCATGCATTTTTCTTCCTCCAGGGACTTGAGACATTGTCCCTCAGAGTAGAGCGCCATGTGGAAAATGCGCTTAAAGTGGTAGATTACCTGAAAAATCACCCACAGGTTGAGAAGGTACACCATCCTTCAGTGGCAGATGGGACCGAACAGCAGCAGTTATATAAAAAATACTTTCCAAATGGCGGCGGTTCCATCTTCACCTTTGAGATTAAAGGGGATGCTGAGAAGGCAAAGGCATTCATTGACAACCTGGAACTGTTTTCCCTGCTTGCAAACGTGGCGGATGTGAAATCTCTTGTCATTCACCCTGCGTCTACTACCCACTCCCAGCTGAGTGAAACAGAGCTGGCACAGCAGGGCATCTACCCCAATACGATTCGTCTGTCTGTCGGAACAGAAAATATTGAGGATATTATAGAGGATTTGGAGGAAGCGTTTAAAGCAGTGCAGTAATTGCCCCTGCGGACACAGCACCCAGTTCATTAAGGGATGCTCCCGGACGGCAGGGATGTAAGGGCAGGGCGTAGCTGCGTACAGCGGCGGACGGGGAGGTCTTAAAGCAATCCTTGCGGTGTACTATGAGCAGAACGTGACCACGGAGCGGTTCGAGGACTTTGACGGGGAGAGGTGGATTATGCCGGAGGACTGACAGGGATTTCATGGAATTCATTGGGGAACGGGAGTTTGAGTCCCAGAAGGAGATGCTGAGGCTGTTCCAGCTCCCGTTTCCCAGAGAGGGGCAGGAAAGCGTCCAATCCCCTACATTATAGTAAGAGCATGAACAGAAGAAGGAGATTTTGAGAAGGCAGAGCGCCGGATGCAGAGATGTGTCCGGTTTTTTATGGGTCGGATAGACCCTGTTGAGTGCTAGGAAAAATCCTTTTGATGAGCAAAGCGGTATACTGAACACTACAAAAGCCAATAAATACAAACGTGGATTTGGAATAAAAAGCATTCGCAAAATAGTAGCTAAATATCATGGAAATATGCAAATATGCTATAATCAAGACTCTCTAGCTTTTCATACAATTATTACCGTAAAACAGTAGTGTGGTGCTGGCAGTCTATCTCTTGTTTTCGGTTGCTGGCTTCTTTACCGTACATGAGTATTAGCGCCGTAATTGATGCAGGATTTGCTCAGGGAGAAACTTGGATTTAACGGGTTGATCGTGACAGACGCTACGACCATGGTAGGTTTTAATACAGCCATGCCCAGAAAGAAAGCGCCGGTTCTGAAGGAGGTAGAAAAATTATTGGATGCAGGGAACACCATGCTTTTGCCAAGGACTGCATGAATCAGGCAGTTACTTTAGTGAAAGAGGAAAAAGAGGCAATGCCCATAGGGTGCAATTGTCCGGTCTATATGCAGGAAGTGCCTGCCATATTTGTGTCCTTGGAAAATCCTTATCACCTTCTGGATGCACCCCGCGTGCGCACCTATATCAACGCGTACTGCAGTACCACAGAAGCAGTGGGAGCGGTATTGGATAAATTGTTGGGAAGATCCGAATTTAAGAGAGGTAGCCCGGTTGACGCCTTCTGCGGAAAATGGAATACGCATTTAATGTAATGGAGCGTTCGTTTCCAAGGAGTTCCTCTTTTATCGTACGGTCCAAACTGTAGTCCTGTATTTTGGGAGTTGTATTTTGGAATTGCATACTCTTGTCCTTTGAAAGGGAGTTGTGCTATAATATAACAGATTCATTTGGGAAAACAGAAAGCATGAAATAAAAAGGAGAACGAGATATGAGTATGGTAAGCGAACTTCAGGAATTAGGTGCGGATGTCAATGATGCGATGCAGAGATTTATGAATAATGCATCTCTTTACGAGAGGATGCTGGGCAAGCTTCCTGCTACGGTGAATGACAAGCCGGTTATGGAGTTTATTGAAGCAGGCGACATTAAAACAGCGATTGAGAACGCGCACACATTGAAAGGCGTTATGGGAAACCTATCCGTAACACCCCTTTACAAAGCGTACACAGAGATTACCAACCTTTTAAGAGAAGATAAGCCTGAGGAGGCAAAAAGGGTATTGGAAGAATGCCTTCCGATTCAGGAACAGGTCATGACCTGTATTGAAAACAACAAATAACGACAGAAACGAGGTAAAGTGATAAACGATGGTACAGTCGAGAACGCATACATGTAATCAGCTTAGGATTGGTGACGCAGGGAAGAAGGTCACCATCGTGGGCTGGTATGACAATATGAGAAAGGTCAGCAAGAATCTTGGCTTTTTGATTTTAAGGGATTTTTACGGTGTGACCCAGGTGGTGGTCGAGACGGAGGAAATGATGGCGAAGCTGTCAGGAATCAACAATGAGTCCACCCTTTCGGTTACCGGCGTAGTCAGGGAGCGCTCCAGCAAGAATCCTCAGCTTGCAACCGGTGAGATAGAAGTGGTGCCGGAGGATATTTCGGTTCTTGGAAAATGCATTTACAATGAGCTGCCCTTTGAAGTGAGCCGGTCCAAAGAAGCTGACGAGGCAGTCAGATTAAAATACAGATACTTGGATTTGAGGAATCCTGCCGTAAAAGAAAAAATCGTGCTGAGAAGCAAAATCGTGGCGGAAATCAGAAAGAGCATGATTGAGCATGATTTTCTGGAAATTACGACGCCGATTCTGACCTGTTCCTCCCCGGAGGGGGCAAGGGATTATCTGGTGCCTTCCAGAAATCATCCGGGCAAGTTTTATGCACTTCCCCAGGCGCCCCAGCAGTTTAAGCAGCTTTTAATGACTTCCGGGTTCGACAGATATTTTCAGATTGCGCCCTGTTTCAGGGATGAAGATGCAAGGGCGGACCGTTCTCCCGGCGAGTTCTATCAGCTGGATATGGAAATGGCATTTGCCAGCCAGGAGGATGTGTTTGATGTGATTGAAGATGTCCTGCCTCCCATTTTTGCTGAGTACGGGACTTATAAGACGGCGTCGAAGGCGCCTTTTACAAGGATTTCGTACAAGGATGCTATGGAAAAATACGGTTCAGATAAGCCGGATTTAAGAATTGACCTTTTGGTGCAGGATGCCACGGAATGCATGAGCGATTGCGGATTTGGTCCTTTTGAAGGGCAGACGGTAAAGGCAATCGTGGTCGATCAGTTTACGGCAACCAGAAAGGTAATCGATAAAATCTGTGCTGATGTGGAGATTCAGAGTGGTCAGAAGGCTTACTGGTTCAAGCTTGATGAAAATGGCGAGCTGGTGGGCGGTATTTCTAAATTCCTGCAGGAGAGAAAGGCGCAGGTGATTGCTGCCCTTGGCTTAAAGAACGGCGATTTCATAGGTCTGACAGCCGGCAGGAAATCAGATGCGCAAAAGACGGCAGGTGTATTGCGCAAGTTCCTTGGCAATGCCAGTGAAGCGCATATGAAAAAAGACTGTTATGAGTTCTGCTGGATCGTGGATTTCCCCATGTATGAAATCGGGGAAGAATCCGGGAAACTGGAATTTTGCCATAATCCTTTTTCCATGCCCCAGGGTGGAATGGATGCGCTCCTTAATAAGGATCCGCTGGAAATCAACGCCTATCAATATGACTTGGTATGTAACGGCGTGGAACTTTCCTCGGGGGCAGTCAGAAACCATGATCCTGAAATCATGGTAAAGGCATTCCAAATTGTAGGGCTTGACGAGACGGATGTGAAAGCCAAATTCCCGGCGATGTACAATGCATTCTGCTACGGTGCACCTCCCCATGCAGGCATTGCGCCCGGTGTGGACAGAATGGTCATGCTGATTGCAGGAGAAGAGAGCATTCGGGAGATTATACCTTTCCCTATGAACAAGACGGCGCAGGACGTGATGATGGGCGCACCCTCGGAAGTAGACGAAAAGCAGCTTAAGGACGTTCATATCAGGATTGAATTGCCAAAGGAAAACGATTAGGATTGGTTTAAATGATATACAAAGGGTGTCTGTTCCCTGTTATAGGGCGGATACCCCTTTATAAATTTATAGAGATAAGTGTGAAATTGAGCGTAAAACGCTTCGGGATTGTGGAAAAAATGAAAAGATATAAAATAACAGCAGCAATCCTTCTTGCAGGATGCCTTATGGCATTGTGTGGGTGTCAGGCAAAGGTGGGAGAAGAATTTACAGAAGAGGTCGATACACTGGAAGGCGTATCTCTTACCGTTGATGCAGGGCAGGTTACATCTTCGGGAATCACCTATACGATTGACAATCAGTCAGAGAAGGATTTAAGTTATGGGCGGGATTACAGTCTGCAGAAGGAAAAGGACGGAAAATGGTATCGGGTGGAACCCAAAAGCGCAGTGGCAGTTACTATGGAACTGCTTTGGATTCCGGCTGGAGATGCACAGACAGAAGCGCTTGAATGGGAGGATGCTTATGGGAAGCTGCCGGCTGGGAAATACAGGGTTGTGAAGAGTGTTTCGGATTATGAAAGCGGGTACTATTTGACAGGGGAATTTAATGTGGATTAAAGGGGAAAGTTTTCCTCTAATCCTAATTTGCTGGATAAATTTAAATAATGTAAACTGAAATAGAATTTTAGTTGACAATTCAACGGGAAAAATGTATACTTTCAAAAGATACTGGTTTACAATTGGATGCATGAAGAAAGGAATACAATTATGAACACAAAGAATTTAGCGCTTATTGGTTTGATGTCAGCAGTTTTATGTATTTTAGGACCTATATCCCTTCCTATACCAATCAGTCCCGTGCCCATATCGCTGGGGATGCTTGGAGTATATTTGACGGTATACATACTGGGAATGAAGAAAGGAACCATCAGCGTATGCATTTATCTGCTGCTTGGACTTGTAGGACTCCCTGTTTTCACTGCATTTGGCAGTGGGATTGGAAAGGTGTTAGGACCTACTGGCGGTTATTTGCTGGGATATATTTTCATCGCATTGATATTTGGTTTCTTTATAGATAAATGGAAAACAAATCAAGTATTCATTTTTCTTGGCATGATATTGGGAACAGCAGTCTGCTATCTGCTGGGCACCGCGTGGCTTGCAAAACAGGGCGGCATGAGTTTTGCTACCGCTCTGGCAGCTGGTGTCCTGCCTTTTATTCCGGGGGATTTGGCAAAAATCGTCCTCACGATGCTGGTAGCTGCGCCGGTGCGGGGGGCGCTGTGGAAGGCAGGAATCCTGGAGATGCACTTGGAGGAGAAGGTGCAGGAAGGCTGAAAGTGTTGAAAACTTCTGCGGTCATCCTTTATAATTGTGCGCCGTTTTTTTGCAGGATGGAACAGTCAATCTGGCTGATTGTGCTGACTGGTTTTGCATTCTCTCTTATAATTGAAAGCATGCAATATTTCTGGGGGACAGGCATCTCGGAGGCAGATGATCTGATTTTAAATACCCTTGGCACATTTATCAGGGCGATGCTGGGAAGATTAAAGTTTTTCAAGTATTTTACCGATATACTCTATAACTGATAATAGATGCAAATGGATTTGCAGAGTATGGTCACAAGGAGGTAACAAAGATGAGTACAGGTGCAGCAGGTGTAGAGACAGGCAGTCAGGTGCAGTCCACCTACACAGAAATGAACAAGACAGATAAGACAGATAGCAAGAAGCCCCGATATTATGGGAAACAGATTGGATCCCCTGTCTTAAGCGAAGAAGGAGAGAAGTATTACGAGCAGTTAAAGAAGAAATTCGGAAACATGGAATTCATTCTTGTAAGCAAAGACATGAAACAGCAGGCGAAGACGATGGCAGCCAGCTTTGCCAACCCTTATAAGACGGTTGTCCTGATTGATGAAGAAAAAATCGAGAAGATGGCAACGGATGAAAATTTCCGGAAGCAATATGAAAGTATCATCAGCAATGCAAAATCAGGACTTTCCAAACTTAAGTCCAGCATAGAAAAAACGGGAGCCAAGGTAAAAGGCTATGGAATGCAGGTGAAGGACGGAGGACTTGCCGGTTTCTTTGCCGTTTTGGACAAAGCCAATGCCAAGCAGCGTGACCGGATAGCCAAAAGAGCAGAAAACAAAAAGGCAGAAAAGAAGGCTGCAGAGAAAAAGGCGGCAAAGAAGGAAAAAGAAGAGTGGCTGAAAGAGAAGCAGGCATCAGGAAGGAATGAGGCTGCGTGGTGGGAAGAGGATGAGGATACGGTGACTATCACCGCCAACTCTATAGAAGAACTGATACAGAAGATCAATGATTATACATTTGCGGAGCGAAGCAATTATGTCAGGACCGAGGAAGAGCAGATGATTGGTCAGCATATTGATTTTCGCAGCTAGCAGCTATCATATCGGCGGACGGGGAAATCCTTTCTCGTCCGCTGAATTAAGGTTTAAAGGAGCCATCTAATGAGTATACGATATGCATTCAAACGTTCCCTGCCAGTAATGGCAGGGTATCTTGTGCTGGGCATGGGATTTGGGATATTGCTTGAAGCAAAAGGATATAGCGCTGTATGGGCATTTTTTATGAGCGTCTTTATTTATGCGGGATCCATGCAGTATGTGGCGGTGGATCTTCTGGCGGGGGGCGCATCCCTGATTTCGGCGGCGCTGATGACACTTATGGTCAATGCTAGGCACCTTTTTTACGGAATATCCATGATTGACCGGTATAAAGATATGGGGAAGAAAAAGCCGTACCTTGTGTTTGCCCTGACCGATGAGACGTATTCCCTGGTGTGCGGCGGGGAGGTGCCGCAGGGAGTGGATCAGAAAAAATACTTTTTCTGGGTATCATTGATGAACCAGTCTTACTGGATCATTGGAAGCACGGCGGGGGCGCTGATTGGCAGCCATTTATCTTTTAATACAGAGGGAATCGACTTTTCCATGACGGCGCTTTTTATTGTGGTGTTCATAGAGCAGTGGAAAGGGACAAAGAATCACTTAAGTGCGGTGATTGGAGTGGCAGCTTCGGTAATCTGCCTATTGCTGTTTGGAGCGGACGGTTTCCTGATTCCATCCATGCTTGCAATTACGGCGGCGCTTACCGTACTGCGGAAGATTCTTGACAAAAAAGAAGAGGGGGAGAAGAAAAATGGATGAACTGCATGCAGGACTGATGGTAGCAGTGATTGCTCTTGTGACACTTTTTTTAAGGAGCCTTCCCTTCCTGCTGTTCGGAGGAAAAAGAAAGACCCCTGTTTTTATTACCTATCTGTCCAATGTGCTTCCCTATGCAATCATGGGGATGCTGGTGGTGTACTGTCTTAGGAATACCAATTTCCTGGCGGCGCCGCATGGACTGCCGGAGGTGATTGCATGTGGGGCAGTGGCGTTGCTTCATTTGTGGAAAAGAAACACACTGCTTAGCATTGCCCTTGGAACGGTGCTTTATATGTTTCTGGTACAGGCAGTATTTTAGCTTTATTCAGAAAGCGCAAAGTAGGCAACGGCAATCCCGCCGGGACCTACATGGGTGCCGATAGTGCCCCCTACAGTAGCCACCGGAAGAGTGTCTGTGTGATCTTTCCAGAAGGCTTCACTGTCAGCGATATACTTTTGCATCAAGGCGTCATTTAAGCCGGTATACCCCAGAAAATAGGGCTTTGTAAAGTCGATGCCGCCGGAAGACTTAATATGTTCTGCCAAAAGATTGTTGCCCTGCTTCGATCCCCTTGCTTTGCCCAGCATAACGACTTCCCCGTCTACCACGCCCACCACAGGCTTGATGGACAGAACGCCGCCTGCAAAAGCTACGGCTTTGGAGATACGCCCACCTTTTTTCAGATATTCCAGCGTGTCAAGAAGGGCAATCAGCCGAATTTTCTTTTTATCCTTTTCCAGTGTTTCAACGATAGAGGCAGCGTCCATGCCGGAATCCTTCAGCCGCAGGGCATATTCCACCAATGCCCGCTCCCCTACGGTAGCATTCTCGCTGTCTACGACGAACGCCTTTCTCTCAAACTCTTTTGCCGCGATACAAGCACTCTGATAGGTGCCGGATAATTTACCAGATAAAGTGATGACAATGGCGGTATCTCCCGCCTCTGTCACCTTTTGAATCGCCTGCTCGAACTCGTAAGGCGAAATCTGGCTGGTGACAGGCAGCGCATCACACTCTACCAGCTTTTCGTAAAATTCTTTGTGGGTCAAGTTAACCCCGTCAAGATATTCCTCGCCGTCAAAGTTTATCTTCATGGGCAGCACCGTGACATCGGTGCGCTGAGGATTGACAAGATCCGACGATGAATCCGTTATAATTTGAATACTCATAGAAAACCCCTCCTTCATATAAAATTATCATATCATATAAAGGGCTTTTTGTGTTGGATATTTTGAGGATGGGAGGAGCCAGACGGCAGTTTGACCTTGCCGCAAGAGCAAGATAAGGGCTCCTGCGGCAGGGGAAAAATGCTGTCATCCGCTGTGATTCAGCCTTTAAATAAGGAATCGTAGACATGTGAAAAGCGGTGGTAGATTTCTTGGTAAGCCGGGTTATTAGTTGGCGTGTAGACAGATTTGATGTGGACGCAGGAATGTGTTGCGGTCTCAAAATCTGTGTAGGCGCCTTTGGCTGCGCTTGCGATTATGGCGCTGCCGAGGCAGCATGCCTGGGTGTCGTCGGGGACGACTAAGGGTTTTCCAGTGATGTCTGCTTTCAGCTGGCACCAGAGGGGAGAGTGGGTTCCGCCGCCGGTGGAAATGATTTCGTTCACCGGAATATGGTTCGCCTCAAAATGAAGGATGTTCTTTTTCAGCAGGCAGGCAACTCCTGCCATGACGGCGGCTGCCATATGGAAGCGGTTGTGGCTGGTATGCAGACCATAAAAGACGCCGCTGGTTCCGGGGTGATAGTCAGGCGGATTGATACCTGTGATATAGGGAAGGAAGATGGGAAGATCAGTGGCAACCCCAACAAGATTCCCGCAGGACAAAATGAGCCGATAGGCGAAATTTGGTACTGTGGTAGAATCTTGCTCTAAGAAAGTGGCGGCTTTCCCTGTGTGGGCTTCCCTCAATACCTTTAGTGCCGCAAGCGGGGATTTTGCCAAAGTAGCGGCGATATTTCTCTCGCTAATACCTACAAACCAGCAAAAAGGAAAATGGACATTGATTTGCAGAAATTCCCCCTCATTCCTTACAACACCACGCAAGCTCGAATAGGCGGGGATTTGTGAAAATTTCTTCTTGCCCGCCCTCCACGGACAGCTTGCGGATTTGCCAAACGGGAGAGGAAATTTCTTTCAATTTCCCCTTTGCACGGCATAATACTGGCGATTTTTGAAAATGCCAAAAATAGGCGCAAAAAAACAGGAAACCTTTTTTTGATTTCCTGTCTTGGTGTGCCGTTTCTATGTAGCGGCGGTTATTCAGTTTTTAACTGGCTGCAATTCTACAAACTGGAATTGCTTTTATTGTAAATCATTTTTAGAAATTGCTATTGAAGGATAATGAGAAAGTTCCGTCAAATCAACATTTATAGGCACACTATAAACCATGTAATAATTATTAGGATTGACGGCAATCAATTCATTCATTTTTTGTTCTGCTAAGTCTTTATCATTTGTAGCATACACAACTGATACAACACCTACTTTATCATTTTCCGTCTCCTGTATATTTCCGCATAATATTAATTTTAATGGGGCGTTCCCATTCAAGCCTTGCTTAATATAGTCCTTATATTCCATAGTTGCCCTCCATCAATCCCGATTTGTCGTTGCTTTATTATATACCCGTTTTCCCAAAAATGAAAGCGATTTTTTATGCTTCATGTTCATCAAAACGGAACTTGAACAGGGCAGCGACAAGCCGGGATTTTATGCTGTCCTCGGTATCCCTGTCGATATGCCCGTTTTCAATGGCGGCGATTCGGATTCGCTTGCTGTAATGCCGTAAAACCTCGTCTACGGCTTCCGGTTCGCCGCTGGTCGCCCGGACAATCGTTTCATAGGGCAAAAGATTCGGATTCCCCATGCGAAAGCACCTCCATTTTCTTTTGCAGGAGCCGTAAAGTCCTGCGGATTTGATACCCGGTCGTACTCCGGCAACGTCCGTACATTTCCCCGATTTCCTGCTGTGTATAATCCCCAAAAAAGTAAAGGAATATGATTTCCCGGTTTCTCTCCGGCAGGGATAACAGGGCAGCGGCAAGCTCCCCATTGGTAAGGATAACTGTCTGACCGCATATCGTTATAGGGTGTTCTTCATAGGGTGCTTCAAAATATTCGTCTGTTGTGCCTAAAGGGTAAAACTTTTCTTCTGTGAGGTATTCAAGGGATATTTCTTTTTGC
>BLLW01000089.1 GCA_011959285.1 Lachnospiraceae bacterium | reverse complement strand
CCGATTTTGAGAGGAGACTTGAAACGATATGATATGCCCTCCCCCTGTACCTGGTCCGCTCTCCGCCCTGTGCCACTGCCGTCCTGCCCATGCTCCCCTCTTAATTAAGATTCAGTAAAGCGGCAGTGAAACGCTGAAAGTGGTCATTTCATTTTCACTGGAGGCGCTGATGGCGCCGCCGTGGAGGGTGACGATTTCCTTTGCAATGGCAAGCCCTAAGCCGGCGCCGCCGGTGTTGCTGCTGCGTGCCTCGTCCATGCGGAAAAATTTCTCAAAGATAGCGTTTAACTTTTCTGCGGGAATGGTCTTTCCCTGGTTGATAAAGCAGATAAAGATATCCTTTTCCCGTTTCCCGGCATACACCTTGATGGGGGTGTGGGGATAACTGTATGAGATAGCGTTTTTGAGAATGTTGTTGAACACGCGGGCGAGCTTCATGGAATCGCCGTAGACGATCAGGTCTTCTTCCGCCTGTAGTTCCACGGTGTTTCCATGGTTGGTCAGAAGGGGATAGAACTCGTCGGTAAGCTGCATCAGCATAAAGGAAAGGTCGATGGTTTCTTTTTCAAGGATAATCTGTTGCAGATTATATCTGGTAATCTCAAAAAATTCGTTGATCAGTTTTTCTAGGCGCAGCGCCTTTTCCAAAGTAATATGAATATACTTTTTGCGTTGTGCTTCGGGCATGTCGGGTGCTTCTTCAAGCAAGTCCAGATAGCCCACTACAGAAGTAAGGGGCGTCTTAAGGTCATGGGCAAGGTAGGTGATCAGATCGTTGCGCCGGTCGGTTTCATCTTTCATTGCCTGTTCGTGGCGCTGCATGGTGGACTTGATCTGCACGATCTGGGAAGCGACCTCTGCATAGGAAGCAGGGAAGACTTCGTTGGAGTCGATTTCATTGTGCATATAAATCAGCAGCATGCGGCTGGTCTTTGAGATGGATTTCCGCACCTGATTTCTGGCGTGAAAATGTGCCGTCAGATAGATAGACACAACGAAAATAACCATAAGAAGAAAAAAAATGGTCAGGACAAGCATCTTCAATTTGGGCCAGTCAGGTCGGAAATAGTAGACAGGACCATTCTTGCCGTCAATACGTTTGGTTTCTATATAGAAATAGTTTTCGGCAAACCATTCCAACACGGAGCCGTTGAAGACCACATCCGCAAGGTAGTAGATGCCATAGCCGATGCCGAGTGCAAGGACAAGAAAAAGCACAAAAAACAGGACGAATTTTGTCTTATCTTTAGTTTTCAATTTTGTATCCACACCCCCAGACGGTTTTAATGTATTTGGGATCTTCAAAGGAATCGTTCATTTTTTCGCGCAAGTGTCTGATGTGTACGGTGATGGTATTGTTGCTTTTGCTGAAATATTCTTCGCCCCATACTGCGTGGAACAATTCTTCCGCACTGATGACCTGTCCTTTTTTCTGGCAGAGCACGTACAGGATGGTAAATTCCGTGGGAGTAAGGGAAAGAGGTTTCTCATCTAAGGTGCATTCATGGGTCAGGCTGTTGAGCATCAGACCGCCGTGGATGATTACCTGGGACTCCTCGGCAGGGGTCATTTGATTGTATTTTTTGTACCGGCGAAGCTGTGCCTTTACCCGGGCAATCAGCTCTAAGGGACGAAACGGCTTGGTCATATAGTCGTCGGCGCCAAGGGTAAGACCTGTAATCTTATCGGTCTCTTCTTCTTTGGCAGTCAACATGATAATGGGATAATTGTGGTGCTCCCGGATCTTCTGGCAGAGTTTGAAGCCGTCCATTTTTGGCATCATAACGTCTAAGATTGCAAGGTCTAATTCTTCCGTTTCGGCAAGTTTACATGCCTCGATGGGATCGTAAAAGGGATAAACAGTGTAATTTTCATTTTCAAGGTAGAGGGAAATCAAATCCGTAATTTCCCGTTCGTCATCAACAACTAGTATTTTTTCACTCATAAAAAACCCTCCTGCAAATCATTATAACAGATATATGTGGGGTTACGCTATTTTTTTATGACGTTTTATGACTTTTTTTCGCGCTTGTTCGTTATAAAGGGCAGAGGAGGTGAGATTGGTGCTTGAGAAAATCATAAAGAAGCATTACGACGAGATTTTTCGTTATTGTTATCACCATGTGAATAGCTTCTCTGAGGCGGAAGATCTGTGTCAGGATACCTTTTTAAGTTTTATCGAGCACTATGGGCAGTACCGGAATATAGGCAAAACCAAAAACTACCTCTATACCATAGCAGGGAATAAGTGTAAGGATTATTACAAAAAACAAAGACCGCTTGTCATGGAGGTGGTTCCTTTCAAGGAAACTGGGGAGCGCATAGAGGATATGGCAGTTTTAAAGCATATGGTCATGTGCCTGCCGGAGGAGTTTAAGGAGGCGGTTGTTCTAAGGTATTTTCAGAACCTGAAGTATGGGGATATGGCAGCCATCCTAAAGATCAGCACATCCTTAGCCAAATACAGGGTAAAGAAGGGCGTGGAATTGTTAGCCGAAATGGAAGGAGGAAGCAATGGGACAAAGAGAAATTGAAAAGCGCCTAAAGCAGTACGGGGCGTTAAGTAAAAAACTTGTATCCAGGGAAAAGGAAAGCAGGATGAAAACGCTTCTTGAGATGGAAAGCTGCAGGAAAGGGAGCCACAGGCAAGGATGCCACAGGCAAGGATGCCACAGGCAAGGAGGCCACAGGCAAGGATGCCACAGGCAAGGATGCCTGGGGAGTTTTATATGGGAACAGGTGGGGTATCTGGAAAGGTACTGCCTGCTTTGGCAGGCGCTTTGGCTGGCAGTTTTCCTTCTGGTAATGAAGTTTGGAATCGGGCAGTATGATTGGGCGGGGCAGGCGGAAGGTGTGCTGGCTGCACTTTCCCTGCTTACGCCTATTCTGGTGCTGATTACGGCAAGGGCGGCAGCGAAGGTGTATCAGAAGACCATGCTGGAAATCGAATATACTACGAAATATTCCCTTCAAAGCGTCGTCATGATCCGGATGCTGACTCTTTGCCTGATCCATTCGTTGATTTTGGCAGCAGGAATTTTCTTCCAGCGTGTGCAATTCCAGGCAGAGCTGGGGAAGGTCTTTGTCTATGGGTTTACCCCTATGATTATCATGACGGGCATATTGCTGCTTATGATGCAGTACTGGTCGGGTGAATTGCTATATGGGGGAGCCACAGGAGGGTATGTGCTTATGGCGGCATTGATTTTTTTGGGGTGTACAAAGCAGTTTGGATGGTATAGACCGGTATGGTTTAAGACTTGGTGTCTGGCAGGCGCTGCCGGCATGGTATTTGGCATCTGGCAGTTTCACCTTCTTTATAAAAAACTGGAAGGTTATGAGAAGGCGGCACAGTAGAAGCAAAATGCAGGAAAGGATATTTGTATGGAACTGATAATTGACCGTGTAACGAAACAATATAAGAATAAGATTGCAGTGGACCGCTTAAGCGCGGTGCTGAAGGAAGGGGTGTATGGACTGCTGGGGGCAAACGGTGCGGGGAAGACCACACTGATGCGCATGATATGCGGCATTGCCCAGATGAACAGCGGCGAGATACGTCTTGACGGAGAGGAAATTGCGGCAATGGGAGGAAGATATCGGGAACAATTGGGGTATCTTCCCCAGGATTTCGGGTATTATCCCAATTTTACTGCCATGGAGTTTATGTTGTACATTGCCTCCCTGAAAGGGCTGTCCCGAAGCTATGCAAGGCAGCGGAGCAAACTCCTTTTGCAGAAGGTGGGACTTGCAAACGAGATGCGACATAAAATCAAGACCTTTTCCGGAGGCATGCGCCAGCGGCTGGGGATTGCCCAGGCACTGCTAAATGACCCCAAAATTCTTGTTTTAGACGAGCCCACATCGGGGCTTGATCCAAAAGAGAGAGTGCGCTTCCGCAATATGATTGCTGAACTGGGCAGGGACAGAATCGTGATTCTCTCAACCCATATTGTGTCGGATGTGGAGGAGATTGCAGACTGGATCTTTATTATGAAACAGGGACAGTTCATTGCCCAGGGAACGCTGGAAACATTAAAGCAGCATTATTTGGAAGTTGCGAAGAATCAGGAGAAGGAAGATTTTAATCTGGAGAAGCTTTATCTGTTTTACTTTGAGGAGGGAGATGATGGAAATGATGTGGTTTGAGTGGAAAAAAATATTTGAACGCAGGCTGAATGTGATTTCCATGCTGCTGGGGTATGTTTTGATTGGAGTATGTGTCTTTAGTTATATTACTATGGCAAGTTTTTATGATGAAGAGACAGACAGCTATTTAAAGGGCTTGGAGGCAATTCGGGCACATCAGGAATGGGCGAAAGGACAGCCCGGCGTGATTTCCGAAGAATATGCCGCCCAGGTGATAGAGCAGATACAAGGTTATGGGATGGACTTAGAGAGCGATGAGGCGTATGCGAAAATCATCCGTCCCATGGGGCATATCGTTTACTTCCTTGCAAATAACTACACGGATATGCAGGAGCAGATGGTAGACCGGAATGTACTGATGGAAATCGATTCTGCTAAGGATGCCGGATTCTACCAGCGGCGCATGGATAAAATCAGGGATTATCTGAATATGGATTTTTCCTACGGTAACTATACGGAAGGTGAAAAGGAATATTGGATCAAAAAGGCGGAGAACATCGTCACTCCATTTGCATGGGGAGATAAGTGTATTATGGATATGGTGTGGGATACAGTCACCATTTCATTTTACTTGTTGTTCGTGGTGGTAATCTGTGTCAGCTCCGTGTTTGCTTCCGAATATGAGTCGGGGGCTGCTTTTCTGCTGCTCACCGCCAGATATGGCAAAGACAGGCTTATATACACGAAAATCGCAGTGTCCGTGCTTTTTACGATGGGATATCTGTCTGTGGGGATTGGCTTGGCGGTTGGGATAATCGGAATTTTGTTTGGTTTCCCGGGAGCGAATCTCCCCGTCCAGTTGTATGATTCAGTGATACCTTATCAGCTGACTATAGGACAGGGGTGCATAGCGGGTTTGGGGTTTGCTTTGCTGATTGGTATTAGCATAACACTTGTTTTGCTTCTTTGCTCGGCAAGACTCCGCTCCTCGCTGGCAACGCTGGCGGCTGGGATGGTGCTGATTGCCGCGCCTGCCTTTTTCCCTATGAGCAGTGGGAGCCGTGTGTGGAATCAGATCAATTATCTGTTTCCGGTAAGGGCGGTGAATTTCAAGGAAATGCTGGAACAGTTTGTGAGTTACACGGTGGGGAGCCATGTGATTTCTTATGTGGGAATGGCAGTGATCGTGTACGTGGGGATTGGGATTGGTGCGCTGTTGATGATAAGGAGGGGATTTGTGAGGGAGTAGCAAGTGTTCGTTGGCGTTGTCAAATTGTTAACATCTGTTGGTTGCTGTTGATGGCGAAAAATAGTATACTCATTCCATTAAATTGAAGGAGGATTTTGGAATGAAATTTAATGAAAAACTTTTAGCCATGAGGAAAAAACAGGGATTATCGCAAGAAGAATTAGGAATGGAATTACAGGTTTCTAGGCAGACGATATCTAAATGGGAGGCAGGTCAGTCTTACCCGGACTTCCAAAGGCTGGTTATGTTAAGTGACTATTTTGGCATGTCCTTAGACGAATTGGTAAAGGATATTGATGTTCAGGACGTAAGAGATAAGAATTTAACGGACGAGAAAGTGGCTTCCATTTTTTGTGATATTCAAAATGTAAAATATACGGTAGGAAAATGGTGGAAGATTATTTGCTGCGTGACGTTGGTAGTATTAATCATGATGGCTTTAAGCTTTGTAGTGCACTTGATGTTTCCCGATATAGAATGGCTTTGGAGAACCTATTGACAAGGAATCCCCTTGGTATGTTATTATGGAGAAAAAACCCGAGGATGCATTAAACCGGGAAGGAGCAGACAATGAGCAAATACAATATTTTGTGGGAATATGTACAGAAAAAGGGAGGGCGGTCCTTTAAGCTTACCTTTGAAGAAATACAAAATATCGCTGGTATTCCAATAGATCATTCGTTTTTAAAATATAAGAAAGAACTCACAGAATATGGATATGAAGTGGGGAAGATATCTATGAAAGAGCAGACGGTCATTTTCAATAAGATGGATCAGGTATGCAACGAGGAAACAGAAAATTGAAAGTAGATTTAATTTTTGCATTTGTAAAAGAATTATGCCGGTATGCCGGAGAAGATGAAACTTTTGCGGAGACTTTCTGGAAGAAACTGCAGGCGGATGAGGAAATCCTTGAAGAATTTTCTTATTATATGGAACACGGAAATTTTGCGTGCAGGGCAAAGGTGGCAGGCTATACGGCGGTGGATGTCATGGTGTGGCAGATGGATCATTTTAAGGCAAGGCTGGATCGGGATAACAGCGGCACTAAGCAGAATGGGGACCGCATGCTCCTTCTGGCGTTTGACACCCTGCTCAATATGAAAAAAGATCCGGAAAAATATGTCCGTAAAATGACGGAAGAGACGGGAACAGATTATCCGGACAAGTATTAAAGAGATAATTCTGTGGAGTTTTTCTGACATATTAAGATTTAAGGATATTTAGGTTATAATAATTCTAAGTTTATACAGATTTTATGATGGAGGTGTTGGCATGTGCGATGTTAAAAAAAATGAAAAAATCTATGAAGATATAAAAATGCTTCAACCGGAAGATACATTACAGCTTGTACTTGAAGCGGAAACTGAAGAACAAAGGACGTTTTATGAGATGGTTGGCGATTTTCTCCTGCAAAAAAACAACGTCAGGTTATAGAAAGGAATCTTTTCTAGTGAAGAAATATATTTTGATAGCAGGTGTCAACGGAGCCGGGAAATCAACATTATATTACTCGTTACAAAGTTTACAGGATATGCCAAGAGTAAATACAGATGAAATACTGAGAGGGTTTGGTGATTGGAGAAATTGCGGTAAAGAAAATAGATATTGCAAAGAAAAGAGTAGCTGTGCGCATAAAACAGGGTGGTCATGGCATTACTGGGCAGGATATTGAGAGAAGATACATTGATACGTTTGCTAATTTGAAGATTATATTACCGGAATGTGATTTGGCGGCATTCTATGATAATACAAAAGAGTTTCGTAGATTCGCAATTTATAAAAATGGAAAGCAGGTAAGAGTTTCACATAATGTACCAATGTGGTATGAAAGATTTAAAGCAAATATGGGATAATAAACATAGAGGGATTTTAAGTTCTGTAAGAGGCAGCTTTAAAAATGCAGCCTTCTCCGCACAGCATCGCGAAGCCTCCTCCTTGATAACACGGTAATCAAAAGGATAGCAATCACACTGCACACGGTGAGCACCACAGCAGACCAGGTCAGCCTTAATGCGGTGTCAAAATAATGATGAATCAAAAGTTCGATTCCCACACACAAAAGCGCCGCCTCGGCAAAGAAGTACAAAGCGGTGGTGATGAAAGAAACAGGGAAAGAACGCAGCAGCAGGGCGAAAATCTCCACCAATATAGTGACCAGCAGCAGGATTGGCAGAGCAAGCCCAAGGAACCATTCTGTGGATGAGGTGTTGAAGGTAATCATATATAAGTAGAACCCCACAGCGATCCCGTCGAACAAAAGAGAGATATAGATAGGGAGCTTCGTATAGATCACCGCAGGAAAAATCAGCACAAATAGGAGCAGACAGGCTCCGATAATGAAAAGGGACCACATATTTCCCGAAAAAACAAAAAGATTTAAAAGCAGACAGCTTATGGATGTGGCAATCAGGACGATACTGCTCAGGATTGCCAGATCCTTTCTCTTTACCACATCAACCTGTCCCCGCTGCTTAGAATAGGGGGAGGTCTTTTTCTTATCATATAATTCCTTAGGATTGATAACGGGTGTATTGCAAAGAGGACACTCCGTAAGGGATGGCTCTAACTTCACACCGCAATTGACACAGTAAGACATAATAGATTCCTTTCTTTCAATCAGGATTTGACTAATGGGACAGAGATTCCTGCAGACTCTCCCGGTTGCTTTCTATCGTTACATGGATGCCGTCCTCCACCAGCTTCCTGAAAAAGTACCGCTCCACGTCCGTTTCCATGATGTTGCTTGCAAAATTGATGGTCAGCGTATCTTCAAAGCTGATGATGGCGCAGTTGGTGCGGGAGGAAAAGGGCTGTCCCATATATATATCGAAGCGCTCAATATACGGCTTCATATCTTCGGGAACCTTCAGCGCACCCATATTTGTAAGCCCGGCAGAAGAATTTTTATCCTGAACCCGGGTATAGAACTGCCTGACCACGAAATCCTTTACGAAAAGCGGCACCACCCGGATGAAGGGATTGCGCTGGGTGCTGGCATTGGTAGTGATATCTCCCCGCAGAAATTTTTCATTAATATAATAACGCATGTAATTATGAACCTGCTTCACAATCTCTTCAAAAGAATATTCACCCAGTCTTGGATCGATGGAAGGATACACCATGGTGATGAAATTCCGCAGCGTCTTGGAAGGGAAAAAACGGCGCAGATTCACAGGCATGGCAATTTTGACAGGGCGCAGTTTTAAATGCCATTCACTCTGCTGCTTTTTAAGAAGCGCATAGAGAAGCACCGAATTAAGATATTCAGTAATGGTGGCGTCATACTTTTTGGCAACATCCATCACTTCCCTTACAGACATGATACCATCTATTACATTAAAAGTATAAAAAGGTTCCCTGGTACCCCGCACACGGTAAGTCTTTTCCCCGGGACGGGGCGGACATACCTTGGCATTGGCATACCGCATATAAGCATCTTCCAATTCCTCCGGGTCAGGCGTCCCATTCACATCAAGGACGAAACCGCCGCTGGAGACAGAATGCCCCAGCAGCCTTAGATAAACGGCTGTGATCGTCTGCAACACACACATCCCGCCGGTGCCGTCCCCAAGACAGTGATGGGCTTCCAGAGAAATCCTACGGTCATAATAATAAACCCGCAGAAGATAACGATTCCCAGCCTTAAAAGGCATAGGCATACAAAAATTACGGATATCCTTCTGCACAAAAGGACCGGGACGGTTATTAGGCTCCAAATACCGCCAGAACAAGCCCTTGCGGATTGCTGTTTTATACGTAGGAAAGCGTCTAAGCGCGATATCCACCGCCTGCTGAAGCACATCCGGCTTAACCTCCTCCTTCAAGACCACCGACAATCGATAAACCGAGGAAAAATCCCTGCGCTGCAAAGTAGGATAAACAATCGCCGACAAATCCAGCTTATACCACACCTTAGGTTCTCTACGCGCCCGTTTTCCTGAAACATTACTGATGTTATTTAATTGTCTTTCAGCCTCTTTGACTGCATGATTTCCTTTTTCCAATGTAAAATCCTATTCCCGACAAACAACTTGCACATTCACCCATCTAACGCTGAATGTTCCCTAATTTCTTGTATTAGTATACCACAAAATTCTTAAAATGTGTTAAAATAAAGCAATCGTTTGTGGGATGCGGTTTTGGTTTTTGGCGGTCAAAGGACGCTCAAACCGCCTCCCCGCCCAGGCCCCTCGTCAACCAATACTTATACACCATTCATACATATAAATTCGGAGGAATTATGGCAATCAGTACAAGAAAAACACTTACCAGAAAAAAGGATCCAGAAGCAAGAAACCAGAACATGATGGCAATGATCCGAAAGGTCCACGGCATCATTGAAAATCCTGACCTTGAAAAGCACCGTCAGTCCCAGGACCATGTAGGAGCCCTTTTGGGAAATTCCAAGGATATTTTGATCCGCAGCGTGGATATTCAGGGGATGATGGGAGAGTGGGTATCTGTGAACCGCGCCCATATGAAAAAATATATTATACTCTATTGTCATGGCGGCGGCTATTCTACGGGGAGCAGTCTTTATGCAAGAACGCTCACCACAAAGCTTGCATCCAGCACTTCCATGGACGTGCTCTGCTTCGATTACCGTTTGGCGCCGGAAAATCCTTATCCAGCGGCAGCCCAAGATGCCATGAAGGCGTGGAATTATCTTATGCTTTTAGGGTATGGGGCGAGAGACGTGATTATTGCAGGCGACTCTGCCGGCGGCAATATGGCGTTATCTCTTGTGCTCAAATTGAAGGAGGAGGGGCGGCTCCTTCCCAGAGGATTGGTGCTCATGTCCCCGTGGACAGATTTGACTTCTTCGGGCAAGACCCACCAGACAAGGGCGGAGGTGGACCCAGTCCTTGATGCCGCTTATCTGGATCGTATGATCAAGGGATATGCGGAAGAAATTGATTTGAAAGATCCTATGATCTCTCCGCTGTTTGGAGATTTTACAGGATTTCCGCCTACCTATATTCAGGTGGGGGACAATGAAATTCTGCTTTCCGATTCCACCATGCTGCACAAAAAGATGGTGCAGGAAAATGTATCTGTAAAGCTGGATGTGTTCAAAGGCATGTGGCATGTATTCCAGATGTCTCCCTTAAAGACCGCTTATGATGCCATGGATAAAAATGCAGAATTTATTTATGATATCTGCCGTTAGAAACTGACTTTGTTTTTTGAAGATAAAAAAAGGATTTGATAAATTTGTGCCGAATAATGATAATAGGAAGTTCTTTGAGCGAAAGATCAGGAGCCGTAAATGAATATACGAGAGAATCTAGAACAGCTTGAAATGGAATATCTAAGTCCTTACGCTGCCCACAGCAGGGATTCAAAGGGCAGGATGCGCATGGAAGAGCAGTGTGACATCCGTCCGGTCTATCAAAGGGACAGGGACAGGATCCTGCATTCCAAGTCTTTTAGAAGGCTGAAGGATAAGACCCAGGTTTTCTTATCGCCGGAGGGAGATCATTACAGGACCAGGCTGACCCATACCCTTGAGGTTTCTCAGAATGCCAGGACCATTGCCAAGGCGCTTCGGATGAATGAAGATCTGGTGGAGGCGATTGCTTTGGGGCATGATTTGGGGCACACGCCTTTCGGGCATGCGGGAGAGCGGGCGCTGAATGCAGTGTGTCCCTATGGATTCTGTCACAGTGACCAGAGCGTGCGCACGGTGGATCTGCTGGAAAAGGGAGGACAGGGACTGAACCTTACCATGGAGGTGAGGGACGGCATCCGAAATCACCAGACCAAGGGGATGCCTTCCACGCTGGAGGGGCGGATTGTCCGTTTTTCTGATAAGATTGCCTATATCCATCATGATATGGATGATGCCATAAGGGCAGGAATCTTAAAAGAATCGGATGTGCCTAAGGAGATAAGCGATGTGATCGGCTATACCACGGGGGAGAGGCTGGATCATTTTATCCATGATCTGGTTACTACCAGTTACGGCAAAGATGACATACAGATGTCAGAGGCGGTGGCGGAGGCGATGAAGAGGCTGCGCCGGTTCATGTTCGAGCAGGTCTATCAGAATAAGGAAGCCAAGAGTGAAGAGGGAAAGGCAGAAATGCTGATTCAGACCCTCTACAGTTATTACAGGCATCATCTTGAGCGTCTCCCGGCGGATTATATCAATCTGGTGAAGCGCGGAGAGCCGGAAGAAATGGTGGTGTGCGACTACATAGGCGCTATGACAGACCGTTTTGCCATAGCCAAATATGAGGAGATTTATATCCCCAAATCCTGGCACGGATGAGACCGCGCCGTTTGCAAGGAAGACGCGTGGAGGAGGAATATGTATTATCCTGACGAGTTGGTTGAAGAAGTACGCATGAAAAGTGATATCGTAGATGTCATTTCAGGATATGTCAAGATACAAAAAAAGGGAAGCAGTTACTTTGGGCTCTGCCCCTTTCATAATGAAAAATCACCCTCCTTTTCCGTTTCGCCGGGAAAGCAGATGTACTATTGCTTTGGCTGCGGGGCAGGAGGAAATGTGTTTACTTTCCTTATGGAATATGAGAATTATTCTTTTCCGGAGGCGGTGAAGGCGCTTGCTGAGCGTGCCGGCGTCAACCTTCCCGAGGCGGAATATAATGAGGAGGCAAGGAAAAAGGAGAGCCGCCGGACAAAGCTGCTGGAAGTGAACAAGGAGGCGGCAAAATACTTTTTTTACCAGCTGCGGCGCGGGCAGGGACAGGCAGGTTATCAGTATCTGAAAAAAAGGCAGCTTTCGGACGAGACCATCCATAAATTCGGATTGGGATTTGCAAACATGACCAGCGATGACCTCACCAGATATCTGAAAAGCAAAGGCTATGAGGACAAGCTGATACAGGAAGCGGGACTTGCCACTTTTGATGAAAAATACGGGATGCATGACAAATTCTGGAACCGTGTCATGTTTCCCATTCAGGATATCAACCACAGAGTAATCGGATTCGGAGGACGGGTGATGGGAGATGCCAAGCCCAAATATCTAAACTCTCCTGAAACCATGATATTTGATAAGAGCAGGAATCTGTACGGGCTGAATTTTGCAAGGACAGCCCGCACCAACAACATTATCCTGTGTGAAGGCTATATGGATGTGATCGCCATGCACCAGGCAGGCTTTACCCAGGCGGCGGCGTCCCTTGGAACGGCGTTTACGGCGGGGCAGGCAAATCTTCTGCGGCGGTATGTGCAGGAAGTGATTCTTGCCTATGACAGTGACGGTGCAGGCGTAAACGCAGCCCTTCGTGCAATCGGGATTTTAAAAGAAGTGGGACTTACGGGAAAGGTGCTGAACTTAGAGCCCTATAAGGATCCGGATGAGTTCATAAAGAATTTAGGACAGGACGCCTTCAAGGAACGGATTAAGCAGGCGGAGAACAGCTTTTTCTTTGAACTGCGTATGCTGCAGAAGGACTATGATTTAAGTGATCCCGAATCAAAGACCAGGTTCCACCGGGAAATCGCCAAAAAGCTGTGCGGATTTTCGGAAGAGGTGGAACGGGAGAATTACATCGAGGCGGTGGCGCAGAAATATCACATCGGCTTTGACAACCTGCGAAAGCTGGTGGTTTCCTATGCATCACAGACAGGGCTTGCCGCACCGGCAGTAAGACCTAAATCGGGGATTCAGAAGAAAAATGATCCAAAGGAAAATCTGAAGAAACCCCAAAAACTTCTGCTTACCTGGCTCGTGGAGGAGCCTAGGGTGTATCAGAAGATCAAAAAATATATCTCCCCCAGTGACTTTACGGAGGATTTATATAAAAAAATAGCCGATAAGCTTTTTGCAGATCTGGAAAGCGGCTCTATTAACCCAGCGGCAATCATTAGTCTTTTTACAGACGAAGAGCAGCAGCGTGAGGCAGCCAGCGTGTTCAATACGAAATTGGCGCTTTTGAGCACCAGGGCAGATCAGGAAAAGGCATTCCACGATATCGTGGTGGCAGTGAAGCGGAACAGCCTTGAGTATTTCTCATCCCAGCTTGGGACGGATGTTCTGGCGCTGAATCAGGTGATTGAGGGGAAAAAAGCGCTGGAAGAACTTAGCAAAACGCATATTTCCCTGGATTAAGGCTAATAATGGTAATGTTTATAAAGTTAGGAAGGACGGAAAACCAGAATGGATGAAAACACACAGGCAAAGTTTGACGAAAAGCTGAACGGGCTTTTAGCAGTTGCCAAAAAGAAAAAGAACGTTTTGGAATATCAGGAAATAGTGGATTATTTTGCTGAGATTCCTATGGGTGAAGAACAATTTGAAAAAATATTTGAGACACTTGAGCAGAATAATGTGGATGTTCTGCGCATCACAGAGGTTGATGATGTTGACGACGAAGAAATTATTCTTTCAGAAGAGGATGAGGTAGACGTTGAGAACATTGACCTGTCTGTCCCTGAGGGAATCAGCATTGAAGACCCTGTCAGAATGTATTTGAAGGAAATCGGTAAGGTTCCCCTTTTAAGTGCAGAGGAAGAGATTGAGCTTGCCCAGAAAATGGAGGCAGGCGCTGTAGGCAAAGAAAAAATTGCTATTTTAGAAAAAAGAGTAGACAATGTAGATGAGGCAGAGGCAGAGGAACTGCGTCAGGAAATCAGAAATCTGCAAAGAGATGTAGATTTAGGTGATGAGGCAAAAAAGCGTCTGGCAGAGGCAAATTTGCGTCTGGTGGTCAGCATTGCCAAAAGATATGTGGGCAGGGGCATGCTTTTCCTCGATTTGATTCAGGAGGGAAATCTGGGTCTGATCAAAGCAGT
Source organism: Lachnospiraceae bacterium (assembly GCA_011959285.1). Taxonomy (GTDB): domain Bacteria; phylum Bacillota; class Clostridia; order Lachnospirales; family Lachnospiraceae; genus Suilimivivens. Next base: position 38 of record BLLW01000089.1, on the reverse strand, counting down.
TGAAAAATTTGATTATTGTAAAGGTTTCAAGTTTTCTA
>BLLW01000088.1 GCA_011959285.1 Lachnospiraceae bacterium | reverse complement strand
GCTGGGAATCCCCTTAAAATACCAGATATGGGATACCGGAGCAGCAAGTTCAATATGTCCCATACGCTCTCTGCGGACGCTTGCTTTCGTAACTTCCACTCCACATCGGTCACAGACAACGCCTTTATATCTGATTTTCTTATACTTACCGCAGTGACATTCCCAATCCTTGCTAGGTCCGAAAATCTTCTCACAGAACAGACCGTCTTTTTCCGGCTTCAAGGTTCTGTAATTAATGGTCTCCGGCTTTAAAACCTCGCCTCTTGACCATTCTCTGATTTTCTCAGGTGATGCTAAACCAATTCTGATGGCATCAAATGTCATCGGCTGATATGCTTCTTGCTTTGTTTCTGACATCGCTATATCCATGCTCCTTTCAACATCTTGGCACAGCTTCAGGCTGCTTTATCACTCATAGGACTCAGAAGAGAGCACTTCTTCAAACTCTTCCTCATCAAATTCCTCATCTAAATCATCCTCTTCATCAGCGCTCACAAGCTCGCCGCTGTCTTCGTCAAATTCCTGCTGCTGATATCCCATGGAGCCGAGAGATTCCTTTTCGTAATCGTAATTCTTATCGCTTCCCTCAATTTCATAACGATAATCCGTATCCCCATAATCAATGGTTTCCATAATTTCCACTTCTGTGTTGTCATCACGCAGAACACGCACATCAAGACCAAGAGACTGCAGTTCTTTGAGCAACACCTTAAAGGACTCAGGGATACCGGGCTCAGGAATATTGTCGCCTTTGATGATTGCTTCGTACGTCTTCACACGACCAACCACATCGTCCGACTTCACCGTTAGAATTTCCTGAAGGGTATAAGATGCGCCATATGCTTCCAGCGCCCACACTTCCATCTCACCAAAACGCTGTCCTCCAAACTGTGCCTTACCGCCCAGAGGCTGCTGTGTAACCAAAGAATAAGGACCTGTAGAGCGTGCGTGGATCTTATCGTCAACCAAATGATGGAGCTTTAAGTAGTGCATGTGACCAATCGTTACCGGACTGTCAAAGTACTCACCTGTCCTACCGTCACGCAATCTTACCTTACCGTCCCTGGAAATCGGAACGCCCTTCCAGAGCTCTCTGTGGTTACGATTTTCATATAGATAATCCATTACTTCCGGGAGCAGTTCTTCCTTGTGCTTTGCCTCGAATGCTTCCCAGCTTAAATTTACATAATCATTGGCAAGATCCAATGTATCCATGATATCGTCTTCGTTTGCGCCGTCAAAGACAGGCGTTGCCACATTAAAGCCGAGTGCCTTTGCTGCCAGTGACAAATGGATTTCCAATACCTGTCCAATGTTCATACGGGAAGGAACGCCCAAAGGATTGAGCACAATGTCAAGGGGCCTTCCGTTGGGCAGATAAGGCATATCTTCCACCGGAAGCACACGGGAAACAACACCCTTGTTTCCATGACGACCTGCCATTTTATCGCCCACAGAGATTTTTCTCTTCTGTGCAATATAAATACGTACCGCCTGGTTTACGCCGGGGGAAAGTTCATCCCCGTTTTCCCTTGTAAACACCTTCGCATCCACAATAATACCATATTCGCCGTGGGGCACTTTAAGAGAAGTATCCCTTACTTCTCTTGCTTTTTCACCAAAGATTGCACGAAGGAGTCTCTCTTCTGCCGTCAGTTCTGTTTCTCCCTTAGGGGTGACCTTGCCTACCAAGATATCTCCAGCACGAACCTCGGCGCCGATTCTGATGATACCGCGCTCATCCAAATCCTTTAACGCATCATCACCAACCCCAGGAACGTCTCTTGTAATCTCTTCCGGTCCTAATTTGGTATCTCTTGCTTCTGCCTCATATTCTTCAATGTGCACGGAGGTATATACATCCTCCTGAACCAGTCTTTCACTTAAAAGAACCGCATCCTCGTAATTGTACCCCTCCCATGTCATAAAGCCGATTAGCGGGTTCTTACCTAGTGCCAATTCACCTTCAGAAGTAGAAGGACCGTCTGCTATCACCTGTCCTGCTTCTACATGCTCCCCCTTAAGTACGATGGGCTTCTGGTTGTAGCAGTTGGACTGATTGCTTCGGGAAAATTTTGTCAAACGGAATTCCATCTTTTCGCCGTCGTCGCAGCTCATCCTGATCAGCTTCGAGGATACATACTCTATTGTGCCTGCCTTCTTAGCAACCACACATACACCGGAGTCCACTGCTGCCTTAGGTTCCATACCAGTTCCCACAACAGGCGCCTGCGTAGTAAGAAGCGGCACTGCCTGACGCTGCATATTGGATCCCATCAGCGCACGGTTGGCGTCATCATTCTCAAGGAAAGGAATCAGCGCTGTTGCCACTGAGAATACCATCTTAGGTGACACATCCATATAATCAAACATTGCCTTGGGATACTCGGAAGTCTCCTCCTTGTAACGACCGGAAACAGTGTTTCTCACAAAATGTCCCTGATCATCCAGCGCTTCATTTGCCTGTGCCACATGATAATTATCTTCTTCATCCGCCGTCATATAAACCACTTCGTCAGTTACCCTGGGATTCGACGGATCTGTTTTATCTATCTTACGATAGGGTGCTTCCACAAAACCATACTCGTTGATTCTTGCATAAGATGCGAGCGAGTTGATTAGACCGATGTTGGGTCCTTCAGGGGTCTCAATAGGACACATTCTTCCATAATGAGAGTAATGAACGTCACGCACCTCGAATCCGGCACGATCTCTGGAAAGACCGCCAGGTCCTAACGCAGAAAGACGTCTCTTATGAGTCAGCTCACCCAGCGGATTATTCTGATCCATAAACTGGGACAACTGGGATGAACCAAAAAATTCCTTCACTGCCGCCTGCACCGGCTTGATATTAATGAGCACCTGGGGAGAGATTTCCTCTGCATCATGCGTGGTCATTCTCTCACGTACCACCCTCTCTAATCTGGAAAGACCTATCCTATACTGATTCTGCAAAAGCTCACCTACTGCACGAATACGTCTATTGCCCAAATGGTCAATATCGTCGTCGTTTCCAATACCATATTCCAGGTGAATATTATAATTGATGGATGCAAGAATGTCTTCCTTGGTAACATGTTTAGGAATCAATTCATGTACATTCTTCTTAATGGCATCTGCAAGCGCCCCGGAGTCCTCGCCAAACTCCTCAATAATCTGCGCCAATACGGGATAGTAAACATGCTCCGTAATACCCAGTTCTTTGGGGTTGCACTCCACAAAGCTGGTGAGATCCACCATCATATTAGAAAGAATCTTTACATTCTTTTCTTCTGTCTGGATGTATACATAAGGAATCGCTGCATTCTGAATCTGATCTGCAAGTTCAGCGCTCACCTTGGTTCCTGCTGACGCCAGCACTTCCCCTGTCAGGGTATCCACTACATCCTCGGAGAGGACATGATGCCTGATTCTGTTTCTGAATGCAAGTTTCTTATTGAATTTATATCTGCCTACTTTCGCCAAATCATATCTTCTGGGGTCGAAGAACATGGCATTGATAAGGCTTTCTGCACTTTCAACGCTTAACGGTTCACCGGGGCGGATTTTTTTGTATAACTCTAAAAGACCTTCCTGATAATTCGTAGAAACGTCTTTGGAAAAGCTGGCTTCAATCTTAGGTTCATCTCCGAATAACTCTCTGATTTCATCGTTCGTACCTACGCCAAGCGCTCTTATAAGAACAGTAATTGGAACCTTTCTGGTCCTGTCGACACGCACGTAAAAAATATCATTAGAATCCGTTTCATATTCAAGCCACGCGCCTCGATTGGGAATGACCGTTGAGGAAAATAGTCTCTTGCCGATCTTATCATGACTGATTGCATAATAGATACCCGGAGAACGTACCAGCTGGCTTACGATAACACGTTCTGCGCCGTTTATTACGAATGTACCAGTCTCTGTCATAAGCGGAAGATCACCCATAAAAATTTCATGTTCGCTGATTTCTTCCTTCTCTTTGTTGTAGAGACGTACCCTGACCTTTAGGGGAGCTGCATATGTCGCATCGCGCTCCTTGCATTTTTCGATGGAATATTTTACCTCGTCTTCGCACAGCTCAAAGTCCACAAACTCAAGGCTCAAATGACCGCTGTAGTCTGCTATCGGTGAAATATCATCAAATACTTCCTTAAGTCCTTCTTCCAGAAACCACTTGTAGGAATCCTTCTGAACCTCAATCAGGTTCGGCATCTCCAGAACCTCTTTCTGTCGTGAATAACTCATACGCATGCTCTTGCCTGCGGCAATTGGACGTATCCTGTTCTTTTCCATTAACTATTCACCCCGTTCTTTATGATTTGATGAAGCAACAACATTGCTAAAATGCATACCACACCACAATAGTGCACCATCCATTCTACTACAAATGAGAAATTGAGTCAAGAAACATTTTTTTGTTTTGGAAAATATTAGAATTAAAAAATTTGTATAATTAGTGAATTTTAAAGCGGGTTGTGCATTTTAAAATGCACAACCCGCCTGTTTGATTAAAAGAATGTACTTTGATTACTTTAATGTAACCTTAGCGCCTTCAGCTTCCAGCTTAGCCTTGATATCATCAGCTTCTTCCTTAGATGCGCCTTCCTTCAATGTCTTAGGAGCTGAATCTACAAGATCCTTAGCTTCCTTCAGACCAAGACCTGTAGCTTCACGTACAACCTTGATAACCTTAACCTTGTTAGGACCAACTTCTGTCAGTTCTACGTCAAACTCTGTCTTTTCTTCTACTGCTGCACCTGCATCGCCAGCTGCTGCTGCAACTACAACGCCTGCTGCTGCAGATACGCCAAATTCTTCTTCACAAGCTTTTACAAGATCGTTTAATTCTAATACTGTTAATTCTTTGATAGCGTCAATTAATTCCTGTGTGGATAACTTTGCCATTTTCATTTCCTCCATTTTATTATTGTTGATTCTGATTTAAATGTTTCTAAAACTATTCTGCTGCAGGCGCCTCTTCTGCTGCTGCCTCAGCCACCGGTGCTTCTGCAGGCGCTTCGCATTCTCCTGCTCCGCCTTTTTCTGCCAGCTGGTTCATGACACGAGCGAAGTTGGTAATCGGAGACTGGATACTTCCAAGCAGTTTGGAAAGCAATTCTTCCCTAGAAGGAACCTTCGCAATTTCTGCAATACCGCTTGCATCATATGTTGCACCTTCAACAATGCCGCCCTTAACTTCCAGCTTGGGCGCTTCCTTTGCAAATTTGCAGAGGATTCTTGCGGGAGCTGTTGCATCTGTTGTAGAGATTGCGATTGCACTGGGACCTTCCAGATATGGAGTAAGTCCTTCACAGTCTGTTCCCTTAAATGCGAAGTTCATCATTGTGTTCTTGTAAACCTTGTAAGTAACACCTGCTTCGCGAAGCTGTTTACGAAGGTTCGTATCCTGTTCTACCGTAAGTCCACGATAATCAACAAGAACAACGGACTGTGCATCTTTGATACTGGCGGAAATCTCTTCAACAATAGGCTGTTTCAATTCAACTTTTGCCACTTTCTTTACCTCCTGTTAGATTTTGGTGCCGATAGGAGTTAAAAAAGCCTTTCCAAAGACGGAAAGGCAGAATCTGTCATACATAACTCTTCTCCTCGGTAGGCGGTACGCTTACGCCCTAATTTGATCAATCAATTCCGGGCACCTACTGTCTTCGGCATGGTCAAACGACCTTTTTTAAGATACCACATACTGTGTTCCATGTCAACTGCATCTTTTAATTTTTGCTCACAAAACCATCTTCATCGATACGCACATCAGGCGACAACCCCCGCATATAGGCAAGAATCCTTTCTTTATCTTCCCCATATGCCAGATCCACCTTGCAGTCCGCCTGAATCGCTGGCACGAACTGAAACGCCTCCAGTCCATTCTGTCCGATTGTCACTTTTACCAAGCAAGTATCTAAACTCTTTGAATTAAACCAAAAGTTTCCCAAGCTATAAATCACTGGCGTGTCCCCACAGTAAGTAATGCCCTGCAGGCAGTGAGAGTGATCTCCTATAATCAAATCTGCCCCCGCCTGGGCAATGCGCGGCGCCTGTTCGAGCTGTGCCCAGTCCGGCTCCGCCTGATTTTCTGTTCCCCAATGAATATAAACGATAACAAAATCGCTATTCGCTTTTGCCTTAGCAACAATTTCATACAGCTTATCAGGATTCCAGCACCGGAACACCCCTGCACTGCTTTCCGTAGCGCCCTTAGTATCCGGATTATCCAACCTTTCTATCTGAGTTGCAGCCACTACCGCAATCTTCATATCATTTACGATGAAATAAAGAGGCGCTGACGCTTCCTCAAGATTTCTGCCTGCTCCCACCTGCGGTATCCCTGCATTCGCCAACGTATCCAACGTGTCCAAAAGCCCAACCTCACCAAAATCATAGATATGATTATTGGCAAGCACAGCCACATCTACACCCATATCATGAAGATACGATACCGTTCCCGTATCCGCACGGAAGGTAAAGGTCTTATCCGGAGTAGGTGTTCCACGGTCTGTAAAAGGAAACTCATTGTTTGCCACCATAATATCCACTTCCCGCATCTGTGTAAGCATAGACTCAGACACTCCATTTTCAATTGCAGCTCCACGCTTTAACAAACTTGCCATGATAGCATATTCATCATCCAGAAGGAAATCACCCACAAAACCAAAGGTCACTGTATCTTCTGAATTGCTCTCCCACGCATAAATACGATTCTTTTTCCGATACTCATCGTCTGAAAGTTCTGCCCCATACCGGGAATCAGATTGTTGTATTATCTCTTCCACTTCCAGTTCCTCAGGAATTCTTTCGGAAGATATTCCCAAATCCATGAAGCCAAAGGTCTTTTGATCCCCCCATCCCGATGTAAAGAGCTTTAGAATCAACATGCCAGCAACTCCAACTGATACCACCGCACAAAATGTTAGCAGGAAAGCTACCGCTGGTCCGCTGCCCTGTCTTGGGCGAAAGCGCTTTTTATTAACTTTTGAGTTCTGTTTCTTTAATTCTCTTTTCATACTGACAGAATACCATATTTTACTTATAATGCAAATAGAACCGTTCCCCCAAAAGGAACGGTCCCTATTATATCCAGTTCAGATTAGAATTTTGCAGCACTGACCTTTACGCCAGGTCCCATTGTTGAAGTAAGTGTAATGCTTCTCAAATACTGACCTTTCAGCGCCGAAGGTTTTGCCTTAACGATTGCTTCCATCAGTGCAGAAAAGTTTTCCTGAAGTTTTGCTTCCTCAAAAGAAGCCTTTCCAATCGGTACATGAATGATATTGGATTTGTCAAGTCTGTACTCGATCTTACCTGCCTTGATATCGTTGATTGCCTTTGTCACATCCATGGTAACTGTACCAGCCTTCGGGTTAGGCATCAAACCTTTAGGACCTAAAACCTTACCGAGACGTCCGACAACGCCCATCATATCCGGTGTGGCAACAACAACGTCGAAATCAAGCCATCCATCATTCTGAATCTTCGGAATCAACTCATCTCCACCAACATAATCAGCGCCTGCTGCCTCTGCTTCATTCACCTTATCGCCCTTTGCAAATACAAGTACCTTAACAGTCTTACCTGTACCATTCGGGAGCACAACTGCACCACGAACCTGCTGCTCTGCATGACGTCCGTCACAGCCCGTTCTGATATGCACTTCAATTGTTTCATCAAATTTTGCAACTGCGGTCTTTTTAACCAGTGTGATTGCCTCTGCCGGCTCATATGCCACTGCACGGTCAATCTGTTTCGCAGCCTCTACATATTTTTTTCCACGTTTCATTATTATTCCTCCTATGGTTCAATCGGCGTGGGTATTCCCAATCGCCTCCCACTCTACAATTTTATTTGGATATCTGATTAGTCCTCTACTGTAATTCCCATACTTCTTGCTGTACCGGCAATCATGCTCATAGCAGCTTCTAAGCTTGCGGCATTTAAGTCAGGCATCTTCATCTCTGCGATTTCCTGAAGTTTTGCTTTGGAAATGCTTGCAACCTTTGTCTTGTTAGGCACTGCGGAACCAGATTTCAAATTACAAGCTTTCTTAAGAAGTACTGCAGCAGGGGGAGTTTTCGTAACGAAACTGAAACTTCTGTCTGCATATACTGTGATGACAACAGGTATGATCAAATCACCCTTATCTGCTGTTCTTGCGTTGAACTGTTTGGTAAATTCAACAATGTTAACCCCATGCTGTCCAAGTGCGGGACCAACTGGGGGCGCTGGTGTAGCTTTACCAGCAGGGATCTGTAACTTAATGTATCCTTCTACTTTCTTTGCCATTGTGGCACCTCCTATTATAATGCAAATATCTTTGCATCGTGGTATGGCGCGGAGTCTCCTCTGCTCCCACAGTCTGCATTCATACCGCAGACCCATTTAAAGTTACTTTATATTTACGCAGCATAAAGCTGCAATAAATATCTGTCTATTATGACATTTTTCTCACTTCCGCAAAACTGATCTCCACAGGCGTCTCCCTGCCGAACAGTTCCACATTGATCGTTGCCGTCTGTTTGCCGAAATCCATTCTCTGCACCACACCAACGGTATCCTTCCAGACGCCCGCCACTACAGCAATAGTATCGCCTTCTGCAAAATCTACGGAAATATTTTCTGTCTTGATTCCAAGAGGCTTCATCTCTGCTTCCGTCAATGGAACCGGCTTGCTTCCGGGTCCTACAAATCCCGTCACGCCTCTAGTATTCCTGACAACATACCATGTGTCGTCATTCATGACCATATTAATCAAAACATATCCAGGGAACATTTTCTTCTGGACCGTCTTCCTTGCGCCGTTCTTTAATTCCACCACGTCCTGCAGGGGCACACGAACCTCAAGAATCTCATCTTCCAGATGCCTGTTCTCGATTGTCTTTTCTATATTGGCTTTTACTTTATTTTCATACCCGGAATAGGTATGTACTACATACCAGTTCGCTTCTGCCATACGATTACCCTCACTCTACAGACTTGTCAGGAATTCTACGCCGTACTGCATTAAGAAATCCAATACCGCAATCGCGATTCCCATTACAAACGAAATACAAACAACCGCAACAGACTGCTTTAAAAGTGAATCTTTGTCCGGCCATGAAATTTTCTTAAATTCGGCTTTGACACCTTTGAAAAAGCCCGTCCCACCAGACGTCTTATTTGCTGTTTTATCTGCCTTTCCATTCTTAGCGGACTCTGCCATCTTTAACTCCTTTCAGACCTCTTAAAACTATTTCGTTTCTTTGTGCATTGTGTGAGTCTTGCAGAATCTACAATACTTCTTGGTCTCCATCCTGTCCGGATGTGTCTTCTTATCTTTTGTAGTGTTGTAGTTACGCTGCTTGCATTCTGTACATGCTAATGTAATTCTTGTACGCATGATAATTCCTCCAATCTTTTACCGGATTTTGTGCATAAAAAAAAGACCTTAATCTAATCTCGTTTGATTACTATAACATATCCTGCTTATTCAGTCAACTGCATTTTTTAAAATACTATTGTTTTCCATACTCTCTCGTGATAAAATTAGATTATAAAAGTAGGTTTTTATGCCCTGATATTAGGAAGCTTCCTATTTGCGTTGCATATACTATTAGTATAAAGAATAGAAGTTTTCCCGTCAAACGGTTTTGACGGTTTTAAAATTCACGGAAGAAAGGAGGGGCAGTTTATGACTTACAATACATCACTTCATACAGTTTATAATCATTATCTGACTACGTATGCGCCTAAGACGACTACGCAATATGATACCCATAAGAAAAGCGAGCTACGCAACATCTATCATGCCATAGTCAAACTGAACAAAGAATCCCCTCTCTATATTCTGGATTCCAGTAACGAATCACGCGCTTTTGCTGTAGGACTTAAGGAAAATGCACGTGCGCTCCGCAATACGATTGCCTCCTTAGGAGGACTGGATGAAACGGAAATGCTGGGTAAAAAATCAGCCTATTCCAGCAACCCAGACATTGCTACTGCATCCTACATAGGCGGGAGCACTATAAACGGAGCTGCGCCTTCCTTTAATATAGAAGTTACTGCCTTGGCCTCCAATCAGCTTAACTTAGGAACCTTTCTTTCTGCTGACGAAAAGGCAGACCTTGCACCGGGCGCTTATTCCTTTGATATTTCCATAAATGACTTAAACTATGAGTTTCAGTATAATGTCCGCGGCGGAGAGAGTAACCGTGATCTGCAGGAACGTCTTGCACGATTGATCTCCAATGCTGAAATAGGAATAAACGCCGATGTATTTGAAGACGACAAGGGGCGTTCCTCCCTAAGGCTCGTTTCCACAGCCAGCGGACTCAAATCCGGCAGGGATTACATATTCCAAGTTTCCGATGAAACCACAAGCAAGCTTTCTGGCACAGTGGATTACCTTGGTCTTAACTTTATGTCAAGGCAGCCTTCTAATGCCAAATACCTTTTGAACGGTGAACCCCGCACTGCTTCTGCTAATCACTTTACAATCGGCAAGGTATTTGATATCACCTTAAATGGCATCAGCAGTGTAGAGGGAGAGACAACCCAAATTGGTCTGAAGACAGATTTGGATTCTCTTACTGAAAATGTAAATAATTTGGTTCATGGCTACAATTCCTTTGTCAAAGCTGCTGCTGAATACCTTGATTCGCATCCGCGCAGCAAAAAGCTCATGAATGAAATGTCGCACATATCCCGCCACTATCAGACGGACCTTGAACAGATCGGCTTTTCTTTCGATAAAAGCGGTCAGCTTGCAGTCAACGACGACACCTTTAGGGACTCCATCCTAAACGATGAGAGCAGGTCCCGATTTACTACAATCAGAGATTTTACCAATTCCATCCTGCGAAAAACCAATCAGGTTTCTCTAAATCCTATGGAATATGTAGACAAGAGACTTGTAGCCTACAAAAATCCTGGTCATAATTTTGCTACCCCCTATATGACCAGCAATTACAGCGGTATGCTTTTTAACAGCTATTGCTAACAAACGCCGACACGCTTCGCGAGTCTGCTTATTGTAACAATAAAGGGTGATTCATTTAAAATGAATCACCCCATTTTTTAAGTGCATTTCACAGCGCATGTTTCTTCTTTTGCCATTTCAAGTGCAGCTTCAATTACCTTATCCATATCATAATAACGATATTGTCCTAACCTTCCTCCGAACAGCACATGCTTTTCTTTCTGTGCCATCTTCTGATACTTTGCGAAAAGCTGATTGTTTCGTTCGTCATTAACTGGATAATAGGGCTCATCGCCCACTGACCACTTGGCAGGATATTCTCTCGTAATGACCGTTCCTTCTCCCTTTCCAAACTCAAAATGCTTGTGCTCAATAATTCTGGTGTAAGGAATTTCTCTTTCTGTATAATTAATCACGGCATTGCCCTGATAGTTCTCAATATCCGGCATGTCTTCCTTTTCAAACCGCAAGGAACGGTACTCCAGATTACCTGCACAGAAATCAAAGTACTCATCTATCATGCCGGTATACAATACCTTGTCATAGGAGATAAACTCCTCTCCGCGTCTAGCTGCCTCATTCTGTCTTTCGACAAAATCACGATATTCTGTGTTCAACCAGACCGGCGTTCCATCCAGCATCTTTTCAATAATTGCTGTGTAACCGCCTACCGGGATTCCCTGGTATCTGTCTGTAAAATAGTTGTTGTCGTAAGTAAACCGCAGCGGTACACGCTTGATAATGAACGCTGGAAGCGCCCTGCACTCCCTTCCCCACTGCTTTTCCGTATATCCCTTAATGAGCTTTTCGTAGACATCACGTCCAACTAACGACAACGCCTGTTCTTCCAGATTTTGCGGTTCACCTATTGCCAGCTGGGCAATCTGCTCTCGTATGACTGCCTTTGCTTCCTCTGGCGTCTTAACGCTCCAGAGTCTGCAGAATGTGTTCATATTAAAAGGAAGATTGTAAATCTCATCCCTAAAAACTGCCATAGGCGAATTCACAAAATGATTAAATTCTGCAAATTCGTTCATGTAATCCCATATCGCGCGATTGGAAGTATGAAAAATATGTGCGCCATATTCGTGGACAGAAATTCCCCGTTTTACACTGGTATAAATATTTCCTGCAACATGATCCCGTTTATCAATTACGATACAGGTCTTTCCATTTCTTTTCATTTCATGTGAAAATACCGAGCCAAAAAGCCCGGCTCCCACAACTAAATAGTCAAAATGTTCATTCATGCTGATTACATTTCTCTATACTTTTCAAACTGAACATAATCTTCCATCATCTCGAGGATCCTCTTACGTCCTTTCTTGTTCAGCTGGATATAATATTGCATAACTCTGTTCTCCAGAATCTTTTCGCCAAGCACTTCGCCTTTTTCAAGAGTTGAAAAGTCTACAGGATTCAGACTTAATCTATCACACATACGAATCACTGTACCGTATGCCATTCCTTCAATCCCCCTATCCAATGCCGTCACCAGTGTACTATAGGGAATTTCCATATCAATAGCAAACTGCCTTACACTCTTATACTGTTTGAGTATCTCTTGTTTCAAAATTTCTGCTTTTGTCATTACATACCCTCCTTACCATGACATTCATCAATACTTATATTCACATATGGTAAGTATAGCACACCCTCAAAATCTAGTCACTTAAAAAAATATAAACTTTGTATTAACATGTACTAAAGTACTATTTTCCATAAACCATATAAATACTTTTCACATGTCAATTTGTTCCATACTCTCAAACTCAGAAGAATCAAAAAATTCTTTCAGCGTAATACCGAATCCATCGCACAGTTTTCCTATCGTAAGCACTCCCGGATTCACTGTTGATTTGTCCACGATATGAATCAGCGTCGTCATTGGCACCGCAGACGCATATGACAATGCATAATACGTCATTCTCTTTTCCTTACATAAATTGTTGATTCGTTCCACTAACATGTCTTGAGCTTTCATCTTTTGTCCTCCCAAATATGGTATTATTATACCTTATTATACAATTCTATTAGTCCCATATATGGAAGTACTGATAAAAACATAAAAAGATGGGGAAATTTTCACTTGCAGGATTCAATTACCGCTTCCCACATCCCCGCAACCCTATTTTTGAGGTCAAATTCTTCTCTGACCTTCCTGTTGCCATGTTCAGCAATCGCAATTCTCTCTTCTTCATGGTTCAGATAGTAATCAGCTTTCGCAACCAGATCCGCCATCCCCGAATACATCACCAGATCAACACCATCCTCAAAATATTCCGCTATTTCCGGCTGGTAATTCGTCAGGCAAAATCCGCCACAAGCAAGAATATCCAGTACCCGCTTCGGTATCCCCGACTGAATTGTCCTTGACGTAATATTAAGGTTAATTTTACTGTTGTGAAAAATGAACGGCATCTCGTTCTCGTAATCCACATAACCCTTTTCCAACAAATATTGACCGCGAACCGACTCCTCTGCGGCATGACTACTGTATAAGGTCAGGGAATACCTGTCGCTAAGCGTCCTGATTACCTGCGCTCTTTCCCTTGCAGTCACCTCAATTCCAACAGCATCGGCTGCCATCTGCTTCGATTGGCTGATATAATGATCGCTCAGCTTTAGTTCACATTTTTCAACAATTTCTTCTATGACCTGCGGATGGAGCGAATCAGCAAGTAAATTATAACCATAAATGAGCATCTGTGACTTGATCAGCCCTTCCACATATCCGCGCGTATATTCTGTAAATTCCACTCTTCTCAGACGATTCTTTTCTCCATTGTACATATTTCCCACAAAAGAAATATCACTCTTATATTTTTCGCTAAGCCCCGGCGTTTCACGCTCTTTCTTTAAAACCGTATCGAAAACATTTTCCTCTACCGCTAAGGGAAGATGATAAATGTGCTTCGCACCAAGTTCACACAACCGTTCCGTGTACCATGCGTCGAAGCAAAAGATGTAGTTCCAATCATTTCCAAGCGTTCCCGACATCAGGGTATTCATTGGGCAATCGTAAATCCATGATACATATGGGATATGGTTCATATCACAAAGCATGGAAAGTAACGGAAAATAATCATAACTGAAAACAGCCTCCACGCCCTGCGCATGGATGACCGACAACAGTTCTTTGGCAAATTTGCCATCTGCATGATAATCCTCTATCTTTTCGGAAAACAGGATGCACTCCTTTCCTATGCTGCGCATACATTCCACCAAGGCACCATCGCCCAATGCACCCCAATGGTAAATCAAAATCCGGCTTATCATGCTTCCTTCCTCTCCGATATCATGAATTTTCAAAATATAGATTTAACAAAAGTATAGCATGGA
>BLLW01000087.1 GCA_011959285.1 Lachnospiraceae bacterium | reverse complement strand
TCCAACTCGCAAAGGGCTGGGGTAATTTTATATCTGACCGCATTATTATTTGGCGCTTACCTTGCAAATAGATTTTCCTATTTTCATTGTGTGCATGCCCTATAATCAGCATCGTATATTTATGCATTAATGAAATATATCAATGCATGAATGAATAATTATAATTGTTTGACAATGACGTTTTAGGGAAGCGCCAAGATTATTATGGGGAAATGAACTCGCTTACAAACATTTCTTCACAGGTATAGCTGCCTCAGCTTCTTTTCTAAAATACGGTAGGAAAACAGAGCAAGCGTGTTTGTAGAAACAGAATTGCTGGATTTCAGAATTAATGAAAAACGGAATCAGAATATGTTCTTGATCGAGACCATTGCAGAGCATCAACAGTTTACATTAGAGAATATTAATTTCTTTATTACGACTCCGATACAAGACGAAGTGGTGTCCGATGGAACGAATCTGATATATAAAAGGCAGCTTGAAGCAGGGGATTTTTGGAAGGAATATTTAGGTCAGTCATATGAAAGAATGAGTGTATATAAAAACAATAATTCTTTTGATGGAAATGAGATTGAAAGTTTTAGTGTTTTTAGTAAAATAAAGTATAGGAAGAGTAATTTTTTATCCATTCTTAAAATATTTACTGGTGTTATGCGCTATCACAGTGTTATTTAATACAATATCAAACTGTATTTGGCATTATATTGAACCGAAAGAGTGGAGAATGGATGAAGATGAAGAAAACGACGTATTTGGTACAAAGTGAAAACCAGGAAAGGGTACTTGGGGACATAAGGATTTTTCTTGCCGATTCGATATATGATTATCCAAGGCATGATGAGTAGTATAGAGGAATTGTGCGGGAATTTAGAGAAGGTTTTGACCGTGAAATGATTGTCGCATATGATGGTAATCAGATAGCAGGAGTTTCAATACTGAAAAGAAGCCCGATGGAAAAAAAGATATGTTCTTTACGGGTGGCAAAAGAATATCGCGGAAATGGGATGGGCATGTATTTAAACAGCAGAGTGCCAAAAGGGTTTTATTAATTTTTTATACTTACTTGTTTTACAATCAATATTTTGGTAGTATAAGAATATACTAATCAAAAGAGGAGAAAAAGCGGGTTGCTGCTGAGTTGCTTTTTTATATGGAGGAAAACAAATGGTTACTTTTGTAGGGGCTGAATATATTATTGCTAATTCGTTGATTGCATTGAAAAAAACGAAAAACAGAACTAATATTTCACTGAGTGAGCTGAATCAATTGGGGATTTATATTCAGCAGATGTCTATTGAAAATGATGTGGATGCTGTTTTCCTTGTGTCACAAGATCAGGTAACGACGGCAGTTTTTGATTTTTCGGACTATTTTGAATATAATGCTGCGGAAAAGGTTATTTGTATAAAGAAGACAAAGCAGATTACGGATTTGGCGAGCAGGTTTGTCGGATATCTTCCTTGGGAAATCATGGCTTTTCTGGTAAAAACAACGAATGAATTTGTGAAGAAATCGGCTTAAGAGAAAGAGGGAATATTTGGTGAAGCAAATCAAGGATCCGATATATGAGTATGTAGATATTGACGACGATTTTACAAAGGTTATTGATATGCCTGAATATCAGAGATTAAGAAATGTCATTCAGACAAGCTATCAGGCGTTGTATCCATCAGCATTGCATAATCGTTTTACACATTCTATAGGCGTGTTTCATTTAGGGAGAAAGCTATTTGCATCTTTTTGTAAAAATGTTAAAAGCGATTTCCCTCTTTTCTATCATGGAGATTGGAAGAGGCTTGAAAAAACATTTTTGCTTGCATGCCTTCTGCATGACGTAGGTCATTCACCGTTTTCACATACGGGTGAGAAATTTTACAAGGATAATTTCAGGGAAGAAATTCAAAAAAGGCTTCCGGCTAATATCGAGTTATATCGGGATATGGAGCATGGAACGGGGAAACCACACGAGGCTATGAGCGCTATTGTGGGGCTTAAGCTAATCAGACAGCTTGGCATTTCTGAAATAGATGAAGAATTATTTGTCAGGGCGATCATAGGCGTCAGGTATGAGGAAAAGAATGATTCTGATGATAAATTAATTGAAAACATTACGATTGGCATGTTGAACGGCTCGCTGATTGATGTAGATAAGCTGGATTATCTGATTCGTGATGGGTATGTAACGGGATTTAATACTATGTCATTGGATGTCGAGAGACTTTTTGCAGGCTACACAATAGCTGATTATATCGACCCTTCAGCGTCTAAGCATAAGGTGCCCGCATACAAGAGGGGAGCTCTTAGCGTAATTGAGAATGTAACTTTTGCCAATGATTTGGAAAGACACTGGATTCAAAATCATCCATCAATTCTATATGATGCGAAATTGGTAGATTTGGCAATTGCCAGTTATGATTCATTTATGAAGAAAAAGTATAAGGATGCGTTGACGGAAAAAACCGTATTTACGCAAAAAGCCCTTTCACTGGAAGGGTATATTGGTCAGGGAGTACCGCTGAGCCTTTTATCAGATGAAGATATTATTACATATCTTAAAAACGGTGAAGATCAGTCGGCAGAGGCTGTTTGGTTGAGGAAGCAATATTTTGATAGAAGTGAAAGGCTTAAACCTCTGTGGAAAAGTGAATCTGAATTTTCTCATTTGGAACGTGAAATTTTAGGAACTGCAATCCGCAGATCTTTCAAAGCAGCATTAAAAGCGATAAGCGGGTATGCATTCTTTATAAACGAATCGGAGATGGAAAAAGCAGTCGAGCAAAAGAAACTAATGGAAGAGGCAGCTCTAAGCGAAGATGAGGATTTAAAAAATGCGGCGCAGACTTCTCTGCAGGCGCAGGAAGCAGTTATAAGAATTTTTCATATATTCAACCAGTTCCGCTTAGATATGGATTTAGATTTTAAATTTGCATTCTTGTTTGTGGAACATCATTACGAAAGTAATTATTCTAAATTGCAGAATAGCGATATTTATATTGAATTTTCAAAAAACAGAGTAATCCCTTTTCGAGATGTCTTGACGGTTGCAGCAGTGCAGGCGAGCGAGGGCGAGAAGAATGGATACTACTATATTTTTTCTTCAAGGAAAAATATTGAACGGATGCAAGAAAAGGGCTTGGATTTTGGGCGGGAGATATTGATGTATATTTCACGGAATTGGATAACATTATGACCAGACCTTGTAAGCCTTACAATCTTTATATAAGAATCACAAGGCGCTTAGCCTTTTTATGTGTCCGCACTGCATAATTGGTTGTCAATTCTGTTCTGGATTTTTATATTCCAAATATTTAAATAATGTCTGCTTAACGGCAATGAATAATGTCGAAACACCTAGAAAATACTGATTGTTTCAGTCATATATGGTATACTGGAAGTGCATAAAAAACGCAGGTTTTCAGCAAAAAACCTTGCACTTACCGGAGGCCATATGTATAAATTTGAACATTATCGTCAATTAGGTCTGGCTGATTTTAATCAGCCTTTGGGATTCAAAATGAATCCGGAAAACAGATGGGTGAAGAAAGCTGCAACCATCCCATGGGATGCCATTGAGGAAAAATATGCAGAGCTTTTTCCGGGCAAAACGGGTATGCCTGCAAAACCGCTCCGTATGGCACTCGGATCACTTATGATCCAGAAACAATACGGCTATTCTGACAGGGAACTTGTGGCGCAGATTACAGAGAATCCGTATTATCAGTTCTTTGTAGGTCTTCCGGGGTTTTGCAATGAGCCCCCGTATGTCCCGTCGTTACTGGTTGAGTTCAGGAAACGTCTTGATGATGAAATACTGAGCGAAATCAACGAGATGATCATCGGCTGCAACAGACCGAATGATCCGGGACCAGGCAACGGAATGGATGTTACGGAAGAAGCAGCTGCGAAGACTGAAAACAGTGGGACAATCATTCTGGATGCAACATGTGCTCCCCAAAACATCAGCTATCCACAGGATGTTAACCTTCTGAACGAAGCAAGGGAAAACCTGGAGGGAATGATTGACCAGATCTGCTATGATTACAATTACTACAAGCCCCGGATGTACCGCAAAAAGGCCAGAAAAGACTATCTGAATCTTGCCAGATGCAAAAAGCGTACCGCGAAGAAGATACGTAAAGCCATCAAACAGCAGCTGCACCGGTGGAGTTTGGAGCCAAGCTTGATTTGAGCAGTTTGATGAAAAAGGACTTGCCCGTCTGGAAAGGTTATCCTTTGATGCTTATAATCGGAACAGGGACAATCTGGCATACTGCAGACTTCATGGAATCCGTTTATCAGGTCCTTCTTTGGGAAGACCCAAAAAGAATGCTGCCGCAGATAAGAAAACAGAATACGCTGACAACGCAGACCGTATCGAAGTGGAAAGATCCTTCAGTTTGGCAAAGAGATGCTACGGACTTGGCATGATAAAGACGAAGCTGGATTTAACGACGAGAAGCTCGATTGCGTTGTCAATTCTGACAATGAATGTAGCCCGGCTTGTGGCTCTTTCGTTGCAATTTTTGATAATGTTGTTTTCAAGGTTCAAACAGCATGAAAATATGCTGATATTTATGTGAAACAAGGACTGTGAAAAATTAGCTGCTTGTTGAGCAGACATTAAATATTCTTTTGAACAGAAACGAAAATATTAACCGCAGAATCGTATTTGTGTATGCTGTGCAGGATGATACATTTCAAAATAAGGATAGGACAAAATTCTTTGATTTTATAATACCCATTATTCCTGTTATAAATTCCGCAAACTCGTATGAAGTACTTTTAAAACTGGTAAATGAGAGCATGCTTCCATTGCAGATTTCCAACGATTATATGATGAAAGTGTCGGCGTATATTGATGATATGCGGATTTTGCTCAACATATTTAATGAATTTTTGCTATATAAATATTCGCTTACCAGAGAGCAGGGATTGAATTTATCAGATGAAAAAATATTTTCTATTATTGTTTACAAAAATCTGGATCCTAAAGGATTTTCGGAATTGCAGGATGGAAAAGGAATAATTGTGAGGGCATTTGAAGACAAAGAAGCATTTCAGCGAAGAAAGGCATCCGGATTTACAGAACAGATTTTCAAATTGACATTAGAACAGTTGATAAAGGAGTATGGTATAAGCGCAGTCCTTTCTGAGTATGTGCGAGAAAACAGGCTTGTGACATGCATGTTGGAAAATGGCTTTATAGATGAATCATATGCAAATTATATTAACTACTTCTATGGTGTCAGCATCTGTGAAAATGATATGAATTTTGTCATCGGGGTAAGAAACCATGAAAAGAATGATTACTGGTATAGGTTTTATGATGTGAAAGCGGTGGTTGATAAACTTGCATGGTTTGAATTTGGGCAAAAAGAAATTTTAAGTTTTGAAATTCTGGAATATTTATTGGAGAATGAAGTTGATTTTTTTAAATGCCATAAGCTTATGGAACAGCTGCAGGATGGAACCGCTGACAGTAAAAAGTTCATAGATCAGTTTATCCAAATAACAAGGCACATCGAAATTTTTGTGAAAAAGATTTGTAAAAATTATCCTGCTGCTTGGAAAGAACTCTGTATTGGGGAATCTTCAGCAAAGCTGCAGGAGCTTATAATAGCATATGCAGAATTGGAAGATTTAAAAAATATGGACTGTTACACAGGTGAAGAGCCAGGATGCATTAATAGATTTTTTTGTGAGCATGAAAGTATTCTGTTTGATTTGAGGAATGTTGACGGGAAAAGAATAGAAAAGGTTATTGAATTATGCAATATCAAATTTGTGGATTTACAATGTGCAGGTGTTAATGACGCGTTGCTATACTATATATTTGACAATAATTATTATTGCATGAATACGCAAATGATTAGAAAAATTGTAAAGCTGACCAGTCCCAAATGTGCGGAAAAACTTCCTAAGGCTCACTATACGACAATTTTGCAATCGAAATATTATCCGCTCATAGACCGTATTCACCAAAATTTTGCAGAGTATATTAGGAATGTGTGCCTGCAGGAGCCTGATAATGTATCTGAAGAGAGTGATGTTGTAGCGCAGATGATTTCAAGATTGGTTGATGAACCAGAGCTTTGCGAGGCACTGATAGATAAGGAAAACATAATGATATCGGATATCGAAGAGTGCTGCAGAGGGAAAGCAGATATGGGGAAGTGGAATGTAAAACGAATATGGGACTATCTTCTAAAACAGAAGAAAGTGCAACTGTCAGTTCATAATATTACGAGCTGTTATAAAGTGCTCGGAATGAGAGAGGAATTGATGGATTATTTAAGAGAAGAGGCGGAAAATATTCGTAACCTTCCTGATGTCGAGATGTTGCCGGTTGAATTAAAAGAAAGGATGTAAAGAAATATTGCAGCTGTGATAAAGGTGGCACTGGATGCAAATAGGGAACATAATTGAGTAAGTAAATTAAGATGGATCATTATGAAAATTTAATATAGTGTAAATGAGATTGGTTCTGAGTATACCCATTCATTTGTTTCGTGGTTCCAAACAGCGACAGAAGCAAATAGGAGAGTACCGTTTGGATAGTCAGATACATCAACATCACACCAATTATCTTTACAGGTATATTCTTGCTCTGTTTCTGCATCTAAAAAGGGATCATCAGCTTCTACCTTCAATTTATAACTATCTTGATTGGCAAGAGGAAGCCATGTAATATGTATTTTATCGTCACTATTACGGTGGATGCTGCTTCCTATGTTGTAGATGGCTGTTTCACATATAATGTTGCTTTTTGAACCTTCTGCCCGACCGGAAGCGGGGGTAATGTCGGGGATAGAATCTGGTAACAGCACCTGCAGGGGAGCGGGCGGAGTGGTTGGCTGTAAAGTAGGCGTAGGAAGAGGTGTAGCTGAATAATCAGCTTCAGATGACACGGTGGAGAGATGTTTTAAATCTTCCCATACGCTTTTAGCCAGATCATAGCCGGTAAAGAACGATACAATGCTTAATAGAAGTGTTGCACAGCTAAGAAAGGCTAAGCTTCTTTCAATTATTTTGAATTTATCTTGGAGGCATATCAGCCTCCAAGATAAAAAAAATATTATAAAAAGGAAAAAAATATTCATAAAAGTACCTGATTAATAATTTGACATTTTTTTAATTATGAAGCTCTTTTTATAGTATCAAATATAAAATTATATGGCAAGGAATATAAAGCAAGAACAGGGGAAGTATTATGAAAAAAAATATGTTAATAGCGCTTTTAATTATTGTGTTCGTTATGCTTACATCCTGCGGGAAAAAGGAGGCAAGGGTATTTGATCCAAAAGATTACAGATACCATGATGGAGTAGCATGGGTGCCGATCGAAAAGACTTATTTCTTTATTTTTACGGAGACAGAAGAAATGGTTTGCATTGGAGAAGACGGCGTGGAAATGTTTAGCATACCGGACATTATGAAATCGCAAGTATCAGCCTTTTGCAATGGTGTGGCTATAGTTAAAGGACGATATATGATAGACAAAACGGGAACAGTGCTGCATGATTTGTATGATGAGCTTAATGTGGAGGCGGTTATGTTTCCCAATAATTATTTTGATGGGTTTATCTTTGCAGTGACGAAAGTAAATGGTGTTAAGATGACAGGAGTGCTTAGCAGTGATTTGGAATGGATAGTGGAGCCGACTTCAAGATTAAATGACTTGGAGGCAAAGCATAATTATTTGTATTTTAATAGAGCGAATGGCTATTATGATGTACTGGAAAATGAATTTATTGATAATGACGAATATGAATTGAGGCTGTTATTGAGAAGCTTTCCGGAGAGCGGATTGATTTTTTTATCAGATGAGGAATCCTTTTCAGGAGGTTCGTCTAGAAGATTTGCTTATTCATCGAAAGGAGTTAAGGGTAAAATTACGCTGGATAATTCGTGTGAGACAGGGTTTTACAACCAAAAACTAGAAATGGTACTAGATTTATCTTGTTATCCTTCTGTTAGGGCGCTGTCTTATTTTCACGATGATAAGTGCCTGATTGAATTTAAAACAGAACAAGGAGTTACATATACAGGACTTATTAATTTGGAAGGCGAATTTGTTTTTATTTATGAGGGAAAGTATGTTAGCTTTAACTCAAAAAAAATACATTTTAAGGATTGTTATTTTGATTGGGAAGGGAATTGCTTTAAAGAATAATAAAATGCTGTTTTTCAAAGATTAAGGGGAGCGCATGTTCGGGTTGATGGTCTGCAATATATTTTTTGAAGGACGGGGCGGATTTCGAACTGCCCTCGAAGCTGCTGCAAAGAGGCTGTAAAAAATCTTGTGTCTATGGGTAAAAATCTTTGTTGATAGGAATCAGATATGTAGAAATCTGCTGTCGAATAGCATTGCTTGTATGCTGTCGAATTTGGTTTCTAGTAATAGTATTGCCAGTCTATCTGTTTCTATACACATATTTCAAATTTCTTTGCACGCCAATCGGGCATTAGCAGCAGGGAAATATTATGTGGGCGCTGCCCACGCCCGGTCTCCGGAATAAGGCTGGATATTTCTGGCAATACTGCTAATGCCGATGGAATAAGGCTGGGACATTTCTTGATAAGATATGGTGTCCCGGCTTTTTCTTTTTACAGGTACTGGGTAAGCCTGTCTCCATAAAGGACAATCATCTGGTTCAGCACCTGGTCCCAGTTCCGGCAACGCTGTGTCCATTTTTTGACCACATTTCCGCTGGCAAGGTAGAGCATTTTTTCCAGTGCAGCGTCGCTGGGAAATACACTTTTCGTCTTTGTTACCTTCCGGTACTGCCGGTTCAGCCCTTCTATGATATTGGTGGTACTATGCCGATTTCGTGATAGTACCACTTATACCGACAAAAAAACTATACCGACATTTCGCAGAAACCAAGCAGTTGCAGGTACTTTCTGAAAAAATGTCGGTATAGTTTTTAAAGACGATATAAGGCTTCCGATATTTTTTTATCCTTCCAGTTCTTTTCCGCATTTCTTCCTTCTGGATTTGTCCGCTCCAGGGCTTTTGCTAACGTATCCAGGGTTACAAAAGCGTAGAACCCAGAAGTGGTTGAGATATTTTCATGTCCAAGCATCTGCTGGATATAGGATAGAGGACAACCCTCCTGGTACAGGCTCATTGCTCTGGTCTTTCTCAGCATGTGGAAATGGATATCTTCCGGCATTAGGATTCCTTCATTCCGGCATTTTTCCGCATACTTTTTCAGGACTTTCTGGATGCAGTCATCGGACAGTTCATGTCTTATGCCATGCGTAACCGCATAAAAGAGAGGAGCCATAGGATCGTGGCTGTTCCCATGAAATTCCCGCAGGTATTCTCTCAGATGTTGCACAGTCTTTTTCATCACTGGTACACTCCGGTACTTCCCGCCTTTTCCCAGTATCCGTATATAAGGTATCTCCGCGTCAAGATTCAGGTCACAGACCTTTAGCCCTATTAGCTCCCCAACCCGCATAGCGGCATCATACCCAAGGATAAGCAGCATCCGGTTCCGGCGCTCGGACTGTTTCCCCTTACCAGGAGCATCAAGAAGCGCTTTCATCTGGCGGTCTTCGAAATACCTGATCTCACTGCCGGGGATATTCAGACCATGTACCGTCTGACTTGAAACAAAGACAGGAGTGATATCCATACATTCTTCTGACGCATACGATAACAGGGCTCTTACTGCGGTCAGACGGAGGTTACAGGTCTTCGGGCTCCATGTTTTTACGTCTGCCATCCACACAAGATAATCTTTCAGGTTTTTCCTGTCCAGATCATTAAAACAGATGCGTTCACGGCGGATTCCTTTTACTTCTTCCAGAAAACCAATGTAGATGTTAAGCGAGGCACGGTAGGAGGCAACGGTGTTCTGACTCTTTTTTCTGATCTTCAGGAGTTCGTGGTCCAGAAAACGTCTGGACGTATCCCAGAAAAAAACGGTGTCAAACTTTTTTGTTCTGCTTTTATCACTTCTTTCTGCCATCATCCACCTCCGGTATCAGTTCTTCTGAATGCCTGGATCTGTCCAGTATCCCGCCATAGATATCCGGCACGAGATGGAAGTAGTACAGGGTATTTTTAACATCGGAATGCCCCATATACCGCATAAGGTAAGGAAGCATGGCATTCACGTCTTTTCCTTCCCTCAGCCAGCGGTTCATGTTGGCATAGACAAAGTGATGGCGGAAATCATACGCGCGTATGCTGATGCCGGAACCTTTCTTTTCCGGAAAAGCGGCATACCAGACACGTAGGAAGTTCTGCTGCAGCCAGCTTGCGCCGTATGGAAGGCCCTCCCTGTTCGGGAAGAAAGCCGCGCGGTCCGGGAACAGGAGACTGATTCTTCGGTCATAAACGGTTAAGTATTCCGCAAGTTCTTTTGAGATATGAACCCTCCGGCTCTTCGGTCCCTTGGACTGAATAATATCAAGACAGCCCTCATCGAGATGTACATTTCTCCGGGTAAGTGTGCGTGCTTCTTTACAGCGGAGTCCACAGCAGTAGAGAAGCCGGAAGACGGCGGGAAGAACCAGATGCCTTCCCTTCAAATGGGTATCCGCCTTTATTCTGTCGCATTCCCTGAAGAATGCAGCAATCTCTCCCTCCGTAAAAAAATACGGCTGGACCGGTGTGGGAAGGCGCAGCCTTCCGGATGGGATAAGATACGCCGCGATGCCGCGGGCGGTAAGATACCTGCTGAACTCACGCAGAAACGCGGCCGCATTATAAAGGCTCCCCGGAGTATCCCGGAACTTTTCGAGAAATTCCTCAACGCTTGCCTTATCCGGAGCCACAGTTTCAGGAGCTGTTTCCATGACAAACCGTGCATATTTCTTTAAATAGTAAGCTCCGGTCTGGTACTGGTACCCGTTTGCCTTTTTATAGGAAACAAACTGATCAATCATCTCTGGCAGTGACTTACTGCACATCGGAAACGCCTCCTTTCCTGACAGGCGGGAGCGGGAGTGTACAGGCGGACAGACTCCTGGCATCAGTTGAAAGGTATACGGATACAATGTTCGGATCCCTGTGTCCGAGAGCTGCTGAGATATCTGACATGGGAATACCTGCCCGGAGCATGGAGGACGCAGCGTGATGTCTTGTCGTCCGGCTCCCCACCGGCCGTTCTTCTTTTTTGATCCTGGCAAGCTCCTCCAGTTTTTTCAGGATTTCATAAATGCTTCCTGTACCCAGACGCCCAAACGGCGCAAAGGTCTTCAGAAAGACATAGTCTGATCCGCCCTGAGGACGCTCATTCAGGACATAATCAGCGATGTCGTTTCCGTAAGAAGCCCTCAAAGGAAGGACAAGTGTTTTCTTTGTCTTGCTCTGAAGGATGGAGATGCAGTCCTTTTCCCAGTCGATATCTTTCAGTCTCAAAGAACAGACATCAGTCCCCCGGAGCCCTGTTTCCAGAAGGAGCCTGCAGACAGCGGTATCCCTTTTAGTCAGCACCCCTGATGAGAGCGTGGTTCTGATGGCTGTAAGCTCCTCATCATTATAGATTTCCATGATCTTTACTTCCCGTGGCAGATGGACTGGTATCTCCAGGAGAAACTGCGCTGTGTGGTCATTGGAAGAAAGGAACCTGCGCAGCCCTGCCAGACCACTTCCAATCGTAGACGGCCGGAACCGTCCGTCCTTGTAAAGAGAAAGGATAAATGTACTTATATCATTTGTCCGGATATCAGACAGCTCCCCATATCCGCTTTTTTGGCAGAACAAGAGAAAATAAGCAACAATCCGTTTATACCCGGACATCGTATTGGCGCTGATTCCCTCCTGTTCGAGAGAACTGGTAAAGCAATCCAGTTCTGACCGGAATGTTTTATTCGTAATCTTTTCGGATACGCCGCCAGTGTCCTGTCTTCTCCAGTCAACGGTCCCTGTCCGCGTAAGCGACAGGAGCAGCCTGATGCAGCGTTTCCGGTGAGTCAGTTCCTTTGCGGCCCATTTTTCGCCGCAGCTGACT
This sequence comes from Lachnospiraceae bacterium, assembly GCA_011959285.1. Taxonomy (GTDB): domain Bacteria; phylum Bacillota; class Clostridia; order Lachnospirales; family Lachnospiraceae; genus Suilimivivens. The sequence goes on along the minus strand of BLLW01000087.1, from coordinate 2,408 downwards.
GGTCTGTCCAGAAAAGCTTTCATGAGTCTTTCTGAAAGTCTGTCTTCTCCTGTATCATGTGATACAGATATAAGAAGCCGAAAACTGGAACGATAACGTGTAATTATCTTTTTTCCATACCTTCTCTCATCCATTTGATCCATTACTTTCTGGATCAATCCATCGAGTTCCATTTGGTCCTTCTTCATTATTGGAGCCTCCTTCTTTTTGCTCCATCATGAAGGATATTTAAGAAAAGGTCAAAAACTATACCGACATTTTTCAGGAAATGCCTGTTACTGCCAGGTTTCTGAAAAACATCGGTATAGTTTTTTTGTCGGTATAAGTGGTATACATGATGCGCCGGATATCATCGGAGAACTGGAAGAAAGAGCTGACGTCATCCCAGTTGTTTTCCCAGTTGCTGACTGCATAGGGATACTTCCGTCCCCATTTTTCTTTGATCTTTTCCAATTCCGACAGGGCAGCCGCCTCATTGGGGGCATTGTATACGGATTTGAAATCGGAAGAGAACTTTTTCAGGTCACTGTAATTGACATATTTGAAAGAATTACGAAGCATATGGATGACACACCGCTGGATCTGTGCATCCGGATAAACTGCGCTTATCGCTTCCTTAAATCCGGAAAGACCGTCCACGCAGAAGAACAGCACATCCTGTACGCCGCGGTTTTTCAGGTCATTTAACATCCCCAGCCAGAACCTGCTGGTTTCATTGGCACCAACTGTGATGCTGAGGATATCTTTATAGCCGTCTGCGGTGATGCCGAGCACAATGTAGGCAGCGCGGCTTAAGATGCGTCCGTCCTCCCTGACTTTATAATGGATACAGTCCATGAATACAAAGGGATAGACTGGATTTAATGGACGTGACTGCCACTCTTTGATTTCCGGAAGTATCCTGTCCGTGATCTTACTGACCATTTCAGCGGACAGTTCCATCCCGTAAAGTTCCTTTATCTGGTCATGGATATCCCTTGTGCTCATGCCTCTCGCATAAAGGGAGATTACTTTTTCTTCAATACCAGATACATCCCTCTGATATTTTGGGATGAGTTTGGGCTCAAATTCCCCTTCCCGGTCTCTCGGGACATCAATCTGGAATTCCCCATACTGGCTCTTTAGGGTTTTGGGAGAATGTCCGTTACGCTTATTGGATGTGGCAGCATCGCCCTTCTGGTTCTTTTCATAACCAAGGGAGGCATCCAGTTCTGCCTCCATAAGCTCCTGAAGGATATCTTTGAAACTGTCCCTTAGCAGGCTGTAGACATCAGCCACGCTGTTTAAGTTGTTATCTGCAATAATCTGTCGTATTTGTTGTTTTGTTGCTGGCATAAAAATCCTCCTTTTCGATAAGAATTGTCATATCTAGATTCTTACCAAAAAAGAGGTGTTTTTTTCCAAAGACACAAACTATTTTACACTACCCTGTATTATTCAGAAAACCCTTTATTCAATAAATATTTTGAATAAAAATTATAATCATTTTTCTTTGAATGCAAGCATATATCAGAAATAGCATCCTCTCTTCCATCATAAGAATTCACATCATGATTTCCAGGTACAAGAAAGATATCCTGTTTATCAATGTTAAAAATACCTATAAGTAATTCTAAGTAATCACATGCGAGTGAAAAATCTGTTTTATATTTTTTATGACGAAAATCACCAGTCACGACAAGGAATTGTGGCGAAATAATTTTTGCCAATTCTTTATAATCATCTAACATCAATGTCGTATCTGCTTCTGGAAACACATGCAAATCCGAAATATGAAGCCATGATGCTTTTATATTATTGGGGATGTAATTCATGTTTGCCTCCGTATTTCATTGCTGCAACTGATTCAATTTCTATTTTTTCTCCATCTGACAATACAAAGGCTTGCTCATATCTTACATTCAATACATGAGCAATAGCCATCATTTCATCAAGAGAAACCGTACCTCGTTTCAATTTTTTATTAAAATTCTGCGGGGTTTGACCTATACGTCTACAAAGTTCTGCCAAACTAATGTTTTTTTTCTCACACAACGTCCTTATCATCTCTGATGATGTCATAATTCACCTCCACCAGTATAGATTCAATTATAAACCTTATGGTTGATAACACAATATGGCTACACCATACTTTGTCGAAACGAAAAAACTTGCACTCAACACTATTATTAAACTGCTATATCAAATCAGCATATATAATCAATCATATTTTTGCACCTTTTTATTTTGCCTTTAGAAAGGGGTTCAAATTTGCTGAAGGGTTCAAACTTACATTCTAATGTTTGTCTACAATTTTTATAATATATAAAAAGGTCTCCGGCAAGTTATCAAACCTATCGAAAACCTTTATTTCAAGCGTTCTATATACATTTTGAGAAATTGGATTGTATCAAAATGCGGTTTTACAT
>BLLW01000086.1 GCA_011959285.1 Lachnospiraceae bacterium | reverse complement strand
CCTTATAGGAATGGGTTATCTCTACTATCCTTTTTCAACCTTATCACCTATTAGGCAGCAAAATCAAAATTGAAAGTTCCTGTTCCTTGGTCAAAATAAATGCATTGATTTTCTCCATATGCAATATGCTGATAAGCGTAAAATAAGTCTTGAATTTTTATGCCATCCCCCTTTTATGATTTCTTTTTTCTTTTATAGGCAAGTATGCCGACTGCTGCCAGGCAGCCCCCGCCTATACACAACAATAAATTTCTAACCAAAGAATTCGATTTTCCGTCTCCATGACCGTCTGTCGGTGATGTTTCGCCGATCTGCCTGGCATTTTCAGAAATCCCTCTTGTCAGCACCATGGCAGATATGCAGTCAACATCAACACTTCCTTCTGCCGTACCCAGCACTTCACAGCCCGCTTTTTCACCGTTTATGTAAATTTCCCATTCCCCTTCAGGAAGCGGAACGCTGATTTTGTCTTTATTCCCATTATAGATTACTAAAATCTCCTCAGCAATTTCCATATTTGGGCTGTTTTCAATGGTATATGCCACCACATTTTCACCAAGCCCGTCTATAAAAGTTAGATTTGCCTGAATCTCTTCCGCTGTGGTCATGCGCAGTGCACCATGCGCCTTGCGGAATGCGATCAAGCCTTTATAATACTCGTAGACATCCAGCACATTGCCTTTATTGTCCCATTTCAGGCTGTTGGTGGCATCCGGCGCGCTATAACTGTTCTCATCCACGCCTCCTTCTGCCGTCTGCAAAGGCTTCGTGCGGAGCATCTCCTCCCCCGCCTGGAAGAAAGGAACGCCCTGAGCTGTAAAGACGATAGCGCTTGACAGCTTATTCATTTTGATGCGGTCCTCTTCACTGACACCCTCATTAGAAACGGTAAGCTTATCCCAAAGTGTCAGATTATCGTGACAGGATACATAGTTAATGCTTTGCCCTGGCTGCCCTGACCAGAAATTGCTGCTGTTTTCATTGGCGGTTAAATCCACCTGATCGTTTTCTGTGGCACCCACTACGCTGAATTTGATTCTTTCTTCCATCCCTTCTTTTCCGCTTACAAATCCTGTATCTAAGGGATAAAAGACATTTCCCCTGATTCCGTCACGGATATCATCGCTAAATGCACCTACCCTGTCCATCTGATACGTATGATTTTTAGTCGCCTGAAGAGAGGATTCTATTGCCGCATCCCCGCTGGTCCATCCTTCTCCATACATCATAATGGACGGATCCACCTCATCCAGCGCTTCCCTGACCGCCATCATCGTCTCCGTATCATGCACGCCCATAAGATCAAAGCGGAAACCGTCAATATGATATTCCTCCGCCCAGTAAACTACAGAATCAATGATATACTTCCGCATCATGGCACGCTCGGAAGCCGTCTCATTCCCGCAGCCCGACGCATTAGAATAAGCATCCCCGATTTTGCGGTAATAGTAATCAGGTACGGTCTTCTGAAACCATGATTCATCGGTATTGAAGGTGTGATTATACACCACATCCATGATAACCCGTATGTCATTTTCATGAAGCGTCTGTACCATCTGCTTCATCTCCCTTACCCGCACTTCGCCATGATACGGGTCTGTGCTATAAGAGCCTTCGGGAACATTATAGTTTTTGGGATCATATCCCCAATTGAACTGTGCCGTGTCAAGCTTGCTTTCATCCACCGTAGCATAGTCATAACTCGGCAGAATCTGTACATGGGTAATACCCAAATCCTTCATATGATCAAGTCCTGTGGCAAGTCCCTGGCTGTTGACCGTTCCTTTTTCCGTAAATCCAAGAAACTTCCCCACATTCTGAATACCGGAAGAAGAATCTGAAGATAAGTCTCTGACATGCAGCTCATAAATAACAGCATCTGTGGCATTTGTAAACGCCGGACGCACATCTTTTTCAAATCCTTCCGGGTCTGTCCCGCGAAGATCCAGGATCATCCCCCTGTTGCCGTTCACACCGGTACTTCTGGCATATAAATCTACCGCTTCGTTCACCGTATCATTAATCCTTATGGAATAAGTATAGTATCTCCCGTTCAGATTTCCCTGCTTTTCACAGATCCATGTGCCCTTTTCGTCTGCCTCCATGGGAATGGTCTCCAGCAGATTATCTCCATCCCCTTCTTCATAAAGGTTTAAAGCTACTTCATCTGCCGTAGGCGCCCAAACTCTGAATTTGGTGCTTTCCTTCGTATAAACTGCCCCAAGGTCATCTCCGTCATAGGCAAATGCTTCATCAAAATAAGTGGTTCCTATCACTTTCCTCATAGATACCTGACACCCTTCATAGTCCTCTCTTACAATCGTATAACTCTTTGACAGATCAAGCGGCTCTTTCATGATCAGATACGCCGTCTTTTCCACCTTTGGATCCTCCGACCACACCTTTACGATAGGGTAGCTCATCCCCTGCGCGTCCGTCACTTTAAACCTGCTCCCTTCCGTCTCATCTGCCGTATCGATAGGCCGGGAGAGGGTAAAAATAATCTGTTTACTGCTTTTCTCGCCAAAATAGGCATCCGCAATCACCGGACGGTAATTCACTTCTTCTTTGCTGTACCATACCGTGGGATTTCCTTCCACCGTATAAACATCGAGAGTATTGTCCTGTGCTTTGCTCAAATCCACCTTTCTTGCTGAAATCGCATCGTCCGCACCATTTTGCAAAATCCGCAGCCCGGCTGTATCTACACCTTCCTCCGGTTTAAGTCCCACGTGAAAGACTGCTCCAAATGCATCCGTTTCCACATAAGGGTAGGCGCCTCCAGCCTCCTCCCCTTCCCATGCAAAAGCTTCCAGCGTATCACTGCTATAGCTTTCTTCAAAGTTATAATAATGCACATTCAGTTTGATGGCATCTTCTTCCTCATACAGCTTCATCCTGGCTTCCTCTACAGATGCAAAATCATAAGCTTCTGCCCCTTCCGGCGCCTCCGTCGCAAATTCCGCCTGCCCGCTGGTCACCCAGATCTCAACCACATCCTGATCCATTGTGACAAAGCGGTCTTCATCCACATCTTTTTGTACCCATTCATTCAAGCGCACAATAAAACCAATTTTGGCGGGTGCATTATTGCTTTGATAAACAGCTACCTGACCAAAAGAATCGCTTCCCGTAAAATCTACCTGCTGTCCGTCCTTCCCTTCTTCCCAAATCCAAAGATTCCATCCATCATAATTTCCATCACTCCGTCCGCCATAATGGACAATCAAGGTCGTCCCCGCCGCATAAGCGGCCACCCCCGGCGCCAACCCTGCCAATATCGACATAACCATCATGCACAGCCCAATCAGACCTGCTGTAATTCTTTTCCCCATTGTATTCCCCTTTCCCAAAGTTTTTCTCCTCTGCCTGCGTCAATATGCTTTATTATATCATCCCATCTTATTCCAGTCTAAGGAAATTTTTAAAATGATGCGATATTTTCAGCAAAAAAAGAGACTGTATAAAGTCCTCCAAAACACTTTATACAGTCTCTTTCTTTATTTCGTCCTTCCACACGGCTCAATAGTAAAAATTGCAGGAATGCATCATCGCCCAGTCTATAAAACCTATAATTAAAGCAAACCCTGTCAGCGCCGCGGTAAGTAAAATCGCCGCCACATCGTAAACCACCTTATTCTGTTCCAGTATCTGCCCCTTTTCATTTCGTACTTCATAGGTTTTCTGCCTGCATCCCAAAAGTACCTCTATGCCCAATGTAATCAAGATGACCGGCCAGAATCTAAGCGCCACTCTAAGGTCTAATCTGGGCAGGAACAAATGAATCAGATACAACGTTCCTGTAACAATCAGCATAATTCCAAAAGTAGTGGAACCTACCCTTCGTATCCTTATCGTCTGCTTCTCCATCATCTTTCCTCCTGCTGCCCGTTTTCCTTGCTTTCTCCCTCAATCAATTTTTCTTCTGTCTTTGTTTTCTCATCCCACACTTCCATCTTCTTTCCTTCGATCAACTTTACCCCTAGAAATATAATAATGCTTCCAATCACAATGCTGGGAATGTAATTGCCAATTTGCCACATAATTCTGGTTATAAAATAGTACTGCTCCGGCAGTATTACACGCAAAAGATTTATCATCGTACTCCACAGCAGGCTGATTCCAAGAAGAATCAATCCATATGCAATCAATTTATGATACTTTTCAACAAAAGATTTTATTCCGGGAAGTGCGTCTATTCCAAATAGATACTCATCCTTCACATTTTCAAACTCTTCATCCCCCAAGCTTGCCAAATGATTTGCATGGAAAAAACTATAGAACCATTCCACTACACAAAAAACCGCAATAGCGCCTATATTCATCCATGTTGCAACAATAATGGTAAGGGAAAATAAAAGCATCAGACTAAGTCCCATCTTCATGAATCCCATATACATCTGACCCGCTCCCGGCATACATGACATACAAAAAGTTAAAAATTTGCTCTTTTTCTTAGTTTTCATTATAAATCTCCTCCATTTTCCAATTCATGTCGGTTTTCCGTCTGCCCGAACCAGCTGTTTAATTTTTGATTGATCTGCCATGCTCTTTCATTCAGCACACCATTTAGATATATTCCGTCCTGTTCCTCTGCCCACGCTTCCTCCTGTTTCCAGCCTCCCATGTCCATTGCCATCCTGTATTCATTGTCCGTTCCAAGGGAGGGAATCACAAGCAGCATGAAAATCGCCGCTGCCATTCCGGCTATAATTTTAAGACGATATGAAAGAAGCCGAACCGATCCCTGACCGCTCCCTGACTTTGGCAACGCCTCCACGGTTTGTTTTGGAAATGCCTGACTTAAAATCTGCTCTTTCAAATGCCTCGGCGCATATAGTTCCTGCTGCTCCATCTGCCTGATAAAAAGTTCTAGCTCTTCATCTGTCGGGTATTTGTTCATGCCGGTTCCTCCTTTCCGTAAATCTTCTTGAGCATCTGCTTTGCCCGGTAAATCTGGGTCTGTATCGTCTTAATGCTCTTCCCCTGCTTTGCCGCGATTTCTTTCGGGCTTTGTTCCTCCAGATAATATGCCCTCGCCACTTCGTTGTATGGCGGCTTAAGGGAATCACACTTTTTCTCCAACTGGTTCTTGATGTCTTCTTCTATACAAATTTCCTCCGGAGATCCTCTCTCCTCCACTGCCAGTTCAAAAAAGGTATCCTCTACAGGAACGTTCCTGCGGCTTGCACTTCTTAGGTAATCGATGCTTTTATTGGTGGCAATCCTGCAGATCCATGCTTTTTCATTTTCACCGTTGAATGTGTCATATTTCTGAAAAGCTGATAAAAATGTTTCCTGGGTCAGATCTTCCGCTGTAAAATAATCGCCGGTAAGCTTGTAGCAGATGGAAAAAACAAGTTTATCATAGGTGTCGATTAATTCGGCAAGCCGTTTTTCTGTACAGACTGCCTCTTTTTCCATCGTACTTATTTTTCCCACCTCACTTTCTGCTTGCTTTCACTTCTTATAACGAGCTGCTCTTTTATATATCTTCAATTTTTAAAAAAAATTTTTGAAATTAATTGGAACCGCCCCTGTCCCCCTCCCCTTGCTCCTCGATTATCTTGTCCGGCTTTTTCGCAAGATAGGATATTTGTAATGTTATTTTTCTTTTAAATTACTATAAATTTTATCACAGATTTTGTGAAGATGAAACTTGTCATGTGGTTTTAAATACTATATAATAGGGGGTGTAGTTTATTCATGTGTTTTTTATGCTTTTTAGCCATAGGTGAGGCGGGATTTTTATGACGATTGATCGGGAAGATTTGATAAATAGTATTATTGACAGTTTGGGACGGATACAGCATATTGATTTGGAGGATATTCCTAATATTGATCTTTATATGGATCAGGTTACGACTTTTATGGAAAGTAAGCTGCGAAATTCTACCAGGAAGCCGGACGAGGATAAGATTCTGACGAAGACTATGATCAATAATTATGCGAAAAATGATCTTCTTCCGCCCCCTGTTAAAAAGAAGTACAGTAAGGAACACATTCTTGTGCTTATTTTCATTTATTATTTTAAGGGGATTTTATCGATTGGAGATATCCAAAAGCTTTTAAAGCCTATCACAGAAAAGTATTTTCACACCAGTAAAGAGATGAATTTAGGCGACATCTATGAGGAGGTGTTCAGTCTCGAGAGGGGCGCGATTGCTGATCTGCAGGAAAATATTATCAAGAAATTCGATCTCTCTCAAGATACTTTTAAGGATGCACCGGAAGAAGATCGAGAAATGCTGCAGCTTTTTTCTTTTATTTCCATGCTCAGTTATGATGTCTATGTGAAAAAGCTTTTGATAGAAAAAATGATAGACAGCTTTACTTTAGGACTTTAGTATGTTAAAATTCTACTGTGTGAATATGCAGTGGGAGGATTTACAATATGAATAAGAAAATACAGACTGACGCCGTGGATCATTTATTTGAAGCTGTTTTATGTTTGAAAACCAAAGAAGAATGCTATAACTTTTTTGAAGATTTATGCACAGTCAACGAACTTCTGTCGCTTTCCCAGCGTTATGAAGTAGCAGCCATGCTTAAGGAGCGCAAGACTTATCTTGAAATTGCAGAAAAGACAGGCGCCTCCACTGCAACCATCAGCCGCGTGAACCGTTCTTTAAATTATGGCAATGATGGTTATGATCTGGTATTTGAACGATTACATAACAACGGATAACCCCTAAGGATTATCCGTTTATATCAATCAGTATCATTGGATCGATGTATTCATCATTCTGTAAAATCTGGTATCCAAGTTCCTTATTATCATCTTTCATCGAAAATAAGATGTATCCTTTTCCCAAAGTTTCTCCATTCTTTACTAACGGCTTTCCGCTATTACGGTAAACAGACTGGTAACCATTGCCGTGATCGACCACTATTCTGGTGCCATAAGTCTCGTCAGCATCTACGCTGACTACCGTACCTGTCCCAGAAGTAATCACATTCACCTCTCCCGAGGCTATAAAAATCAGCATCGGCTCTCCTTCTTCTGCTTCCTTCATAGTAGCTGAACCACTCAAAGGAAAACCTTTAGGCATGGCATTTTCGATCGTCTCCTGGGAAATTGCATCCTCAACCTCGGTCTTCTTGCTGACAGTTTCACTTAAAATCGCCACCTTGCTTGATAATGTGGAGTTCTCTACGCTCAGTGCTTCGTTTTCATCTGTCAGATTATTGATTGTGACAATCTGATTTACAATTTCTTTTTTTGCCTCCTTAATTATAATCGAGTCGTACACGAACTTACATGTAATCACAACGACCAAGATAAAAAGTACGACGGCTGCAATTTCAACTACGACGGAATTGATTGTATGCTTCTTGATGGTACCGTCACTCTTTTCATGTACCAGCATCAGAGCATACTTGCTTTTTCTTTTAGAATTCTGCTCCATAATTTACTTGTCACCTCCGCTCAATTACCTTTATTTTAACACAAACAACAAATTAGCGCAACTTTATTTACATTTTTCTGGTAACCCCCTAAATTTTACGAAAATACCATTATTTTCTTTACTTTTTAGAATAACTATGCTATCCTAAATGTGTTACATCATTATGTAATTTGCACAATTATTTATTTTGGAGGTATCTATAATGAACAAAGGTACAGTAAAATGGTTTAATAACCAAAAAGGTTACGGCTTCATCTCCGATGAGTCAGGAAATGATGTTTTCGTACACTACTCAGGACTTAACATGGAAGGTTTCAAGTCTCTTGAAGAAGGCGCTTCTGTTGAGTTTGACGTAGTAAACGGCGAAAAAGGACCTCAGGCTGTAAACGTAACAAAGTTATAATTAGTATGAACTATTTATAACACATTAATCAGTAACACAATGTGCCTGTTCTTAAATATAAATGTTTCATTTTATTTTGAATTAGCAATATTGTTTTATCGGATTAAGGAAATAACCTATCTCACAATGAGATAGGTTATTTTTTTATATAGGTAAGCACGTCTTCAAATTTCATACTGCCGCCAAATAAGTCTAACGCGCTGCCGATGGTTACATCTATTCTTCCTTTTCCAAGCTCCTTTAATCTCCGAAGATCCTCAAAATCATGAACACCGCCCGCATATGTAGTGGGAATCCGGCACACACTTCCCAACATCGCTGCCAGTTCCTCTTCAATCCCCTGTGCCTTTCCTTCCACATCCACAGCGTGAACCAAAAATTCATCACAGCTTTCGGAAAGCTCCTGTATGGTACTCTCATTCAACTTTACATCTGTATACTTCTGCCACCTGTCGGTAACAATAAAATAACCGCCTTCCCTTTTCCGGCAGCTTAAGTCAAGTACAAGGCGCTCTCTGCCTGCCGCCAGAACCATATCCTTTAATCTGTCCTTACGAAACTGCCCGTCTTTAAAAACATAAGAAGTAACAATCACATGGGATGCCCCCGCCTTCAGAAAGACTTCCGCATTTGACGGATTGATGCCGCCTCCCACCTGCAGCCCTCCCCTGTATGTGTGAAGCGCCTCTAGTGCCTGTGCCTTCGTCTTTTCATAGTATTCACTGGAAGAAGGATTTAATAAAATGACATGTCCGCCACTTAATTCTTTTTCTTTATAAAGCTGTGCAAAAAATGCGGCACTCTGCTTTGCCACAAAATTTTCTGATGCCGTATCTCCCTGATCTGTAAGACTTCCGCCAACAATCTGTTTCACGGCACCATTATGGATATCTATACATGGTCTGAATTTCATTGGCTTACCTCGTATTTCGTCTTTTATAGAATTTCATTCATTTTTTCAAGTATACCATATTTCTTCTTTTTCCATAAAATATCTTTCAAATTTCTTCAAGTATATTTTCATTTCCACTGCGCATAATATCATAAGAACTGACCATCATGCAGTTCTTATAGATATAGAAGTGAAACCGGCTAAGTTTGACCAGTACAAATCACTTCAGAATGGAGGAAATTATGAAAAAAATGAGAAAACTGATTTCGGTATCTCTTGTACTCGCAATGCTCTGCATCTTTACAGCCTGCGGAACCGACAAAAAAAATAATGCGGATGACATGGCAGGAAATACCACCAACAACACCACAACTGAAAACAACACAGCCGGAGATGACACCATCACCGGCTCCACCGCAGGCGATAACACCGCAACAGATAACGCAGGCGGCAGCCTTACAGGAGACAATGCCACCAACGGCACTGGCAGCAACAGCAATAACAATGCCAACGGCACTGACAATAACGACAATAACAATGCCAACGGCACCGACATGAACAATACTGACAATGAAAACCAGGACGGTGATTCCATTCTTGATGATGCCGGAAATGCTGTAGGCGATGTTGTCGATGATATTTCTGACGGCGTCTCCAACATCACAAATGACCTAGTAGGCAACGATGATAATCAGACCACCAATGACAATGGAAACGGCAATACGGACAACAGCACTACTACTACGGCAAAAAAATAGCGCAAAGCACCTTTATCGGCTTAGCTTTAAAAGGAGGCACAGTCTTTCAGGACTGTCCTCCTTTTATAAAAAGCTATAAAACCTTATTTTTCAACGATTATGCCATCTCTGTATGCCTGAAGGAGCTGTTCTAACTGTTTAATGCTCTCTTTCAGTTCTGTACCGATGTCGGTATCCGCAACCCTGATGCGGTTTGGCGCCGTTTCTACGATGGTGGAATCGGAAAAAATATCCGATTCATGGAGTATCGCCGCCTCCATGGATTCAAACGGTTCATGGGCAACCAGACGCATGCCGTGAGAGTTTGCTACCAGCGTATATCCTGCAATTCCTGTCTTGCTCTGATATGCTTTTGAAAAACCGCCATCAATGATGAGCAGCTTACCGTCACATTTGATGGGTGTCTCCCCTTTTTTCAATTCAACGGGCACATGTCCATTGATAATATGGGATTTTTTGGTATCCAGTCCAAATTCTTTTAAAATACGGTTTAAAATTTCCTCATCATCTGTCATGGAATAATAACTGTTTTTTGTCTCCTTATGGGCTTCTTTATCATCGATAAAATAGCGCTCAAAAGTGGTCATCTTATCTTTTCCAAAAACCGGTGAATTGGGACCTGCCCATGTATACCAGATATAATCCTGTGCCCTGCGCATGCCTGCCGGATCGTTTTTGGCATAATAACCCTTTCTGGCATAATTATCCAGCACATCATACAATGCTCTGCCTCTGTACTTCCTTCCGTCTACGCTTACCGACTTGAAGTTACCCTCTTCATCAAGAGGAACACATCCATGGTAAAGCAGATTGGAATTGTGAATCTTGTAAAGTCCTCCGTTAGAATAGAGGAAACGCACATGGCGCTGAAGCTTCTCACATTTCAAAAATGCCTGCTGCAGTCTTGCCATCACCTGTTCCTCGTCTGCCGTCAGATTATACGGATCTGCAGGGTCCACCGTGGGAAATTCCGTATCCTTCATGGGATACTCTTTTCCGTAGACAGTCACCGTCTTTTTATCATAATCAATCTTATCAAGCAAAAGCCTGTCATCCATCTCAAACTTGGCATGCTTTTTGATAATCTGTCCTTCAAGTTTAAACTGCATGATAGCGATTGCCTTATGAATCTTCATATCCAAGCTCAAATCCTTGGTATTATAATCGGTATTATATTTAATCGCGAAAGTATCACAATTGACATCTTTATAGGTATCCAGGGCGAAAGTGGCAAGGGGAATCAGATTGATACCGTAGCCATCCTCCAGCGTGTCAAGACTTCCATATCTGACTGCAATCCTGATCACCGTAGCAATGCAGGCAAGATGTCCGCAGGCTGCACCCATCCACACAATATCATGGTTTCCCCACTGGATATCCACCGAATGATAATTCATCAGCGTATCCATAATTACATGCGGTCCTGGTCCTCTGTCATAGATATCACCGACGATATGGAGATGATCGATAACCAGCCGCTGAATCAGATTGCTCAACGCCACGATAAACTCCGGCGCTCTTCCGATTCTTATAATGGTATGAATGATTTCATTGTAATAACCTTCTTTGTCTGAAATATCAGACTTTTCTGTAATCAATTCTTCTATTATATAAGAAAAATCTTTGGGCAGTGCTTTACGTACCTTTGAGCGGGTGTATTTGGAGGCAACCCGCTTGGTAATCTGCACCAGCCTGTGCAGTGTAATCTTATACCAGTCTTCAATATTCTCTTCTTCCCGGGCTATGATATCAAGCTTTTCCTGAGGATAATAAATCAAGGTCGCCAGTGACTTCTTGTCCCTGCTGCTTAACGTATTGCCAAACTCGTCATCAATCTGACGGCGCACAGCGCCTGAACCATTTTTCAAAACATGATTGAACTGCTCATATTCTCCATGAATATCCGTCATGAAATGTTCCGTGCCTTTAGGCAGATTCAAAATCGCCTGCAGATTGATGATCTCTGTTGATGCCGCGGCAATATTCGGATACTGATTTGCCAGGCTCTTTAAATATTTTAATTCCATCTGTTGAAGCTCATTTATCACAATACTTCCCCTTCCACTGTATAAAATTCTCTCAACTGCTTCTCATCATCCAATCACATGACTCATATCATAAAGTCCCGCCGGTCTGCCTTTTAAGAATTTGGCTGCCTGGATTGCTCCCTTACCGAAAACAGCTTTGGAATATGCGGTATGAGAAAAGGTAATCACTTCATCTGCCCCCGCAAAAATCACATCATGCTCACCCACAATCGTCCCGCCTCTTACAGCTGAAAATCCAATCTCTTTCTTGGGACGCTTCTGCCTTCTTCCGCTTCTGTCATATACATACTCATATTCATTGCCAAGCGCTTCATTGATAGAATCGCCAAGGGCTAATGCCGTACCACTGGGTGCGTCTACCTTCAGTTTATGATGTTTTTCCACAATTTCGATGTCGAACCCTGCCGGCTCTAATACAGCCGTCGCCTCCTTAAGGAGCTTGATCAGCATATTGATTCCAAGAGACATATTGGCTGACTTTAAGACCGCCACCTTTTTTGATGCCTCATCCACCTTTGCAAGCTGCTCTGGGCTAAGACCAGTAGTACAAAGGACACAGGGAATCTGCTCCTTTACACAGTAGTCCAAAAGACCATCCACAGCAGGCGCTGCGCTGAAATCAATGATCACATCTGCTTTAACGGTACACTCACTGATATCCTTGAACACAGGAAAAGAATTCTTCCCTTCGTCAAAAGCATCTACACCGGCTGCCAGGGTGATCTCTTCATCGCCGGCAATCAGTCCGGCAATGGTCTGCCCCATCTTACCATTACATCCATGCATGATTACACTTGTCATAAAACGCCTCCTAATTTATCAGGTTCCCTCAAATTCCTTTTATAAAATTCCGTAATCTTTCATTGCTTTTTCAAGTTTAGCTGCATTTTCTTCTTCCATTTCTGTAAGAGGCGGACGCAGCGATCCTGCTTCTTTTCCCATAAGATTAAGCGCCTTCTTTACGGGAATGGGATTCACCTCGCAAAACAGAGCATTGCAAAGGGGAATTGCACGAAGCTGTTCCCTGCTGCTTCCCTCAATATCACCCTCAAAAAATTTCGCACAGATATCATGTGTCTGCTTAGGCGCCACATTGGAAAGCACCGAGATAACGCCTTTTCCTCCCAGCGCAAGGAGCGGTACAATCTGATCGTCATTGCCAGAATATAAATCTACTCTTCCCTGAGCAAGTGCCATTAGTTTGACTACCTGACCAATATTTCCGCTGGCTTCCTTTACACCCACAATATTTTCAACATCCGTGCAAAGCCTCACTACCGTCTCAGGTGCAATGTTACAGCCTGTACGACTGGGTACATTATAGAGGATACAGGGAATCTTCACAGCATCCGCAATTGTCTTATAATGCTTGTAAAGCCCGTTCTGGGTCGCCTTATTATAATAAGGCGAAACCAAAAGCAGTCCGTCTGCCCCGTACTTTTCTGCTTCCGTAGAAAGATATACCGCCGTTTCCGTACAATTTGAGCCTGTTCCGGCAACCACGGGAATCCGTCCTGCAACTTTCTCCACACAATATTTGATCACATCCAGATGCTCCTCATGGGTCAGCGTAGATGACTCCCCCGTCGTCCCGCATACAATGATCGCGTCTGTTCCGCCTAAGATCTGATCCTCAATTATCTGTGCAAATTTTTCATAATTTACCGTTCCATCTGCCTTAAAAGGTGTAACGATTGCAACACCAGCACCTGTAAAAATTGCCATATCTTCTCCTCCTTTAAAAAAATCGATGCACTTGTATGCGCACCGACTAATCCAAATACTTCTTCATCGGATAGCGCCCCATCAGTAACTGATGACAGTCATACAGTTGTTCACTGCATGCCCAAGAATCTGATTCCAGTGTGCTCAAACTCTTTCGGCGTATTTTCCTTTCATTTTTCTTCCACTGTGCCTGTCACATCCAAAAAATTACTCATAAAACACGCAACCTCTACCTCTAAATCCTGTGAAATTACTATGCCGCAGAATCTCTTCCCTAACGGTCTTATAATATAAAAATATCATAGCACCATGTGCAATTGCTGTCAACGCACAGATGCTATGATTTTATGCTGAATTTAATGCCGCATTCCTATGCGTGTGATCTTGCAAAAGATGCTACTGCCCGTACTTTATTGTCTCAATTTTCGAAACTTCGTCTGCCAACATGCAGATTTCATCATTCAAAGAAATTCCTGTCAAGATGACATCCGTTTCTTCATCCCTTGCCGACAGCAGACTCTTCAACTCTTCAACTGTAATAATATGGTTGTCGATCAGTCCTAAAATTTCATCAAGTATCAACAAATCACATTCTCCTGTTGCAAGAACCTTCTTTGCAAAATTAATTCCATTCTTGATGTTAATCACTTCTTCCGTCTTTTTTTCTTCAGAGAGTTCAAAAAAAATCATATCTGATTTTTCAAAACGAAAAACTTTGATTTCCGGTTCAAGCCTGCGTATAAACTCGGTGTCTGCAAGCCCCTTCCCCTTCAGGAACTGAATAATCACCACATTTTTCCCCAAAGCAGCAGTTATCACTGCCCTGCCTAGGGCAGCCGGCGACTTTCCGTGCCCATCTCCACTATATATATGTACCGCTCCCTGTCTCATAAATACACCTCATATGAATTATTTGCCAGAAGTTATTGCAATCATATCATAGCAGTGTATAAAAATCAACATTTATCCGTTCCGTTCTGCCGCCTTTCTGTTTTCTACTCTTCAACCAATTCCAATTTGCTTACAGAAACTTCGTATGCAATCCGCTTTTCAGCATCCTCATCAGACAATCTCTTCATATATTCACGGCTCTGAATCCTGCCCCATATTTCACATCTGGTTCCCACCGAAAAATTACTTGCAAATCTAGCGTTCCTCCCCCAACAGATAC